>JAZDHJ010000061.1:0-29380 GCA_043805995.1 Candidatus Uhrbacteria bacterium
GAGCTTGAATTTAGCTTCAAAACAGCCTCTGTAAAGGCCTGAATACTCGTTGACAGTGTTTCTGGCTCATGGTTGCCATTACCGCCTATATGACACGTTTGCTGAACGACAATATGTGACATTTTTGTTGAGTGACAACAGCCCCATTACCCTTATTATTACATTTGTCATTAAATTTCTTGCTAAAATCGATTTTTACAGGCAAACTAAAGATAAATATGGACGCTAAAGATGAAGTCAAAAGCCGTATCGATATTGTCGATTTGGTTGGTGAGTCGCTCCAACTCAAACCGGCTGGGGGCGGGAGTTTTAAGACTGTTTGTCCTTTTCATATGGAGAAATCTCCATCGTTTTATGTTTCGCGGGAAAAGCAGATTTGGCATTGCTTCGGTTGCGGTGTCGGTGGCGATATTTTTTCTTTTATCATGCAAATGGAGGGCGTGGAGTTTCCCGAGGCGCTGCGAACTTTGGCTAAGCGCGTTAATGTCGAGATCCCTCGCTACTCATCAGCTCAAACAAATGAGAATGATCGTTTGATTCGCGTTAATGAATTTGCGGCTGCTTGTTATAAAAAAATCTTAGCTGAATCGCCGGCGGCGGCCGAGGCTCGAGATTATGTCGGGCGTCGCGGTATCACATCAGACCTTATCGAGAAATTCGGTTTGGGTTTTGTACCAGAAGCTTGGGATACTTTGGTTGGACTTTTGAATAAAAAAGTTATTCCGGAAAAAGATGCTGAGCGAGCCGGTTTACTTTTGCCACGGCGCTCCGGTTCCGGTTACATCGATCGTTTCCGAAATCGTTTAATGATTCCTCTTCGCGACGTTCGTGGCCAAGTGGTGGCTTTTACTGGTCGAGTTATGCCCGGGGCGGGCGATGATGCTGGTCCTAAATATTTGAATTCGCCAGAGACGCCGATTTATCATAAGAGCGATTTACTTTTTGGTCTTGATTTAGCTAAACGCGCTATCAAACTCGAGAAGGCGGTAATCATTGTCGAAGGTAATCTTGATGTCGTCGCTTCGCATAAAGCCGGAATCGAAAATGTCGTGGCTTCATCGGGCACGGCTTTAACTGAATCGCAACTTGATACGCTTAAACGTCTTACTGACACTTTGATTTTTTCTTTTGATCAGGATGCCGCGGGTTTCAATGCCGCTCAGCGCGGTATTCGTTTGGCTCGGCAAAGAGGTTTTCAAATTAAAGTCGCACTTCTGCCACCCGAGGCCGGTAAGGATCCAGATGAAGCGGTACAAAAAAATCCTGAGCTTTGGCGAACGGCGGTGACCAAAACTATTCCCGTCATGGAGTATCTTATAGAACGAGCGACTCGAGGCCAGGATTTGTCTCAAGTGGATGTGAAGAGAAAAATCGGTGACACGCTTTTACCCGAGCTGGCGATAATCCCAAATGGTATTGAAAGGGAACATTGGTTGCAAAATGTCGCCGATTTGTTGCGAACAGATATTAAAGTTTTGCGGGAAGCTGTTGGC
This sequence comes from Candidatus Uhrbacteria bacterium, assembly GCA_043805995.1. Classification (GTDB taxonomy): domain Bacteria; phylum Patescibacteriota; class Patescibacteriia; order UBA9934; family GWF2-40-263; genus UBA12403. Next base: position 1,494 of record JAZDHJ010000061.1, read on the forward strand.
TCCATTAATACACCGGCTCAAACAAATAAAATTGCGACTTCGGTACAGCCTTTACCGTCTCCGATTAAAGAAAAAACTGTCAAAAATCAGCTTTCGTTGGCGGCTGAATTGGTTTTTGGCTTGTTTTTGCATGTACCTAAACTTCAGGTTGAAGATTGGTCACGCTTGCGGCCAGAGATCGTTCCAGACGGCGAAATTGGCGAACTTTACACTTTTCTTAATTCCGGGTATACTTACGATCGATTTTTACCAGCGTCAAGCCCATCATATTTTGAATGGGTTCTCGGGGTGGCCAAAACTATGGGGCAACCGGCCCTTACACCTTCGATCATTCGACTTGGTATGCAAGGCGAAACACTCGCGAACGGGCAACCGGCGGAGCAAATCCGCAAGGAACTCGACGCGCAACTTAAGATCCTGGAAGGCGGACTTCGCGATAACCGTCGAAGAGCCATCCAGGCCGAAATACGCCGAGCCGAATCTCGGGGTGATAAAGAAACCGTGTCAAAACTCATGCGCGAATTCCAAGAAATTCGTTAGTTATGAGTGACATTGGTTTTATTTACGAATTTTTTTAAAATTTCCAATTTCCAAAAATCAATTTCCAAAGTTTGGAATTTGGTATTTGTAATTTGGGATTTTCGTTAAGTTATGCCAAACAAGAAACCAATTTCCAAAGCCAAAAAAAATCCGGTTAAGAAGCCGTTTAAAAAACCGGTCAAAAAAGTTGAACCCGCAAAAAAGAAAGTGGTGGCGCCAATTAAGTCGGCAAAAAAACCAGTTAAGCCGGTGCCAAAAATTGTCGAACGTTATGTTCGGGCCAAGCCACCAACCCAAGCGGAAATCACTTCGCTTTTTCATCGTGGTCAAAATCGCGGTTTTATTACCGAGAACGAGGCTCTTTCGGTTTTTCCAGAGGTCGAGGATTACCTTGATGCTTACGAGGAGTTTTTAGACGAGCTTGAACGTACCGGTATCCATCTTATCGAGATGAAGGAAGGTATTCTTGGCAATCGCAAGGATCAGGAAGCCGCCATGGGTTCCATTCGCATGACTAATGATCGGGTGGCTTCAGCTCAAATCAATTTTTCCGACCTTACCCAAGATTCCATCCAAATGTATCTCCGAGAAATCGGAAAAATTCCTTTGCTCACCGGTGAGGAAGAAGTGGCTTTGGCCAAACGCAAGGAACGGAACGATCATGAAGCCGAACGTCGCCTCATCGAAGCTAACTTGCGTCTAGTCGTTTCCATCGCTAAAAAATTTGTCGGTAAACAATTGTCTCTTCTTGATTTGATTCAAGAAGGTAACATTGGTTTATTCCGAGCCGTGAAAAAATTTGAATATCGCAAAGGTTTTAAATTTTCCACTTACGCCACTTGGTGGATTCGTCAGGCCATCACTCGTGCTTTAGCTGACCAATCTCGAACTATTCGTATCCCGGTCCACATGGTCGAGACCATCAACCGTTTCCAACAAATCGAACGTCGTTTGATTCAGGATTTGGGTCGTGAACCATTGCCAGAAGAAATCGCCCAGGAAATGGACGAACCGGTTGATAAGATCCGCCACATCATCAAAATTTCACAGGATACGGTCTCGCTCGAAACTTCGGTTGGTGATGATGACGAGGATTCCAAACTCGAAGATTTCATCGAAGACGTAAAAAACATTTCTCCGGATCGTGCAGCCGGCCGTGAGCTTTTACGAACTTATGTCCACGAGGCGATGAAAGATTTGACACCTCGCGAACAAAAAATTCTAGAAATGCGTTTCGGTCTTACCGATGGCGTCTCGCATACTTTGGAAGAAGTCGGTCGTGAATTCGATGTCACTCGCGAACGTATCCGTCAGATTGAAGCCAAAGCTCTCGAGAAGATTCAGGCCCATCCGATGATTATTAAACTTAGAGATTATTAGAATTGGGAGGAGAAGGGAAGGAACCCTTCGACTCCTTCGAGTCGCCTCAGGGTCGCCTTGAGGAATCGAAAGACGACTCGGCTCAGGGTCTTCGAAGGGAATTAAAGGCCTCGCCCGTAGGCTATGGCCGAGGGGGTGGAAAGAGGAGGAAAGGTTGGGGTGGAGTTCCTTTAAACAATTCGATTAAAAAAATCATCAGAAATAAATCTGGTGATTTTTTTGCGTCCGGATGAGGCCTGATTTGGCTCATAAAATAGTCGGTGCCTTCACGCAGAACGTGAATTGGCCGAGATCGTGTCTTTTGCGTTTAGTTTTAAAGCCAAAGGCAAGAGAAACGAACAGATTCCTTCGAAACGAAGGGTACGCGGGGTTCTCGTATTATCGCCAAAGCAATAATAGTTCCAAACCCATGAGTCAAATTAGCCCAAAACAGTACCGCATCCGGAACAATTTTATGGTAACATGTTGTTGAAAGGGGCGGAAGGGGTTAAAGGGGTTGCAGGGGATTTTCTTACCGTAGGGGCGAGAGGCTCTCGCCCTTAACTGGTCGGTTGATTGGTTCATGAAATTAAACCCAATCCAAAAATCATGTAAATCCTTTCCCGCCGTCGTAGGACTTTGGCGGGATCCCGTCAAAAGCCGCTGTCGGCGGGATAATCCTAAAAATCCTAGTTCAGACTACCACCCCAACCCAAAATCATTGTAATCATTTAATCATTACGATCATGGTTCAAGACAAATTAAAAATCGTTTTAAAATTTTTCTCAATTGCTGTAACCGCGACGACAATTTTATTTTTCTCGGCTCAATTAATTGTTTTAAAATCAGCTGAAGGAAAAATATTTTCTGTAGTTGACTCGCCAAGCGCTTCGGTGGTCATTGTGCCTGGAGCTAGTGTTTTGTCCTCGGGCAAGCCTTCGGATATTTTGGCCGATCGATTATCGACGGCGGTTGATTTATACGAGGTCGGGAAGATAAAAAAGTTTTTGCTTTCCGGTGATCATGGGCAAGTCAATTATAATGAAGTTGAAACTATGGGACAGTATTTGTTTGATCAGGGAATTCCGGCTGATGATATTGTTCTCGACCATGCCGGTTTTGATACTTATGACACCATGGTTCGGGCTCGCGAAGTTTTTCAAGTCGATTCAGCTGTGGTGGTTACTCAGGAATTTCATCTGCCCCGAGCGATTTATCTCGGCCGAGCTGCGGGTTTGGATATTACTGGAGTGACGGCCGACAAGCAGACTTATATAAAAATGAGTTATTTTGTTTTTCGCGAATATTTTGCCAGAGTTAAAGCAGTTTTGGACGTTTGGACGCACGCTTCGCCAAAATATTTAGGTGAGCCGTTACCGATAAACGTGGATTAAATTTCTTCGGTGGAATATAATAATCAATAATCGCAATTATTTTTTTGAAAATTGTATGGAACAAAAACCTTTAGCCCTCTTTTCGTCACAAGCCGTCGAGGTTTTATATAAAAAAATAAAATCTTCTGAAGACGGTTTGTCAGATGCTGAGGCGGCTAAACGTTTAAAAGATTTGGGTCGAAACGAAGTCCATTCGGCCACTTTAAGTTGGTGGCATATTTTGGTGCGTCAATTTAAATCGCCGTTTTTATATCTTCTAATCGCCGCGGCTATTTTAGCTTCGTTTTTGGGTGAAAAAACCGACGCTTTAATGATCGGACTTTTTGTGGCCATCGATGTGCTCATCGGTTTTTGTCAGGAATATCATTCTGAAAAAGCGGTTTCGCTTTTGAAAAAATTCGTTTCTTCGAAAACAGTAGTTCGTCGCGGTGGCCAGGAATTTTTGGTTGATAGCCGCGATTTGGTGCCCGGCGATATTGTCATTGTCAGAACCGGCGATCGGATTCAGGTGGATTTGCGTTGGCTAGAGACGGAAAATTTGCAGGTTGATGAATCAGTGTTGACTGGTGAGTCGGTGGTGGTGGAGAAAAATAGTGAATCTTTAAAAGAAGGGGCTAAAGATTTTTTTGCCGCCAAAAATATTGGTTTTTGTGGCACTCTGGTTTCATCCGGTCGAGGTGTTGGCTTGGTTTTTGCCACCGGTGCCAATGCCGAGTTTGGTAAAATTGCCAAAATGACGGCTGGAACTGATTCACAAGGCACTTTTCAAAAAGGCATTGCCGAGTTCAGCTCTTTTATTCTGCGAGTCATTTTAGTAACTTTGGCCATTGTTTTTATTGCCAACGTTTTAATCAAAGGTTTTGATACAGACATCGCCGAACTTTTGATTTTCTCTGTAGCCTTGGCCGTCTCGGTTATCCCTGAAGCTCTGCCAGTTGTTACCACCATGACATTGTCTCGTGGTGCTCTTCGCCTGGCCAAAAAGAAAGTTGTCGCCAAACGATTATCAGCTATCGAGGACTTGGGAAGTATTGATATTTTGTGTACGGACAAAACCGGTACAGTTACAGAAAATAAAATGGCTGTGGCTGAAATTTTTTCTGACGATCAAGAAAAGTGTCTTTGGTATGCCGGTTTGGCTTCGGCAGAGGTTGATTTTAAAGTTTCGCCTTTGCGTTCCAATTTTGACGGCGCGCTTTTAAATGGTTTTTCTAAAGCCCAATGCGATAAAGCTTGCCAAATGATTCGGGAATACGAAAGGCCTTTCGATCCGGTAAAGCGTTGGAATAGTGTGGTGGTCAACGAAGATAAAAATAAAATTTTAATTGTTCGTGGTGCACCGGAAGGAATTTTACCGTTTTGTAAAATTTCTAAAAAAGATGAAGTTCAGGTAATGAAAACCGTTGAACAGGAAGGGAAGAAAGGTCGGCGGGTTTTAGCTTTGGCCACCAAAGAAAAAATTAAATCCGATGTTTCGCCAGAAGCTGGTGGTTTGGTTTTTCTTGGCCTCATTTCTTTTGACGATCCAATTAAAGCCACAGCCAAAGCGGCCATTGCTGAAAGCGAAAGGCTTGGCTTGCGAGTTAAGATTTTGTCTGGCGATGGCCCTGAGGTGGCTGGAGCGGTTGGTTATGAAATTGGTTTGATAAAATCTTCTAATGCCGTGGTAATAGGTGAAGATTGGTTAAAATTATCTGAAGCTGAACGTTTAAGGGTGGCGGAAAATGAAAATGTTTTTGCTCGAGTCACACCGGAACAAAAATTTTTAATCATCCAAACTTTGCAAAAAAAATTCGAAGTCGGATTTTTGGGCGATGGCATAAATGATGCCCCAGCTCTCAAAGTCGCCGACGTCGGCTTGGTTGTCGACGGTGCCGCCGATATTGCGCGTGAGGCGGCGGATTTGGTTTTACTCGAACATGGTTTGGAGGTCATTATTTCTGGTATCAAAGAAGGCCGCGAAGTTTTTGCTAATACCGTTAAGTACATCAAATCAACTCTGATCTCGAACTTTGGAAATTTCGTCGCTGTCGCTTCGGCCACGCTACTCGTTAATTATTTGCCAATGTTGCCGATTCAGATTTTGCTTCTCAACCTACTTTCCGATTTTCCTATGATCGCCATTGCCATGGATTCAGTTGATCCTGATGAATTGAAACGCCCGCGTCATTACAGTGTTAAAGAAGTTGCTTATGTGGCCGTAGCTCTTGGTTTAATCAGCACCGTTTTCGATTTCATTTTCTTCGCGCTTTTTTCGCGCATCTCACCAGAAGTTTTGTGGACCAATTGGTTTATTGCAAGTGTGCTGACCGAGCTGGCGTTGACTATGTCTATCCGCACCAAGAAGCCATTCTACAAAGCCAAGGCCCCGGCGCCAATTTTATCTTTCTTGACCCTGACTGGCGTAATCATCGCCATTGTCGTCCCATTCACCGCCATCGGCCGCAATTTATTCCACTTTGTTCAACCAACCAACTCGGCTTTGTTTATGATAATCAGTTTGGTGTTATTGTATTTTGTTCTGACCGAAATCGCCAAACATTTTTATTATCGGTTTCAAAAGAGATAGAGACAGTTGACTTACGATTTGAATTATGTTAAAAGCATAATAGTTTTCCGTTCATTTCGTTCCTGACAAAAAGGAGACAACCATGTCTACGTCTACTTTCCAAATCATCCGCCTCAGTGAAGGTTTTTTCCTGGTGATCGCGGTTTCGCCACACGGTGCCGATTTCAAAACGCCGGGCCGACAGTATTTTTTCTACGACGCAGAAGATAGTAAATCCACAGGACTCGTAGAAGTTGACGAGGATCGAGTAACCGGTTACTTCAGTGGGCAGGCTGATGGTATGGGTTATGAGATCGCTCCAGACGATGTTTTTCCCAGCCTCGAGGCGGTGTTTGAGTGGGTTGCAAAAAAACGAGTAGAAAAATCGAGGAAATACATCCTTGCGAACCATCAAGAGGAATGGGCTGCGATATTCTTGGCCGAGCACCGCGAAGAAGTCTGGGTCAGGGATTTTTTGGCCGAGCATTATGAAGCAGGCTGGGCCGAGAGATACTTGGCCGAACATACCAGGTGGAAACGGATAAGGAAGTGGCTGGCTGAACACACAGCACCAGAAGATGAGCCATTGAGGACTCTACTCAAAAAATGGTTGGAAGAAAATCCTGAACCGTGAAGACTGTTGGGAAGAGGAGACATCTACGTCTGCGACCTTGTGAAAGCGAGGTCTTTTTTTAACTAAAATTAGCATTTTTTTGTGGTGCATTGAGTATAGAACTCACCATCGATCGGGAACCCTTGACAGGATTTTTAGAATAGTGTAAGTTGCTTTCTTGTTCTTTCCGAACCGCCCACGACTGTGACGGGCACCGCGTGCCCAAAAAAGGAGAAAAGACTTCCTCCACCTGGCTGGTCACCAACTGTAAAGATTCGTCAATCCAACGGAGATCGACGAAAATTTGCAGGCGAGGGGAAAATTTGAGATCCTTTGATTCTCGGAGACAGGCTGTTGTCCGACATTCTCCGGGAGTCGTTTCCCTGGTCATCAAAGACGCCCCCCCCATCGACGAAAAGGAGAAAGCGACCAGAACCGCGCCTAATTTGGCAAATTAGGGACTGGCTAGTCACCAGTTGTAGAGACTTGTCGTTCTAAGGAGACCGACTAGAATCTGCAGGACGCGGAGAAAAAAAGTCCAACAAGGATCCTCCCCGATTCAGAACAAGAGGCCTGCCCGCACCATCAACCTCGCGGCGGTGCCTCGACAACCGACCGGGCCAACGCAACGGCCCACAAGGAGAAGAAGACTCACCCCACCTGGCTGGTCACCAACTGTAAAGATTCGTCAATCCAACGGAGATCGACGAAAATTTGCAGGCGAGGGGAAAGCAAACGCTCCAGACCCCGCGGCTCTCCACTCGAGAGCCCGGGGTCTTCTATTTTTGTAAAAATTGTGTTAGTTTTAATAATGAATTGCGAATCTTGGCGAATATAAGAATATTCGAATTATCGCCATTGGGTTGTTTGTAATCGATAAAAATCGATTTTGCGACAATTTTATATTCGTATATTCGCCGTGTCCATCCGTAGCTCGTCGCGGGCGTAGGAGGGTTTAAATTCGCAATTTCATATGTTGCAGTCATTTAAAAAAATTCACATCATCGGCATTGGTGGTATTGGTGTTTCAGCGCTGGCCAAACTTTTGTCGCGTCGAGGAGCCGAGGTTTCTGGGTCTGATTTGGTGGTTTCAGATATTACAAAGGAATTGGAGTTTGATGGCAGGAGAATTTTTATTGGGCAGGCGGCCGAGAATGTGCCGACTGATTGTGATTTGATTATTTATTCGCCGGCGGTTCCAGTGGATAATCCGGAACGAGTGTTGGCTCGCGAACGCGGAATTGTTGAAATGTCGTATCCCGAAGCGCTTGGCGAACTCACAAAAGAATTTCGAACCATCGCCGTGGCTGGGACAAATGGTAAGAGTACAACTACCGCCATGCTCGGTTTGATTTTAGTTGAAGCCGGTTTTGATCCGACGGTGATTGTCGGAACAAAAGTTCCATCTTTCAAACATGGTAACATGCGAGTCGGCAAGGGCGGGTCTTGGCTCGTAGTCGAAGCTTGCGAATATCGCGAACATTTTTTGCATCTTCAACCAGAGTTCGCAGTGATCACCAATATCGAGGAAGACCATTTGGATTATTATCGTGATCTGGCTCACATCAAAGAAGCTTTTCAAAAATTTGTCGACAAAGTACCGGAAATCGGTCGGGTGATTTTTAATGCTGACGACGAATCTTGTCGTGAGTTGGTTTATAAAAATAGCACCTCGTTCGGCATCGAGAACGGTGAGTACCGCGCCATCAATCGAATTTCTGGTTTGGGTCAGCAGACTTTTGAATTGTGGCAGGACAACAACCATCTCGGCGACATTGTTTTGCAGATCCCAGGTAGTTTTAACGTCATGAACGCCATGGCTGCTGCGGTCACCGCATTATCGGTTCTAGTGCCTTTTGGTGCCGTTCAAGCCGGACTCGAAAAATTTTTTGGTGTCTGGCGACGTTTTGAACGGGTCGGAAAATTTAAAGACGCCGATGTTTTTTCGGATTATGGCCATCACCCAACCGCCATCAAAGGCACACTCGAGGCAGCTCGCGAATTTTTTCCCGACCGTCGTCTGGTCCTGTGTTTTCAGCCACATCAACATGAGCGCACAAAAACTCTGTTCAACGATTTTGTTGACTCGTTCACTGGAGCTGATGTTTTGATTATCCCGGAGATTTTTGCTGTGGCTGGCCGAACCGATGATCTTAATATTTCATCACAAGATTTAGTTAAGGCTATAAAAGAAAAATATCCAACCAAAGAAATTGTCTACGCCGAAAATCTGAGCACCGCCGAAAAACTTTTGCACGAGCTGGTTCAACCGGGTGATGTTTTGATTATTCAAGGCGCTGGCGATGTCGATTCATTGGCGAGGAAAATTACCAGTGTTCAAGGTTCTGTTTTATGACAGAAGATGTTCGATCTGAAACAGGGGCTGAATTTGTAGCTCCGGCAGAAAGACGAGGTTTTCGGACTTTTCGTCGAGTTTTTTCCGGTAAAGAACTTCAGGCTTCGTTTGCTAAATTATTAACTGATTCGGAAAATCGAGCGGCTTTTGTTCAGAAAATTGTCGAGGCCTCTTTGCCCAGGTTGGGTGAGGCCCTCAGACAGTTTCCATCAGAAGTCCAAGAAATTTGCGAAGATACCTCTCTTGATGAACAAAAATTTTTAAATAAATTTCAAGATTTGTTAATAGATTTTTTGGATAGAAATTTCGATGCTCGAGAATACGAGGTGAAAGTTGGTTTGGTTGAAGCCAGGGCTCACGGTTTTATTCCACTTAACGAAATTATTTATTTTGGCGCCGATGATAATTTGGCTCATATCCATTTAGGTTCGGCTCGAACTTTTGGTCCAAAAGAAATTATTTCTTTGTTTAATGATGATTTGGAAAAGTTGGCTAAAGAATTGGAAAAACCGGAATTTAAAAAAGTTAAAAAAGTCACAGCCACTTCTTGGATCGTAGCTCAAAAACCAGAGTTTTTTAAAGCGGCTGGTTTTACCATCGACGGCCCGATCGGTGAAGAAATGACACGAAGACATTTTTCTACTGAAACCAGACCGGTCGTCGCCAGCCATATTGACCGCGAAGATTTTTTGCGACGTTATTTGAAATAAGGTATGAACAATAAAAATCAAAACTCGCTAGCTGTTTTTGAAAATTTTAAGATTCGGCGTTTTTACGATGAAAAGACTGAGACTTGGTTTTTTTCAGTTATTGACATTGTTGCGGCGCTTACCGATCAAACAAATTTTCTAATAGCTAGAAAATATTGGAATAAACTTGCTGAAAGGTTGAAAAATGAAGGAAATGAATCGGTGACAAAATGTCACCGGTTGAAAATGTTGGCTCAAGATGGAAAGATGCGAGAAACAGATGCAGCCAACGTTGAAACAATTCTTCGCCTTGTTCAATCTGTTCCTTCCAAAAAAGCCGAACCCATCAAACTTTGGTTAGCCAAAGTTGGTTACGAAAGAATGCAAGAAATGACCGATCCGGAAAAAGCCTTGAATCGTTCTCGAGATTATTGGCAAAGATTAGGCCGAAGTGAAAAATGGATCCAGCAACGCATGTTCGGTCAGGAAACCAGAAATAAATTAACTGATTATTGGAGCGAACACGGAGTTAAACAAGGTGATGAGTTTGCTGTTTTAACTAATATTATTCATGAAGAATGGAGTGATTTGTCGATCAAAGGTCATAAAAATTTGAAGGGTTTGAAAACCCAGAATTTGCGAGATCACATGAGCGAAGAAGAATTGCTTTTTTCGGCCTTGGCTGAACTTTCAACCAGGCGAATTGCTGAAACCGAAAAAACCGAAGGTTTGGCAGAAAATAAAATTCCGGCCAAAAAAGGTGGAAAATTGCCAAAGACGCACGGCTAGCTTTAGAAGAAAAAATTGGTAAAAGCGTGATAACCGGTGAAAATTTTTTGCCTTTAGAAAAATAATTTATGTCTGACATCACTACCGAACTAAAAACAATTTTCTCCGATCGTCTCAAAGAAAACGAGTCGCTGGCCAAACACACCACCTGGCGGATTGGCGGACCGGCGCGTTGGTTGGTTGAAGCTAAGAGGGCCGAAGAGATTCAATCGGCTGTTCGGGTAGCTGAAATATCTGGAGTTAAATTTTTGATTCTTGGTGGTGGTTCGAATGTTTTGGTAAACGATTCTGGTTTTGCCGGTTTGGTAATTCGTCCGGCTTTACGTGAAATTAAAGTCGAAGGAAATTTATTAACAGCCGAAGCTGGTGCACCAGTTTCTCTGGTTTCTCGTGCGGCCCTGGAAAATAATCTTTCCGGTTTGGAGTGGATGATTACGTTGCCTGGCACAATTGGCGGCGCGGTTCGTGGCAATGCCGGTTGTTTTGGTTGTGAGACGGGAAATTTAATCAAAAATGTAAAATTATTGCGTGATGGAAAGATCGAGGAAGTTGCCGGCTCAGAAATGAATTTTAATTATCGTAATTCTTTGGTTAAACAAAATCGCCAAGAAATAATTTTGTCAGCCGCTTTTGAACTCGTCCCAGGTGATTCTGCAACCATCAAATCAAAAATGGACGAACTTTTGGCCAAACGTTTGGCCAGCCAACCACCAGCTGGCGGCACGGCCGGTTGCGTTTTCAAAAATTACGTCGTCAAAAATGACGAATTTGATCGTCTGAAAAATGAAACGGATATTCCCAATGAAATGTTGGCAAAGAAAATCATTTCCGCTGGTTGGCTTATTGATCAAATGGATTTGAAAGGCAAACAAATTGGTGGGGCGAAAATAAGTGAAAAGCACGCCAACTTTATCGAGAACGTCGAGAGTGCCACAGCCAGTGACGTGGTTCAGTTGATTGCTTTGGTTAAAATGAAGGCTCGGGATCGTTTTGGTATTCAGTTGGAGGAAGAGGTGGAGTATGTTGGTTTTTAAAACGTTGTTCTCAACGGTTGGTTTCATTACAGGTATAGAGAAAATTCAACTAATGCAGAATTTCCCAAACATGAAGAAAAAAAGAGAACAATGTTTAAAAAAACACCCGTCAGGAAGGCTGGCGGGCAGGGTAGCGACGTGTTCGTCGACGTCGTCGGCTAGAGGTGACTCTCGATGTAGTGGATGGCGTCCTGGACGGTGTTGATCTTTTCGGCGTCCTCGTCGGGGATCTCGATGTCGAACGCCTTCTCGACGGCCATCACGAGCTCGATGATGTCGAGGCTATCGGCACCGAGGTCTTCGATGAAGGAGGAATCGAGGCGGATCTCTTCGAGACGCACGCCGAGGTTTTCGGAGATGAGAGTCTTGACCTTCTGAACGGTTTCTTCGCTGGGCATTTGGCGTTCCTTTCTTGTTGAGGGCCGAGGATTTATTACATCTTTTCCTTCCATTTGTCAATTAGATAATAAAAACACCCGCCGGAAGGCTGGCGGGTAGGGTGGCGACGTTCGGTTAACGCTGTTGACTAGAGGTGGTTATCGACGTAATCGGCGAAGTCGATGATCGTCGCTAGTCGTCCATGTCCAGCTTCATTCCCGGGACCGGGAACCTTGAAGTCGAATTCCTTCTTGATGTCTGCCAATAGCTCAGTAACATCAATCTCATCGGCGTTGAGATCGTCAACTAGAGAAGTCTCCGGGTAGATTTTGTATAGCGCTACCCCAAAATTTCTGGAGACGATCTCCCTCACCCTTTCGATAGTGTCTTCGCTGGCCATTTGGCGTTCCTTTCTTGTTGAATGCCAGGGATTTCTTACACCTTTTCCTTTCATTTGTCAATAACTCGATTTCAGGCTAAACTAAAACTATCATCATTAATTTTTCTACTTATGCAAATTACGGCTATCAAAGCGAGCAATATGGAAATGACCGAGGCGATCGAGGCTTATGTTAAAGAAAAGCTGGAAATGGTCGAAAAGCTTATGGGTGATTTTCGGCCAGAACCGACGGTTGATGTTGAACTTGGTAAAACCACACTTCATCATAACAAAGGACCTTTCTTTTTCGCCGAAATAAACTTGACCGTACCAGGCGATTTGCTGCGAGTCAGAATCGAAGCTGAAGATTTGTACGAAGCTATTGATTTAGCCAAAGATGATCTTCGCCGCCAGGTAGCTGATTTGAAAGACAAAATGATTGAAGCCAATCGCGAACCTCGGCCAGACAAGGTCTAATTATGCAATTCACACCTCAGGATTTTGATGAAGTCCGGAAACAAGGCCTCCGACCACAAGTGGTCGGCTGCTTTGTTAACGAGGGGAAAATTCTTTTTGTTTTTAAAAAAGCCCACGAGCTTTGGCAATTTCCTCAAGGTGGCATAAATAATCAGGAAACTTTGGCCCAGGCTTTCAGAAGGGAAATGACCGAAGAACTTGGTGAGACTTTTATGGGCGGCGTCACCAAAGAAATAAATGTTTTTTACGAAGATCAAATGGAATTTCCTTCGGTCAAGCAAGGCAACATAAGTTTGCAAACCGATGCTGGGGAAGAAGTTTTCATGAAAGGTAAAAAATATTTTTTCGTAGTGGTGGCAGCCGATCAAACATTGGTTGATTTAGCCGAAACGGAGTTCGACGAATATCGCTGGACCAATTTTAATCAAAGTTTGGCTTTGGCTGATACAATTTATCAAACTGGTAAACAAAGAATAACTATTAAGGCCCTAGGCCTGTTAAAAGAAGACGGTTATGTATCCTAAAATTGTTCTCGATCCCAAAAAAGCGGCCAATGTAATTTATCGTCATCCTTGGATTTTTTCCGGGGCGATTGTTTCCATGGACGAAAACGTAACGCACGGTTCCTTAATTCAGGTGGAAGATCCAACCGGTCGGGTTTTGGGCACCGGAACTTTTTCGGCTACCTCATCAATCGCCGTTCGAGTTTTGGATTTTACCGGTCAAGCTATAAACAAAGCTTGGTTTGTCGAGCGTTTGCAAGCGGCTGATGAGAAACGCCAACTTTTGGGTTTTGGTAAAGGTACGGACACGACTGGTTATCGCGTGGCTTTTGGTGAATCAGATGGCTTGCCAGGTTTAATTGTCGACCGTTTTGATGATGTTTTGGTTTTTCAAATTTCGACGGCTGGCCTGGATGCTTTGCGCAAAGAAATTGTCGAGGCCCTTGAGGAAGTTTTTGATCCGCGCTCAATTTACGAAAGGAGCGACATGCCTTCTCGGCGTGAAGAAAAGCTTGAGGATGAGATTGGTTTGCGATTTGGCGAGGAAGTGACAGAAGTGAATTTTAAGGAAAATGGTCTTAAGTTTGTTGCTGACATTGCTAATGGACAAAAGACCGGTTTTTTCTTTGACCAGCGAGATACCCGAACTGTCATCCAGATTTTGGCTGATGGCCGTAAGGTTTTGAATATTTTTTCTTACACTGGCGCGGCTTCGGTGGCGGCGGTTATGGGTGGAGCTTTGTCGGTTCATAATATTGACGGTTCGGCTGAAGCTTTGGAAATGATTGCTAAGAATTCCAAATTGAATAAAATCGTGGCTACCAAAATGACCACCGAGAATGCGGATGCTTTTGCTTGGTTGGGTGAACATAAGGAAGCTGAATACGATATGGTTATTGTTGACCCACCAGCGCTTATTAAATCTCGTCGCGATATCGAGGAAGGGAAGAAGGCTTATCATTTTGTGAATCGAGCCGCTATGCGTTTGGTGAAAGATGGTGGAGTTTTTGTTACTTCAAGCTGTTCTCATTATTTTAATGAAGAAGATTTTGCTTTCACTCTACGTCGTGCTTCAGTGCAGAATGAAATCAATCTTTCGATTTTACAAACCATAAGACAGGCTCCGGATCACCCATTGTCAGTTTATTTTCCCGAGGCGGCGTATTTAAAAACTTTTGTTTGTCAGGTGGAGAGAAAGTAAAAAGTTATGGTCTTAACCATCGACTTAGAAAAATTATTTCCCGTTTTGTTCGCGGTTTTTGCGGTTGTTGCCATCATCGTCGTGATCGTTTTTATTTTCGATTGGCTTCGTCTGGCTTTCAGACGTTTATTCTGGCGACGAAGAAGCGAACTTTCGAGACAAGACGTTGAACGTCGTTGGCAAGTCGTAGATAATTTAATGAAATCCGGTGAGTTGGTTTCCTTACGTTTGGCGGTCATGGAAGCTGATAAAATTCTCGACGAAGTTTTAAAATCCTTGTCCATGCCCGGCACCACCTTTGCCGAACGTCTAAAATTCGCTTCTCATAAATATTATCGTCTCAAAAAAGTCTGGTGGGCCCACAAAATCAGAAACCAACTGGCTCACGAAACAACCCTTAATTTGCAAAAAGGCCAAGCTCGATCAGCCGTGAAAGAATTTTATCGGGCTTTGAGAGAAATCGGAGCGATAAAATAGCAATTAAATTAAAAAAATCGAATCCACAAAGATTCGATTTTTTTAATCAAAATTTTTGTCAGTCTTGGACTTTTTTTCTTGTCTGTGATAATCTGTTTTCCTCAGTTTCTTTTTAGAGGATGAAGTAATGACAGAGATTGTTTTGCTTTTTGTCTTCTGTGTTTGTGCGATCTTACTTGCGAAATATGTGAGACCGCTTCATACTTTTCTCTCTGTAATATCGGAGTTGCAGAGAGAGTTCAAAGAAGGAAAAGAACCGTCGATCCGAATCCACCGCGACGGCCGGCCAAGAAGGCAACCGGGTTGCTTCTGGCGGCGTCGTTCCATGGTAGGAAAAAGGCCGCGCGAGCCGCCTCTTTATCTTCGCTTTGCCTTCGTGGGCACTCGCCCCCGCGAGCCACCCATTTAGAAGCAGACTCCAGCCGGTCAGGTCGTCCTGACCGGCCAATTTTTTCTAAACAGTCTGATCGTTTGTTGACCATTGATTTTTTTGTGTTTTAGGCGTAAGCTATTGTTTCTTCAGAAAACAAGGGAACGATTTATGTCGACTAGATGTCGTCGTTATGTAAGAGACAACCAATCAACGGTTTCGGTTGTTATGTCAGTACTACTGATGGCGGTCTCGGTTTCAGTGGCCATGTTCTTTTTTGGGATATCTGGTCACCTTGGGCCAAACGTTTCAGAAACCACCCTCAACTTATTTTTGGGTTGTATCTACCTCTTCAGCAGCTTGGCCTTCGCCTTGTACTGCTTCTCAACCAGCTCGGACAAAACCTCGTGGTAGTCCGGGTCTTTTTTTACCCTTGCCTTTTTAGCTAAAAACCCGCATACTGTTCAGGAAAACTATGACTAATCTCTTCAATTTGTTTTTAGGTGATCCTAATAAAAAGGTGATTGACCTCTTGCGTAAAAAGGTTGATCTTATTAATTCTTTTGAATCTGGTTTTAAAGAATTATCCAACGAAGCTTTAAAGGCTAAGACTTTAGAATTTCGTGAACGTTTTAAAAAAGGTGAGAGTCTTGATGATTTGTTACCAGAAGCTTTTGCCGTTACTCGCGAGGCTTCGGGTCGAGTGCTTGGTCAACGGCATTACGATGTTCAGCTTATGGGCGGTATCGCTCTTCATATGGGGCAGATTGCGGAAATGGGTACTGGTGAAGGCAAAACTCTTACGGCTACTTCGGCTGTTTACTTGAATGCGCTTGAAGGCAAAGGGGTTCACCTTATTACCGTCAACGATTATTTGGCGCGGCGTGACTCGGTTTGGATGGGACAGGTTTATTTTGCCCTTGGATTATCAATCGGTTGTATTCAACACGATCAGGCTTTTATTTACGATCCAAGTTTTAAACATACAGAAGAAAATGCCGAGGTGCACGATAAGGAACGTGACACTACCGGTTCCTTTCGCGTCCACGCCGATTATCTTCGGCCTTGCACACGTCGCGAGGCTTACGAGGCTGACATTACCTACGGCACCAACAACGAATTCGGTTTTGATTTTTTGCGTGACAACATGGTTTATCGTTCGGATCAAATGGCTCAGCGGCCTTTGCATTACGCTATTGTCGACGAAGTTGACTCAATTTTGATTGACGAAGCGCGAACCCCACTCATCATCTCAGCCCCGGCCGAAGAATCTAATGACATGTACATGCGGTTTGCTGGCGCGGTAAAGTTCTTAAAAGAAAACGAAGATTATAATATCGACGAAAAAATGCGTTCGGCGGCTTTGACCGCTGAAGGTATTGCCAAACTTGAGAAAACTTTAGGCATCGAAAATATTTATGCCGGTACTGGTGCCGAAGCGCATCACGCCGAGCAGGCCTTGCGAGCCCATGCCATTTATCGTTTGGATCGCGATTACGTTGTCAAAAATAATGAGGTGATTATCGTCGACGAGTTTACTGGTCGTTTAATGGAGGGCCGTCGTTATTCTGAAGGTCTGCACCAGGCCATCGAAGCCAAGGAAGGCGTTCAAATTCAGCGCGAGAGTGAGACCTTGGCTACCATTACTTTTCAAAATTATTTCAGAATGTATTACAAGCTGGCCGGTATGACTGGTACGGCTGCGACCGAGGCTGAGGAGTTTAGTAAAATTTATGATTTAGACGTCACGGCCATTCCGCCAAATAAAATTTCTGAGCGTAAAGATTTATCTGATCGCGTTTATAAAAACGAGACTGGAAAATTTATGGCCGTAGCTCGCGAGGTCAAAGCTTTGCACGAAAAAGGTCAACCGGTTTTGCTCGGCACTATCTCGATTGAAAAAAATGAAATGTTGAGCCAACTCTTGACCCGTGAAGGCGTGCCTCACAATATTTTGAACGCCAAAAACCACGAACGTGAAGCCGAAATCATCGCCCAAGCCGGTCGTCGCGGCGGTGTAACCTTGGCTACCAACATGGCTGGTCGTGGTGTCGACATTATTTTAGGTGGCAATCCGCCAGATAAGGTTGAGGCGACGGCCGTCAAAGATCTTGGTGGTCTCATTGTCATCGGCACCGAACGTCACGAATCTCGTCGCATTGATAATCAGCTTCGTGGTCGGGCCGGTCGTCAGGGTGATCCTGGCATGACTCAGTTTTATGTTTCCATGGAAGATGATTTGATGCGGATTTTTGGTTCAGATCGAGTTAGGGGCATGATGGATCGCTTGGGTATTCCCGACGATCAACCGATCGAAAACGGTATGGTTTCTTCGTCGATCGAAAAAGCCCAGCACCGGGTTGAGGGCCATCATTTTGATATTCGTAAACATCTTATCGACTACGACGACGTTTTAAATAAACACCGCGAATTGGTTTATGGTCGTCGTCGCGAAATCGTCGAAGCTTTTGAAGGTGAGAATCCTGAGGCTCTGAAGGAAAAACTTTTGGAAATTATTGAAGACGAAATCGAACAAGTAGTCATGTTTCATACTGGGGAAGAGAGTGGTAAAAAATCCGGTGATTGGAATCCAAAAGAAATTCTTGAAGTCGTGCAAACCATGATTCCTCTTTCGCCAGGTGCTCGCAAACAAATTGAAGATTTCACTCTTGGTGGTTCAAAAGAAAAATTAGCTTTGGCTAATGGTCGGACTCAACTCATCGAAATAATCGTTGCTGCGGTTCGTGAGGCTTATCAAATCACTGAAGAGAAAATTGGCGAAAAGAGTAAACTCAAAGAACTCGAGCGCAACGTTATTCTGCGGGCCATCGATCGTTTGTGGATCGACCACTTGTCGGCCATGACCGAACTTCGCACCGGTATCGGTTTGCGCGGTTACGGTCAACTCGATCCGTTGGTCGAATACAAAAAAGAAGCCTTTCGCATGTTCAATCAACTCCTTGGCGCCATCAACCAAGAAATTGCCCAATCATTTTTCAAAGTCGCCGTTCACGCCGTTCAGGCTCATCAAGCCACCCTCCAAGGGAAAACCTTGTTCGAGCGCGCTGGTGCGGCCATTACTTCAACCAAAGCTGGAGCTTCAACCGCCGCTGTAAATAACACAGCTGTCAGCAGCTCAACCACCCAACCAAGAATCGGTCGGAATGACCCGTGTCCTTGCGGTAGCGGAAAGAAGTATAAGAAGTGTCACGGGGCGTAGTTGTTTGGCGCGGTTCAAAATGTTCAAGTGTTCAAATTGTTCACATCGGTTTGGGTGGTTTGAGCCAACATTGAACAGTGTAACCATGTTGAACAACTTGAACAAATTTATGAAAATTATTCATGAAAATCAAACAGAAAAGTTTAAAAATAGCGAGAACTGTACGGCGATTGAATATCCATTAGGAGATAAGGATATAAACGGCGCTATTGTGAAATTGACTGGTAGATACCCAGATAAAGGAAGGGTTGTAAATTTAAAATGCAAAGAGTTATGTTATGTGATTGAAGGCTCCGGAAGGATTGTGATTGATAATCAGGAAGTTGCATTGTGCCAAGGGGATTTAATTCTTATTGAGCTAGGAGAAAAATATTTTTTTGATGGCAATTTAACTATTTTTGTCCCATGTGTTCCAGCCTGGTATGCTGAACAACATATAGAAGTAGAGTGATATTTTTTGTTTTCAAATTGTTTACATTGATTTATGAACAGCGAAATAGAAAAAACCATCAAAGATAGCACTTTTAAGGTTGAAGAAGGAAAGTTTGTTTACGCTAAAGTTTCGAAAGTTTCAAATATAGAAAACCATTTTATGGTAAGTAAGGATACTGACGAAATTACAGTAGTAACAAAAGAAGAAAATCTTTCCGAATTGGCCTTGGTGGAACGCAATAAAGATTTTTATCGGTTGATTGCACTTAACGTATCAGTTCCATTCTACGCCGTAGGATTTTTAGCGACCGTCAGCCAAGCTGTGGCTAAAGAAGATATGAACATTCTAATTATATCCACTTACTCAAAAGATTATATTATGATTAAGGATGATAGATTAGAAGATGTAAAATCGGTTTTATTAAGACTCGGCTTTAAGGAATTAAGATAAGTTCCCACGGATACAGAAATAAAATCAAGAAGTACCAGGGGTTTAAGTGATGACAATAAAGGTTTATGCATTCATTTTGAATAGGTGAACAATTAAACATTTTGAACAACTTGAACAAATTTATGACCATCATCCGCCCACCTTCCAAACAACCAATTCCAGATCATGCCAAAAAGGTTTTTGACGGCGTGCTTTTTGATGTTTATCAGTGGGAACAGGAACTTTTTGATGGTACAAAAACAACTTTTGAAAAAATAAAGCGACCAGACACGGTGGTGGTTTTCCCGGTTATGGACGACGGAAGGATCGTTCTTACGGAACAAGAACAACCGGGCAAGGAACCTTTTATAGGCACAACCGGTGGCCAGGTTGATGAAGGTGAAGATATCTTAGCTGCCGCCAAGCGTGAGCTGCTTGAAGAGAGTGGTTACGAGGCTTCGGGATTTGTTCTTTGGGACGTTCGCCACCCGGCCACAAAAATTGATTGGGTGATTTATACTTTTGTTGCCAAAGGTCTCAAAAAAGTTGCTGATCTGAATCTTGACGCCGGCGAGAAAATAAAACTTAAACCGGTTGAATTTGAAGAATTTTTGAAAATAGCGCTGGATAAAAAATTTGTGGAAAAAGAAATCACTTCAAAAATTTACGAAGCCAAACTTGATCCGAAAAAAATGGCCGAGTTGAGGCAGTTGTTTAAACCATAAATATGTTAATCGAGGTCCTTCTGATTACTGTGATCGCCGGAGTTTTTTCTCTGTCATTTTCCAATTCTGCCAAACTTGCCATCGGCGACTGGTGGTACCCAGAATTTTCGTGGAAAATTGTTGGAATTATTTTTGCAGTTTTGGCCGTTGGTTTAAATTTGTTTTATTTTTTGGTTTTAGAATAGACGAACATTAATATTTTTGTTCGTCTATTTTTGTTCCCGTGATATTTATTATTTTTCGTTTTTTTTAAAATCAATATCTATTTTAATGGGTACTGTTGCTATTTCTTCAAAATCTTCATTTTTATTTTGTTTTATCATGATTGAATAAACATATTCGCCAGGTTTGGTTAAAGGAACCCCATTTAAAGAAATTACCGTTCTTAGTCTTTCTCTACCATCTTGAAATACAAAACTATTTGTCATATCTTGGATTTTTTTTTCCATCCGGATCCTTGAGTAATATTTTTACCGGAAATTCAAAGTCTTTTTTAGTGCTTAAATTTTTCCACAAGATAATTAGTTGTGAAGTAAACGGTAAAAAAAATGGTTTTTTTGGGTCGAAATTTGGATCGTTTTTTAATTTATCAAGTTCTTCGGTTTTAAGTTCAAATTTTATTTCTTCTAAAACTTTAAAAAGACTAATATTATTTGTGTTAGCATCAATGGAGGATTCTTGACACAGGATTGACCAGATTGATTTAATATTATTTTTTTTCATATTATTGTTTCAATGAAATAGAAGAAACCAGGTGGTTTTGAGAATTATATTTTTGGTTGCCTTCTAACCATTTCGTACTGGCTTCTTTATTAATAAAATCTGATATTGTTATTGTTCGAAATGTTTCAAAAATATTGGCCAGGTCGTCGTTTGTTAGAGCTAGACCGTCAATAAGTCTTTTTAATAAATCAATACCAATATTTACATCGCCACTTTCTATTTTAGAAATGACTTTTTGAGTCGTTCCTATTTCTTCTGCTAATTTGGTTTGACTCCATTTTTTTTCCGTTCTTTTTTTGTAAATTTCTACCGCTAGTCTTATAGCTATTCTTGCTGATTTAGAATATGAAGAAAACTTTTTGTTTTTTCTTGCCTCGGCAATGGGATCAACATTTATTTGCCGGTTATTTATATTTTTCATAAGTCGGTGTATTTTTAAATTTTATAATAAATGAGTCGGTTTTTATATAATGTTTTTCTATTTCTTTTTTAATTTTGTTTGTATCATAATTATCCGGTTTTTCAAAGGCGTTTAAGAGGATCATTTTATGATCGTAGAAAAAGTATAGAATTCTAATAACAATATTTTTATCTTTTCTACTTTTTATTTCGACGAAATTGTGAGTGTGCAATGGACTTAAAAATGCCGCCCGACTATTTGGATTTTCTTTTATAAATTGTATTTTTTCATCTATGGTCGCAAGTATACGATTTTTGCGATCGCTTTCTTTTGATTTTTCAGATTCGCTTGAGATGAAACGTTCAAGATATTTTTTGACCGGGCATATGTTTAAGTCCTTATCAAAATAGTAAACCACTTCCATAAATTTTCGTAGGACTAAATTAATAAAAGATCTTCCGTATTAATTTGAAGTATATACCCAATCAGATATATTTGTCAATAGGACTTATACACAGAAAAATTTGTTCAGGACAATTAGGATTCAAGATTAACAAAACCCGCCTTTCACTCCTGTGAATTGGCGGGTTTTTGTTTTTAGAGACAAGTGATAAGATAAAATCATCTGTTATTCTGGGTCACGTGGCCACCCTTCCTCCTTCGCTCGGGCTTCCTCCTTCGCTCGCGACGAGCTACGGGAGGACAGGTCACTAGGGTTCAGAATGACAATAAAATACCTTATGAAAACCATAAAATTCCGTCCTAATCTCGTACCGCTCGTTTTGTCTGGCGAGAAAACTTCCACTTGGCGGCTTTTTGATGACAAAGATCTTTCGATTGGTGATGAAATTTCTATGTTAAACAAGGAAACTTTAGTTGAATTTGCCAAAGCAAAAATTACGGCCATTGAAGAAAAGAAACTCGGGGAACTGGTCGATGATGATTTTTCTGGTCACGAATGTTATGAAAGTATCGAGGAGAGATATAAAACATATCGAGGTTATTATGGTGACCGAGTTACCTCGGAAACCATAGCGAAGATTATTGATTTTGAAATTATTTAAAGAGGAAGGATGGCTCGGCCCTTTCGTCCATTAAATCTATGAAAACCTTAAAATTTGTTCCACGTCTTGTTCAGCCAATTTTGTCCGGTGAGAAAATTTCTACCTGGCGGCTTTTTGACGATAAAGATCTTTCGCTTGGCGACGAGTTGTCTTTTGTTAATCGTGAAACCTTGGAGGAATTTGCTCGGGGAAAAATTTCTGCTATCAAAGAAAAGAAACTCGGGGAAGTTACCGAAGCGGATTTTGTTGGCAACGAAAATTATGGCAGCCTAGAAAACATGTACAAAATTCTTCGTGGACATTACGGTGACAGAGTTAACCCCGAGATAATCGTGAAGATGATTGATTTTGAGATTATTTAAAAATTAAAAATCCCCTGCAACCCCTTTAACCCCTTCGGCCATAGCCTGGCCTACAGGCGAGGCCTTCCGTTCCCTTAATCCAAAACACTATGCTCTGGAAAAAAGATGACGAAAAACTTATTCGTGACGGTTTCAGAAAAATTCTACTCAAATCTTTTACTTTACCTAACGGTCAAAAGAAAGATTTTGAAATTAAAAAAGAAAGTAATGTGGCTAGTGTTTTGGCTATAACCAAAGAAAACAAAATTATTTTAACCAAACAATTTCGTCCGGGGCCAGAGAAAATATTTTTTGAATTGCCTGGCGGAGTAATTGACACTAACGAATCGCCAGAGGCGGCTATTAATCGAGAATTATTAGAAGAAACTGGTTATGGGGGTTCGATAAAATTTTTAGCCACCATTCCACGTTGTGCTTATTCAACCGGCTGGCGTTATGCCTTTGTGGCCACTGATTGCGAAAAAGTTGCCGAACAAGAATTAGACGAAACGGAATTTATTGAAGTATCAGAAATGTCTTTGGAAGATTTTCGCAACCATTTACGTTCCGGTCAATTGTCCGATGTTCATGTTGGGTATCTTGGTTTGGATTATTTGGGCTGGTTATAAATTTTATGAAATTGATTTTACTTAAACACTTCGATTTTTCTCCAGAAGCCGAATTGGTCAAAAGCCGTCTCGAGGCCGAAGGAATAAAAAGTGTTATCCAAAAAGAAGGTGCACCAGGCGCTTCAGCTAATTTGGTTTCAAGAGCTGACTTATTCGTTAGAGAAATTGATTTGGAGAAAATCGCCACCATCGATCCATGTTTAGTGAACGGGAGAGTTTTTTGATTTTATTTTAATTATGAAACTCGTTTTTATCGCTGGTCCCCTAACCACCGGCTGGGATGGCAAAGGAACCGAGATTATTGAAAACAATATTCGGAAGGCTGAAATTTTTCAGGTGGCGCTTTGTAATCTTGGTATTGGTGCTTTTTGTCCGCACTCGCACACCTCGTTGCATCACACTAAAGGCAGTGTGGCACCAGAGACTTTCTATTATGATTTGGATTTGGAATTTTTGAGTCGTTGTGATGCTTTGTTGGCTTTACCAGATTGGTCGCAATCGCGTGGAGCGCGAAGAGAAGTTGCCTGGGCGATTGAAAACAAGAAGCCGGTTTTTTATCCTTCGGGTGTTGATGATTTGAACGAGATTGTGGAGTGGAACAAAAAAGAGATTTCAAAAATAATTTTATAAATATGTTTGATGTTACTTTTCATCCGATCAAAGAAGAAGAATTGCGTGAATTAATTTTTCGACCAGCGATTAATTCCGAGGGTGGGTTTAACAAAATTAAAGATTTGGTAATCGGCGACGATTATAAAGGGAATCTTGATAAATTTTTTGTTTATTTTTTGACCGTAATCAAAGAAGCCCCAGAAGTAAAGAATTTCGATTCGGTAACTTGGGCTTGCGCGGCTTTGGCTGGGTTTCTTCATCCTTATTGGTGGGGTAAGGATACAGCACTTAAGTATTTGCCAAATTTTGAACATAATTTTGCACCATTTATAAAAAGTGTTTACGATGTTGCTCCGGAATTTTTACCAAATATCGAAATAGTCAGACCACCGGTTTTGAATGATAGTTATGCCGGTGGCGGTTTTATTCCCGCCTCGGCCGTACCTGAATTTAGACAGATTTTGTCGCAGGTCGTCACCGCACAAACTGATTTTGATGTCATTACCTGGTCAAATCTTGTCTTCGCGCTTGAATATGCCGAGAAAAATAATTGTGGCCTTTTGGAAACATCAGGCGTTTTTGATTGCATTAAAGGTTGTCTAACTAAAGGAGAAAATTTACGAACCGGAATTTCTCGAATGAATTTTCCGGTTGTGGCCATTTCGCTGCCGGACACGGAAGACTGGGAGAAACAAGTAGAAGTTTTTTTGAAAGGCGATCCGGCTGAATATAAAAAGTTTGTTTTGGCGCATCTAGCTTCATAAATTATCCTCTTTGACTAGAATAAAAATTATGAAATTAATCCTTGGTTCAGGTTCCCGCAGTCGACGCGAGGTTTTAGAACAGGCTGGATATCAGTTTGAAGTTATTACAGCTGAGGTTGATGAAAAAACTATTCGTCATGACGAGCCCGAGAAATTGGTTTTGGCTTTGGCTAAGGCTAAGGCGGCAGCGGTTTTGTCTAAGGTTACCGAACCGGCTTTGATAATCACGGCCGATCAGGTGGTGGTTTGCAATGGCCAGATTTTGGAGAAACCTCGAGACGAGGCCGAGGCCAGATTATTTATTAGAGGTTATTTGAAACATCCGATGACCGCTGTAAATGCCGTGGTGGTGACTAATTCTGTGACTGGAAAACAAGCCGAGCAGATCGAGATTTCCAAAGTTTATTTCAAACCATTTTCCGAAGAAGTTATTGATGAGGCTATTGCCATCGGTCGAGTCATGACTTGCGCCGGCGCTATGCGGAATGAGGAAGCGCCTTTTTGTAATTACATCGAACGGTTTGAAGGAACTAAAGACAGCACCTCCGGAATGCCACTTAAGGTTTTGGCTGAGCTCATAAAACAAGTTGAATAGTATGTACTCGTCACCAAATAACACTAAAAAAATAAAAAAGAGAAATGTGCTTCCATCCCCACTTGTCCTTCCGGAGCCCGGCGAAGGAGGATCCCCTAACCCCTTTCCCCTCGATATCAATCCGATGGATCTCACCCAACAAACTTACAATCGTATTGCCGAAGACTGGCATCGGGCTAATTCGTCATCTGACTGGTGGATTGGCGGAACTGATTATTTTGCTTCTTTGTTTTCTCGAGCAGCTGAGATTTTAGACGTTGGTTGTGCTGGTGGCCGTAAGGCAAAATATTTGCTGGACAAAGGTTTGCAAGTTACAGGTATTGATTTTTCCGAAGGCATGCTTAGTGTTGCCAAAAGAGAAGTCCCCGAAGCGGATTTTTTTCTTCTCGATGTACGTCAGGCCGAAGATTTACATAAAGTTTTTGATGGCATTTTTGCCCAAGCAGTTTTTCTGCACGTGCCAAAAATCGAGACGCCGGAATTAATAAAAAAACTGACAAAAATTTTAAAACCCGGTGGTTATTTTTATGTGGCGGTGAAGGGAATCAAGCCGAATCGATCGGAGGAAGAAATAAAAATCGATAATGACATCGGTTATGAATACCAAAGATTCTTCAGTTACTATCGACCGGAAGAAATAAGAAAATATTTTGTCGAGGCCGGTCTGGAAATTGTTTGGGTAGACGTGAAGAAAACCGGTCATTGTGAGTGGATTCAGATGATTGGGAAAAAATAAATTCTTAAGGCTTGACGAAATTTTTGTTTTTTGTTAAATTTATTTTGTAACAATTATTATTACATTATATCAATATGCGTAACATAGTTAATATCTCCTTGCCCAGTGTTTTAAACCAGGAGGTTGAACGTGAGGTTAAACGTTTAAACTTTGCTTCCAAAAGTGAATTTTTTCGTTTTCTTTTACGGGAATGGAAGGGGGCGATTTTGGCCAAAGAATTGGAAAAAGAAGAACTCGAGGTGCGTTCCGGTAAAGCTAAGGTTTTAAAATCAGTTGATGATTTTTGGTCAAAATAAATTATGAAGGTTGTTTTTACTAAACGTTTTGAGCGAGAGATGAAAAAAATTCCAATCAGTTTGCGTGCGGAAACAAAAGAAAAAATTGAACAATTTATTGATGATCCGCATTGTTCAAATCTAAAGACTCATAAACTATCCGGTCAAATGAAAAATTTTTGGTCTTTTTCTATTAATTTTAAATTTAGAATAATTTTTAAATATTCGGAAGACGGAACTATTGCTTTTTATTCCATCGGCGACCATTCCATTTACGATTAGCTGACGTATCTTATGAAAAAAGTTGTTGTTGGTATAATTTCTAAAAAACGTGAAAATAGCGAGTTTGAATTCTTTTTGGTTAAATCTCGCCGAGATTTTGGTGAGTTTACCGGTTGCTGGTATCCGCCTGGTGGTCATCTTGAATCTGGTGAAGACGAATCAACTGCTTTGATTCGAGAAGTTAAAGAAGAAACTTCTTTGGACATTCGGCCTGTTCAGAAGTTGTCCGAGACGGCCGGCGACGTTACTGATCAAATAACCTATTGGTGGTCGGCAGAAATAATTGGCGGTGAATTGAAAATTGACACTGAAGAAATTTCCGGATTTGGATTTTTTACTTTGTCTGAAATAAAGGCTATGTCTTTGTGGCCAGCCACCAGAAAATTTTTTGAGGAATTTTATAAAATGTAATTTTCCTTTTTATGCTCTACAATAAACTTGTCCGCGACAACATTCCGGATTATATTCAAGCCAAGGGTCAAAAGGTTTCTTTTCATGTGGCTGAAGCGGAAGAATACAACCAAAAATTATTGGCCAAATTGTCCGAAGAAGCCGAAGAGTTAATTTTAGAACCGAAACCAGAAGAAATCGCTGACGTTCTGGAAGTTCTTGAAGTTATTGTTGAGTTAAAGAATTACGATTGGGCAGAAATAAAACAAATCAAAGAAAAAAAGAAACAAGAACGCGGTGGTTTTAGTAAACGAATAATTTTGGAGGAATCGTAGGTTACGAATCACGAATTGTGACAGAAGATGGTGACAGGGATGAGGAAGAGGAAGAGGAAGAGGAAGAGAAAGAAAAGAAACAAGTTGTTGGCGTTGTTGGCGACGAAATCGGGTAAGGGGATGGTCATGAACGACCAAGCCTCCAGGTGTGGCGAGTTGCTGTACCCGATGTCCCCGATGGGGTAAAAGGAGAAGAACACCGCCACGATTGGCACCAGGAGAATGCCAGGAATGGCCACGCTGAGCACGGCACTGACCGCGAAAACAGCCCACCACCAGCGTCGTCCACTCATTGTATTAAGCCAGTTGTACACGATTTTCTCCAGTTGGCGCCAATCGGCACCGGTTCGAAGGTTATCTGACCAGATCGCAAAAATAAAGTAACCCATTTAACCTTTTTTGTAAACTCTGTCAGTCCTGTATTTTAGAGGAAATTTGTAAAACTGCTCCAATTTCGTGGTTTCGTAAACTTTTCGTGGTTTCGTAACCCCAAAAAAAGTCACACCGCAGCAATTGGAGAAAATGATAAAGACAGGTAAGATAAAAGACGGACCAACCATAGCCGGATATTCGTTGTTGCGAACGTCCGGAAAATGGAATTATTAATTTTTTTATGTTTTCAAGAGCCAGTAGTTTACAAAGAACAGAAGGTTTTGGAGGATATGGCGAACAATTGTCTAACGCTGAATTTAATTGTCCACCCCACCCGGTAAACCACTGGTTTGACCAGTGGACTCAAAAGGTTTGACCTTAACGCAGAAAAACAAAAAACATAGTAAAATTCTGACCGGTGGCTTATGAGATACGCTCTGGTAAGATTTCACTAT
>JAZDHJ010000062.1:0-14247 GCA_043805995.1 Candidatus Uhrbacteria bacterium
AGTACCAACGCTTCAGCCGAGTCATTCAATGCCAAACTTAAAGGCTTTCGAGCTTTAGTCCGAGGGGTTAGAGATGTGAAGTTCTTCCTGTTTCGGGTTGGGAAGGTTTATGGAGATATTGGTTAAATTGCGTATGATCCGGAACGAATCGCACCCGTTGTATTTACAACGTCAACACAATCTTCACATTCAACAATAGCATAACCATAAAAACAACGTCTGGATAAATTCGCATTTACCAAATAACAATCCATCGCTTTAAACGAACCCACCACCACCGAACCTTTTGTATCGCCATCGTTACGAGTGGCATTGATAGGCACGGTAGTAGTCATTTTCCACAACTGTTCCATAATCGGCTTATCGTCTGTTGGGACGTGAGCAAAGCCGTCCATGTTTGTTACGAACCAATCCACATCATTCATGACATTAATCGGCGAATCAGGATGAACAGCCGAAATAACCAGATGACCGTTCACATCTTTTTTCCAAAAAATCGCCAGGCCGGTGTTAAAACCGTTCATCAAATTTATGCGAACATCTGGACAGATTTTCGACGGCGGCACATTGAATTTTTTATACCAACCGATTTCCTCGTCGGTCATTAACCACTTTTCACCCGTGAGCGCGCAAATTCGCTCACCTGGGATAAGCGAGTCGAGGATGGTTTTAATTTTTGCATCGTAATTTGGAGTTTTGGACATAAAACAATGGGTGAGAAGAACCGTAAAGTGACCGACCGGCCACTATTGGGTTCCAAAAGTCTGCTGTGAACAATGACCGATCGGCCATTATCCACCGCAAATGGTCTTAATAATTTTTCTGGTTTATATTTAGAATTAACGCAAAACTGTCGATAAACCGTGAATTTAATCAAAAAAAGTGGTGCAACTCACGGAAAATATTGGTTTCTTAATTGTTTTGTTCAAGAAATTGATTATAACACGCCAAACAAAAAACTCTCCGTTCGGAAAAAGTGGCGTTTTTATAAGTAGTGATGTCTTTTTGATAATTAGAACATTTAATCAATTCCGGAACAGAAAAGTTCGACATTCTTATCAAATTTGAAAGTCGGGTTAAAAAATGTTGGCGAGGTAAAGGTAAATGGAGACGACGATACAAGGCCAGTTCATCAGAAGTGATACTGTATTTTCGACCGATTTTAGGATCCAAAATTGGTCGACCGACATATTCGTCAACTTTGGAATCAAGTGAAGAATCTGGTAACACCTCCGAAAAAATTACCTCGGAATTTTTTGTCTCATCGGTAACCACAACCGCACCACTGTTTGGATCAAGCATTGGCGCGTTCATTTTTTTTAATTCATCTGCACTATAACCAAAGAAAGCATCGCCCATAGAAAATTGGAAACCGACAGCTGAAAAAGTAGCCGGAAAAAACTCACCATATTCCCCGCGTTCCAGCATGGCACATTTTATTTCATCAACTTTCGGCCAGTACTCTTCTTCAGAATATGGCACATTGAAAATATGAAATTGTTTTCGCTTCAAACCAAAACAACCAAAACAGTTTTCCGAGTTCATACAATCCAGACAATATTCCATCTTTCGACTGCGCCAGACTCGAAAACAAAACTTAATATCACTCGATTCATTAGTATCACAAGAATAATAAGTATCGCTGCCCCAACTTATTCGTGTAGAAAAAGCCGAATTGTGAAACTCAAATGAAATCGAAGAAAAAAATCCATCAGTACTTTTTGAACTATTATACTCATGATGACAACGCACACAGTTTTCCAAATACTCACCACTTGAATCGATATCACCGGTGTTAAAATTTTCCGGCCAGACCGCCGTCTTTAATAATTCCCAAAATTTATTTTTTTGATTTTCAAACTGATTCGATGAAGCTAAATCAATTTGAGAAATTCTTTCTTGATATTCTTCTTTGGTTAACTGCTCATTAAAAAATACGTATTGTTTATTCCGTTTATTGGTCGCCCCAAAACAATCACGACAATTTCGACAGTCAAACAAAAAAGCACAATGATCGCAGCCCCGACTTTCCAAAGAAAAAATACAATTATTAGAATTAAAAACTCGACTAAGATAGGCTGAATTAAAACAACCGACCGAATTTAAAACCTCGGTACTTTCTTCACAATCAAAACTAAAAGCCGAATTAAAACAATGCTTCATTGAACCACTGCAAAACATCAGATAGGAATCCTGGCACAAAAGAACATGAAAACCCAAGGTGTTAATATTACTACCATCATCGCGTCGCGCCGCCACTGGAATAGTGTGAGCCAGAGTTTTAAATTGTTCAAAAAAACTTTGTTCACTTTTTAAAACCGGTTGAGTTTGAGAAAAATCTCGATCAAGCCATTCCTTATCTGGCAAAACCTTAAAAGGACTATCGCCATGAATACAACTCAATATTTTTTGACCGGTTTCAGCCTGCGGTTTATACCAAGCCGCCAAACCGACCGGAAAACCAAATAAAAATCGCCGCCTGGTCTCGGGGGCCAATTTTGACGGCGGGACGTTGAATTTTCGATACCAGCCAATCTCTTCATCGGTCATTAGCCACTTTTCGCCAGTGAGTGCGCAAATTCGCTCGCCTGGGACGAGTAAGTCGAGGATTTTCTTTATTTTTTCATCGAAATTCGGAGTTTTAGACATACAAAATCTGTTAGCATATAAGCGACGATCGTCGCTTATATGCGTTTATCGTCTTATTTCAAATTCATCCTAACTTTCTTTTTCAACAAAAAATTTTCCTTCGAAACCACTGAATGTTTCAATTCTTTCTCCAGTTCCTTTCTGGCAATCCCGGCAACTTTTCCACCACGATTGGCGTCTTGTTTCAGTTTCGGTACGCCGGCTGATTTTTCCAAACGATGGATTTCAGTTGTCGAACGCTCACCGAGCATGGAAAAAATTAATTCAAAATCATCCATGTGGTCACGTAAATTTTCTCGTTTGAGACCTTTAAGTTTTTTGTATTCTTTCGGCGTCACGCCAAAAGTCGCTTTGGAAATCTCCGCCGTTAAAATCTCATAATCTTTTTGTTCTTGGACCCCACGTTTTTTCCATTCGTCAGTCAATTCCTCGCGAATAGCAATTCCCCGCATTCTTTTTTCAATCCAATCTTCGCTGTAACCTTTGAGTTTGTAAAGCATTCGCGTTCGTTTAGTGGCGAGTTCGGGATTTTCTATTTCCTGAACTCTTTCGTAACCGACTTTGGCCAACCAACGTTTAAATGGTTCGGCTTTGGGGGATGGAATGGATTGAATAATACGAAAAATTCCTTCGGTATCGGCACAATCGGTTTCGTACTTTTTCCCATCAGAAGACTCTAATTTCAGTTGTCTACAAATTGTAGATAACTGAAATTTTTCATCTTTGTTTACTCTGGCTTTCATCGCCGTCCAATATTTGCTAGGTTGGGAACTATCAGTAAGCGCTTCAATTACATCAATAACCGAAAACCACCACTCGTTTTGAAATAAAATCTTTCTTATTTGTTTCTTTTTAAATAACGCAATTTGTGTATTTTCCATATAAAAAATTACAAATAAGGAGCGATTTCCTCGCTCCTCAATATTTTATACCACTATTTCGCTCTCCTCTACCCTAGCCGCCGGTGCGTTAATCTCCACGTCCCCACGTTCCAATTCGGCCGTCACTTCGGTTCGGGTTTTGGCGTAAGCGCCTCGTGACTCTTCGATTATCTGATTCGAGAACGACTCGTGCCTCGGCGGCGTGACTTCGAGAACATCGGCGGAAAATGGGTCGAAACGTTTACCATCAATCGTCATTTTTACATAAATCTCGCGCGCCCCGAGGTTGATAATGTCTTGCATATCAAAAACTGGGGCGAGCTCATCTTTCAAAATCTTGGCATCATCGGCACCGATTTGGAAAGTGACGATTGAGGCGACGTTGCCGAACAACGAAGCTTTAAGACTGGTTTCGAGCTGACAAAGATTTTGGTTGGCGACGGTTACCGCGATACCGAATTTTCGCGATTCTGATAAAAGATTTTCAAAAGTTTTGGTGGCAATATTTTGGAACTCATCAACATACAAATAAAAAGGTTGGCGCAAGTGCTCCGGCAGATTGATACGCTTCATCGAGGACTGTTTGATTTTGGTAATCAAAGTTGCACCAAAAAAAGCACTGACATCATCACCAAGCAAACCTTTCGACAAGTTAACCAAAACAATTTTTCGTTCCTGCATGAAACGATAAAAATCGATCTTATTTTCTTTCTGACCAAAAATATTTCGCATGAGCGGATCAGCCAAAAGTTGTCCGAGTTTATTCAAAAGTGGCGAGACGGCTTCGGCGTCATAACGTTGTGACCATTCAGGAAACTCAATCGCCCAAAAACGACGCACCACACTGTCTTTCACATACTCAATGACTTTACTGCGAAAACGACCACTCGAAAGAAGCGACATCATGCCATTGATGGTGCCACCCGGATAATCAATCATGGCGAGCGTGGTCATGCGCAGCAAGTGTTCGATGCGCGGCGTCCAATCCGAACCGAATTGTTTTTTAAAAATTTCAATAAGTTCGTTAGTCACCGGAAACCTGTCCTCCTCGACAACATTTGAAATAGGATTAAAAGAAATGGGAAATTCTCGATCACCTGGGTTAATCAAAACCACATCTTTGATTCTTTCCTCGGGAATAAAATCCAAAACTGTTTGCACCAAATCGCCATGCGGATCGATAACACAAACACCGTGACCAAAAAAAACATCGGAACGAATTAGAAGTTCTAAAAGTTTAGTTTTACCAACGCCACTTTTCCCAATTACATACAAATGGCGGGTGCGATCTTTCCGTTTGATACCAAAAACATAACGCTTAATAGAAATACCTTGGCTAAAATTAGTCCGACCAAACAAAGAAATTTCTTCGGCCGGAATATTATCCTTAGTCGCCAAAGCCGCCGGCGGTTCATGCCGCCTGGCCACGATTTGGTCTTCTTGTTGAGGGTAGTCTAATGGCATATTGGAGGGGTTGAAGGGGAATAAGGGGTTGCAGGGAGTTTTTAGGTTGGGTTGGTGAGGACGAAGGTCCGAGAGGTGTTAAGGGTTTAAAAGGATTGGTTGGATAGGTTTTTTAACTTCAATTCAAACAACCAAAACCAATACCTTTAGGACCTCTACAACCTTTCAGACATAAATCCGATCCTATCCACCGTAAAAATCCCCCGCAACCCCTTCGCCCCCTTCCGTCCCCTTAACCAAATTACCACGGAAACACGTCATCCTTTGACTTAGGTGTCATTGGTTGCGGCGCTCTTGGTGGTGTTGGTGGATTTGGCGAAACTGGAGGGCCTCCGCTTGGTCTGTCATTGCCTCGGCCTCCACCACCGCGACTTCGACGTCTTCTGTTTGGGTTTGGAGATTCGTTGTTTTGATTAGACTGAGCTGGTTGAACAGGATTAACATTTTGAACAACTTGACCGCCTTGAACCGGTTGAGCCGGCTGAACTGGCCGAACTGCTGGTGCCGCTTGAACAACTTGACCACTTTGGACATTTTGAACTGACTGAACCAAAGGCGCCGCTTGAACAGGTTGAACATTTTGAACTGGTGGAACCGGCTTAAATTCCTGAGCCAAAAAATCCAAACCAATACTTGGTGGCACAGCCGGTAAAGTGGCGGCCGGGGCAACTGGAGCGGCTGGCGGCTCTAATTTGTTTTCCTTTGGTTTTAAAGCTGACAAACTAACAGTTTCTGAAGTTTCTCTAGTAACGATAATACCTTCCCTAACCTGTGGAGCTGGCATTATTTTTCTTGGTTCTGGTGGACGACCACTAGAATTATCACGTGGAGCGGACGATGGAGATGATGGGGCTGGTCCGCCTTTTTTCCGTTCTTCACGGACAATTTCGATACAATCTTCGCAATAAATTGGCCGAGATTTATCCAGCTCGACTGGCAAAACCATGTGTTTTTTGCAACGCGTGCAATCGTATTCAAACAAGGGTTTATTACCAAATTTTTTTACGGCTTTTCTTTGTTCCTCGGCTTTTTCAAACTGTTTCTCAACCGCAGCCGAACTTTCGCTCACTTCTACGCCACCACCTTCCATTTCACTCCAAGTCATAATGTCTTTAGCCACCTGGTCACGCGGATGAGCATAAAGAGCTCGCGAATTTTGAATAACAAATTCAGCTGAATCGGTTTTTTGAACAATTGGCGGCAAGGTTAAAGCCGAAAAAGGTTCGGAAGCCACACCATCAATCATGAGGCGTAAATAAACCTCAAATTTTGCCAAGTTCACTAAATCCTCGGGCAAAAAACGTGGCATAAATTCTGTTTCCAAAAAAGCTGCGTCCGGTGAACCAACCCGAAACAAAATAATTGTGCCAACGTTACCAAAAACGGCCGCTCGAACTTCTTCGGACAACTGTTCAATATACTGGTGAGCCATAATCAAAGCCAAACGGTATTTTCGGGCTTCGGACAAAATGGAAGTAAAACTTTCCGTGGCAAAGTTTTGAAATTCGTCGATATAAAGATAAAAGTCACGACGTTCAATTTCTGGAATGTCGACTCGTTCCATGGCGCAAAGCTGAATTTTGGTGATTAACATACCACCAAGAAGTTTCATGGCGTCTTCACCAATTCGGCCTTTGGATAAGTTGACGATAAAAATTTTTCCCGAGTCCATTATTTCTCGTGGCAAAATAGTTGAATTGACTTGAGCCACAATGTTACGAACAATGGCCGTGGAAAGAAATTGACCAACCTTGTTTTGAATTGGGGCAATGGCTTCCGTACGAAACTTTGGTTCCCATTGTTCAAATTCAGTTATCCAAAAAGCTTTAACCACCGGATCCTGAAGATTGGAAACCATGCGCACCCGAAAATCTCGGTCCACCAGCAAACGATTTACACCCATGAGCGTGTTACCAGGATTTTCCAGCAGCGTCATGATGCAGTTATTTAAAATATGCTCCATACGAGCACTCCAAACATCTGGCCAGATTTTTTTAAAAACCTGCATTAAACCAGAAGCGATAACGTGTCTGGTGTTAGGATCATGAGATTCCAAAATATTAAAACCCATGGGAAAATCCACGTCTGATGGACAAAAATAAACCACGTCCTTCTGCCGCCATTCGGGAATATAGTTGGTAAGTTTTTCGGCCGTGTCACCGTGTGGATCAACATAAGCGCAACCATGACCCAAATAAATATCCGACAAAATCATGTTTTCGAGCAAAGTGGTTTTGCCCATACCAGTTTTACCAACCACATAAGTATGCCGACGACGATCGTCAGTTTTAATACCAAACTTGCGCATTTGATTGCGATAGTTGGTGCGCGCGAAGTAAATTACATCGTGCTCGTGATCGTGATCGGTGTAGGCAGGCATAGGTGGAGTGAGGGAGTGATGGAGTGGTGGAGTGGTGGAGTGGTGGAGTGGTGGAAACTCTTATTCTAAAAATAATCTTCCTTAACTCCACGACTCCGTGACTTTACATGCTCCAAGACTTTTACAAAGGTAAATTAGGTGGCGCGCTCTCCCCTTCACTAACATGTTCCTTTTCGTGAGCCGGTGGGGGCAAATTAACATCTTCTAATTCTACATCGGGATCAATAAGAAGGCGTAAGGCGTCGGGAATTTTTTTAATCGGCGCGACGGTTGATTGAGGCTGGACTGATGGTTTTTTAACTTCCGGAACATTAAATGGTGAATCGAGTTGGATGTTTGGTTCGGATAATTTTTCGCCTTCCCAACCCAAGTCTTCAATTCCACCAGGGCTCATTACAAAACCTGGAGTTGAAATTTCATCATCAACCGGTAACGAAGCCGGTGGGGCCTCCTTTTTAGCCGGCGTTGGCACAGCTCGATAAAGTGGCACGTCCTCGCCAGCAATCGGTAAAGAAACCGGTGGCTCGGCTCGCCGGGATTCGGTTTTTTTGATAAGTGGGGCTTTGATGGTAATGGTTGGAAAATGCCAAAGGGTAGCCATCTCCTCGGTGCACATAACCTTAGGAATCGCCCCCATGCTAAAACTGCGATTTTTTAAAGCTTGAGCCACCCGAGTTTGACGATGATTATAACCCCAACGTTGCCAAAAATAATCAAATTTTGGTATTTGCGGATTATACATACCAAACTCGTTCATATCAGGATGGTTAAAGGGCAATAAAAAACCTTTAACAATTGGAACACGGGTGCCTTTGCTGTAAACACCTTTTTTAGCAAAATAAGCAATGCGAATTTTAGTTGGAAAACCGATTTTGGAAATTTTATTGGTTACGCCCTCAACCTGAGCTTTTTCCCGGAGAGTAATCTTAAAAGCTTTCCACTGATCTTCGTCTTTCGGTTTTTCGGCCGGGGCGGCTAAACCGAGCATGGTATTAAGACCAACTCCGGTCACTTCTTCCAACATACCGCCGGGAAAAGAAGCTAGATCGGTTAAAATTCCACTGCTTGATTTTTTAGCATCCTTAATTCCATAAATTTTTTGAATAAATTTTCCACCTTCCTCTTTCCAAGTTTTTTGTTCAACCACTGTAAACATAAGCTGAAAAAAGAAACATTCGCCAATTCGCATACGGCTCATTTGTTCCAAAAGTACGGCTAGTGGATCCTTAAGTTCCTGCGACATACTGTGTTCAAAATCTGGCCAGGTACGAAAAGGCATATACTGATCTTTTTTCATGACAAATTCCGTACCCCACATATCCCATTCCGGATCAGGATAACGAGCCGGGATAATTTGCAGATAATCTTCCACCTCGGCAATTTGGGCATCAGGGTACTGAGCATAAATGCCAGCTTCAACCATATCGCGGAATCGATTTTCGCAACGAATATAATATTGAATGTAACCATCGATTGAGGCAATTTCTAAACTAAAACGCGGCAAAACCTTGCCATCAAACCATTTTTCTTTCCAAAGTAAATTGGAAAAACCACCTTGCAGTGAAGCGAAAAAATTTTCCAAAGCTTTTGGACTTTGTTCGGTCATTTTTGGCACATCAATAGCCAAAAGACTGTACCGAAGTTTCCCTTGGTAGAGGCCCTGCTTATAATCTTTCCAAATTTCCATGAAACCATCGAGCAAAATGGCCGCGATAGGAATCCAACCAAATAGCAAAATAATTTCCAAAAGCGCGACATCAATCGGCTGATTTAGAAAAGCATGCAAATAAGCCTTCTCGGTAGCAAAGGCTACGGTAGAAATGAGGAACATATCGGTTGGTATTATAGCACGGAATGGGATTGAGGGGGACGAAGGGATTGAGGGGGACGAAGGGGGTTGTGGAAAAGTGGTGGTGGTTTTTTTTGGATTGATTGGATTGGGATGAGGGATTAAGGCCTCGCTTGTAGACTATGGCCGATGGGATTGAAAATAAAAAAAATTCCGCACCAAGAAGCACGGAACTCAAGACTCCTCCCCGGATCTTAGCTGGCCGTCACAGGCGGAACAACAATACCGGCGGCAACGAAACCAGCATCGTTGTCGTAACGAACGACGAACTCGGCCAGGAGCTCGTCTCGCTCAAAAGAATCGGGTGGCACAGGCCTTCTTTTGGTTCGACGGCTGGGAGGAGTTGTGGAAGGAATGGCAACGACAGGGCGAATGGAGAAAAACCGTACTACGATACCTCCCACGTCAGGAGGATCGTCCGCCACCTTATCGTCTACTGGTGTAGGCATACCACCTAGACGAAATGGATTTTTCCCTGGAGCGCCCCACAACTTGTACCCAAGAACCTCCACGGAACCCCGAGAAGGAACCAGATGACCATAAATACACCTATTGCCTTCAACGGGCAGATCAGATCCCGTATAACCTCTCCCGCTCGTTGTTCTGAGTCCGTCTACGAAGACCGACGCCTCAGCATCAGTATCGCTGGCGTTTCTACAGACCAAGATGAATTCTGTTCCACCTTTGACCAGGAAGAAATCACGGCCATCGAAACTGAATTCACGAGCAGGCTCGCCACCGACCATCATCCGAATTGAAAACAAGCCTTTTTTCATGTTCGAACCCTCTATGTTCGATTTAGATCAGAAAGCCGCCCAAGTTTTTTTCTGATCAAGTTTAAATTTCAGGATTTACACCCCGATTGGCAGCTTTCTAAACACAAATAATTGCCTTCAGAAAGCCATCAACCAAAAGATGATTCGAAACGATAACATAAAAAACAGAAAAAAGTCAAATAAAATAACAAAAAAATCGCTGATCTTTCGACCAACGACTTTTACTTTTTACATTTTTACTTTTTTACAACCAACCAAAATCCTAACGACAAACTTCCTTAACTAAATAATTAAATAATTCGAAAATTCAATAATTTCAATCAACGCCTACTTCTTCTTCAACCACTCCCAAGTCACCAAAAGCGGACTGGCGATAAAGACTGATGAGTAGGCACCGATACCGATACCGACAAGCAAAGCGAGTGAGAATGGACGAGTGGTATCACCGCCGAAAATAAAGATACCGGCCAAAGCCAACATGGTTGTTAGAGTTGTGTACATGGAACGAGTAATGGTTTGTTTAATACTTTTATCAACGGTTTCCTCAAAATTTTCGTTACCAACCTGACGAGTCAAATTTTCACGGGTGCGGTCAAAAACGACGATGGTGTCGTTAATTGAGTAACCAAGAATGGTTAAAGCGGCGGCTACGAAAGCTGTATCAACTTGCCAACCCAGGTAATGACCGAGAATGGCAAACAAACCCATTGGCACAATCACGTCGTGTAAACCAGCTAAAATTGTCAGGACACCGTATTTCCAAGAAGCGATAGGTTCGGAAACTTTTCTGAAAGCAAAAGCAATGTAAAGACAAATAAGAATCAAAACGACAACAATGCCGGTAATTGTCTTTTTTCGCAGTTCAGAACCAATAGCTGGACCAAAAGAATCAAATTTTAATTCTTGCAGACCGGCGTCTTTGGTTTTTAAGGCGGCCAAAACGGTTTGGTGGGCTGTTTCGTCCAAAGATTCAAGACGAACAATCATTTCTTGATTGCCACTTGGTTGAACAACGGCGTGTTCGTAACCAGCACTCGCAAAAACCGCGCTAACATCAGCTGTACTTAAACCAGCCGGTGTTTGGATTTCCATTATGCTGCCGCCAGTAAAATCAATGCCGAAGTTGAAACCAAATGCGACCATGGCCACAATACTACCGACAATCATGATGCTTGATAACCCGTACCAGATTTTTCTATTTTTAACGATAGAGAATTTCATATTTTTTATTTAATCTCTTTGATACCAGAGAAATACATCCAAGGTTTTGAGAATTTACCGCTTTTTTGCACAGCTAACAGATAGGTTCGGGTAACAGAAATAGCCGAGAACATGGAGAGCAAGACACCAATCGACAAGGTTAAGGCAAAACCTTTTACAAAACTGGAGCTGAAACCATAAAGAACAACTGAAGCGATTAAGGTAGTAATGTTTCCATCGCGAATAGCTGGCCAAGCACGTCTGAAACCTTCATCGATAGCTGAACGTAAATCGCGACCAGCTCGCAATTCTTCCTTAGTTCGTTCAAAAATAAGCACGTTGGCATCGACAGCCATACCAATGGACAAAACCAAACCAGCAATACCAGACAAAGAAATTGTTACCCCAAAAATTCTGTAAGCAATCAAGTTTAACAAGGCATACAAAACCAGAGCGAAAACCGCCACGATACCAGGCAAACGATAAATTCCGATCATGAATAAACCAACCAAGGCAAAACCGGCCAAAGCGGCGATGATGCTCTTGTTAAGTGAAGCTTGACCGAGAATTGGTCCGACTGTTTGTTGTGAAATCAAACTGACTGGGACTGGCAAAGCCCCGGCGTTTAAACGCTGGGCCAAAGTCTTGGCTTCGTCTAAAGAGAACGAGCCAGTAATGACAGCTTGACCGCCGTAAATCGCATCCTGAACGGTCGGAGTTGAGATGGCTGAACCGTCAAGAAAAATTGCCACTCGTTTGCCGACGTTTCGGCTGGTAACTTGGCCGAATAAATCAGCCCCTTCGCTATTGAATTGCAAAGCGACGTGCGGAGCGCCGGTATTCTGATCAAATTCAACCGTCGCAGTTTTGAGTTGTTGGCCGGTTAAACCGGTTGATTTCCAAGGTTCATCAACCTGAGCAATGGAATTTAAAGTGGTAAGTGGCACGAAAATTCCTTCTAAATGATAGGCTAGAACCGTTTCCTCGGCTTTCTTTAAAATGACATGATAACCAAATTCTGTTTCCACGGTTTCGGAGATGGCACCGACAGCTACATAACTGGCTGCCATTTCAAAAGCATCAACTGTTTGGTCAGGCTCAACCCAACCAAGATAACCACCACTGGCCTTATTACTTTCATCTGTCGAATAAGCCATGGCTTTCTCAGCAAAATTTTCGGCGGTTAAACCTTCACGTAATTTGGTTAATTGAATGTTGGCTTCAAGAGCGGAAATTGGATTAGTACAACCGGTCTTACCTTCGAAGCAAATCAAAATATGAGAAAGTTCCATGCGCTTGGCGTCTTTCTTTTCATCGTATTTAACAATAGCCAAAACACCAGACTGTTCGACAACTTTCGAAGTCACCGCCCCAGGTTTGGTTTTTTGATCCAAGACGGCTTGAGCAAAAGAACCCAAGCTGGCATTTTGAATGGTGATCCAACCAAGATCTTGACCTTTAAATTCAGTGCTCAAAACTGTCCAATCTTCAGTTTTGGCTCGAGCTAAAATATCGTTAGCCTGCTGACGCTCGGCCGCATTTTTTTCATCGATAATTTTTTGTTCTTCTGGCGTGGCGGCTCGACCAACATCGGTATTCTCTTCCTTAAATTCCAAAACCGGGGTTTCACCAATTTGTTTAATAGCCTCGGAGACATTTAAAACTCCAGCCAGGTCGACAATGATTCGATTGCCTTGAGCGGTGGTAACCAAAGGTTCGGAAACACCAAAGGAGTTAACCCGACGTTCAATAACATCGCGTACACCTTCAAGAGCCGCTTCACGATCAGCTTCGGCAATCGCCGAAACGTCGGCCTCGTAAATTAGGTGGGTACCGCCCTGAAGGTCGAGACCTAAACGATATGGCGTTTCACTCATCTTTACAGACGAGGTGTTAAGGCCGGTAACCGAACCAACCCAAGCCGCACCTTGATTCCAATACATTGGAAAATCAAAAGCGGCCATGACCAAGGTGAGGACGAGGAAAAAAGCAGTAAGCGCTGGGATTAGCCACTTTTTTCGAGGTGCCGCCCCAAATTTAGACGGCGCTTTACGTTTCCAGTTTTGCATAGAAAATACTTAATAAATCGGGGCTATTGTAGGCTGGGCGGCAGTTTTTTACAAGTGGATAAAGGATTAGGGGGGTGAAAAGGGGGTTAAAGAGAAGGAAAGGGAGGGAAAGAGGTGGGTGAATAAAGAATCAACTCAAAAAAGCCAACTTTTTATGAGTTTCGGAAATTGTTCTTAAAAGTTGGAAGGCTCTTAGGGCTCTTGGGTCGGTTTTTAGTTTTTCTTGGGCTTCACTATTAACTTTTTTAAGAACTGCCAAAACGGCCCTGATTTTTGCGATTCGTTCGTTGTTGAAAGGGGTTTTTATTGAAACAATTTCCGGTAAAACTTTTTCCAATTGAACTATGGCTTGCTCCAACAATAAATATTTAAGCGGATGATCAGCAAAAGTTTGTTTGGGCAAAAAACTTTGTCTGGTTTTTTTATCAATTTCCCGATGGGCTTCGGCAAACTCGGCAATCTCTTGAAGAAAGTTGGCATCAATACCTAAAACCACCAATGGAACAGAAATTGAGGCAGCTTTGGTATTTTCGGAACGAAAATATCTTATTTGCCCAAGAGAACCAATTTTTTGTCTCTTTTTTTCCAAAACATCGGAGGAAGCACCCGAAGTCAGATCTACAGC
Organism: Candidatus Uhrbacteria bacterium; assembly: GCA_043805995.1. Lineage (GTDB taxonomy): Bacteria > Patescibacteriota > Patescibacteriia > UBA9934 > GWF2-40-263 > UBA12403. The sequence goes on from JAZDHJ010000062.1 coordinate 13,894, forward strand.
TAGTCTCACTGGATCACCATTATCATCCAACCATTCCAAAACCAAATCAACACCATTTTTATAATCATCGAATCTGGTTGTTCGAACCACCTCGGCGTCACCAAAAAACAAAGAACGACTTATTTCCACCATTAAAAATCTTTCAAAAATCTTGGCCGCTTCGTTTTGACCTTCGTCCCATTTATATTCTTCTTTTAGACTCTTGGCTTCGGCCAAGTCAGCCGATCTTTGTTTCAAAGCAACGTGACCAAACTCCGCTTCGCTTGGGATTGGACATTCTTTTGCTTCCAACGCTAAATAATCATCGTTCAAGTTAGACACCACCAGCAAGCTGGTGGCTTAATGAGTGGGGTC
>JAZDHJ010000063.1:0-14144 GCA_043805995.1 Candidatus Uhrbacteria bacterium
ATCCTTATCTGTTTTTGTCATACCCATCCATTATACAGCACCGAACCTACGGGAGTTAATCAACAGACTGTGCGGCAATTCATCCCTGTGAGATCGCCGAGGCGGCGAACATCACAGGGAGTTCTTGCCGTTGGCTTTAAACTTTTTCGTCCCGGGCACTTCATCAATTCCACCCTCTGACCATGGATGACACCTTAAAAGACGATAAGTCGTCAAAAAACCGCCTTTAAAAATCCCGAAACGAAGAATCGCTTGCCTAGCATACTCAGAACAGGTTGGATAAAACTGGCAATAACCGTTTGGATAGAGAAAATGTAGAATTCCGTGATCAAGAGAAATGGTTTTTTGATAGATTTTTATAATGAAGGCTGCAAAATACTTAGGAAAACTTAAAAAAAATGAAAAAATTGAAAACATAAATTACGTTAAGACAATCGCAGAATAACGGAGACCTGTCCCGCCGAAGCTCGCCGTGAGCGAAGGGGGATCGCCGTTATTCTGCGATTTGTTTCCTCAAAAACATAACGATCATCCGTGTTTTGAGGAAATTATTTCATCAACCCTACTTTCCGAAAACCACCGATAATTGCCTGTTCTAACTCCTTATAACTCGCAGTCTTGGCTTCCGGCCGAACAATAAGTGACAAATCATACCCTGGCTTAATATTCGGCAAATTCAATCGAACAATCTCCCGAATTCGCCGGCGAATTCGATTCCGCACCACCGAAGATTTGGAAATCTTAACTCCGACCATCACGGCAAAACGAGAAACACCGAGGTTGTTTTTCAAACCCTTAAAACCACAAACCGGATCAAAAACACTTTTACCGGTTTTAAAAACCTTATTAACATCTTTTTCTTTTCGCAAACGATTAATTTGAGGCAGCATATATTGGTTCTATTATAGCACGGCGGGTGGAAGGGAAGGAAAGAAAATTAAAGGGGAGGAAAGGGAGGGAAAGGTTGAATTTAAAACCATCGGTTTTTGTAACCGATGGTTTTAAATTTCTTTAAACTTCAGCAAAACGTGTTTAAAACGTCTACTTCTTAACCGCCTGAACTGAAACACGCTTGCGACCACGGTCGCGGCGGCGTTTTAGGACCTTGCGGCCGGCCGAGGTGGCCATTCTGGAGAGAAAGCCGTGGACTTTGGCCCGACGAGCTTTTTTTGGTTGAAAGGTTTGTTTAGGCATAATTTTTTACTAAATCCAGCCAAGCGCCAGATGAATCTTTATAACGACACTATTATTACCACACCTTCCACAGTTTATCAACCCCCTCACTTACTATCACCCCCCTTGCCCCCCTGTGGACAAGTGGTAAACTACCAGACATAAGTAAACAAACCTTTTGGTTTTTCGACCTTTTTCGCCCTTTTTGGGCCACCCTTCTTATGAATACCAATGAACTTTGGCAGGCGGTTCTTGGAGAGCTCGAACTTAAACTCAGTAAGGCTAACTTTACGACTTGGTTTAAACAAACTTTTATTGCCACTTTTGGCGAAACCGAGGTAGTGATTGGGGTGCCCAACACTTTTACCAAAACTTGGTTAGAAAAAAAATACCACAAAGAAATTCACAACCTTCTTCAAAATTTTGCTAACAACAATCGAATCAAAAACATTGTTTACCGCGTGGAAACCAAAGCTGGATTACCTGTATCTATTGAGCCTATGGATATTAAGGAAGCTATGGTCGAAAACCAAACTTTTTCCCAAGCCGCTTATTATCAAACCTTTCCCCAAATCATTCAACCTTCCAAACAAGAGGTGGTTGAGGTTTCTCTTAATACCAAATATTCTTTTTCCAACTTCATTGTTGGTAAACAAAACGAACTAGCCCATGCTGCCGCTCAAGCTGTGGCCAGCCAGCCGGGCAATGTCTACAATCCACTCTTTATTTACGGCGGAGTTGGTCTAGGAAAAACCCACTTACTCCAAGCTGTGGGTAACGAACTAGCCAAACAAAATCCCAAAGCCAAAATCCTTTACGTCACCAGCGAAAAATTCACCAACGATTTTATCCAAGCTATTCGTACTAACCGAACTAAGGAATTCAAAGATGTTTACCGAACCGTCGACGCCTTACTCATCGATGACATTCAGTTTATCACCGGCAAAGAGGGAACTCAGGAAGAGTTTTTTCACACCTTTAACACACTACACCAAAACAACAAACAAATTATCCTCACTTCAGACCGACCACCAAAAGCCATACCAGACCTTGAACAAAGATTGTCGTCACGATTTGAATGGGGTATGATGGCCGACATCGGCAGTCCAGATTTTGAAACCCGAATCGCTATTTTACAAGCCAAATGCCGCGAAAAGAACTATTTGTTAGAACAAGACATTCTCCACCACATCAGCACAGTTGTTCAAAGCAATGTTCGGGAACTCGAAGGCGCTTTGAACAAAATTATTGCCATGCACCAGTTTAAAAACATTGTGCCAACCATTGAAACCGTAAAGCCCATCCTAGCCAGTTTTCAGCCCATCAAAAACAAACGAAACATTTCCCCGCGCCTACTTATCCAAACCGTCGCCGCTTATTTCGAACTTCAGATCGAGGATCTGCTTGGTAAAAGTCGGGAAAAACGTTTGGCCTTTCCTCGTCAAATCATTATGTACATTATGCGTGAGGAAATGAAATCCAGTTTTCCTTCCATTGGCAACGAACTCGGCGGCCGCGATCACACCACAGCCATGCACGCGTACGAAAAAATTACCAACATGATTGCCGTGGATGAAAAGCTTCAACAAGACGTGGAATCAATTAAACAAAGGCTCTATGTTTAATGAATCAGAACTCACACAAATCAAAGCGACTTAAAAGGGGATAGGGGAAAGGGGACAGGGAAGGAATTATCAATTCTTTAAATAAAATAGAGAAATAATTAACATCCATCCCTATCCCCTAACCCCTTTCCCCTCCAAGCGTGTAAATTCTAAAATATAAATTCCTCGACTAACTCGGGACAGGGTGTGGAAAACTCTGGGTAAAAACAGCTGTCGGTTCTGTGAAGTAAGGGTGGAGAAAATATAATTATTTCTCGCTAAGACCACCGACTTAATTCTATCCCCCGTTCTCACCAACCTACCGACTCCATCTATTCACTTTTACCAACAGCTTTTCTCCGCTTAAATTAGTTTCTTTATCGACTTTTGCACTTCATCCACATCCCCTACTACCACTACTAAATTTATATATTTAAAATAAACCGATTAATACCGATCGATATATGAAGGTGTCATGCACTAAAAAAAATCTCCAAACCGGTTTGGCTATTACCAGTCACTTATCGACTAAGAATATTCAGTTGCCTATTCTGAACAATGTTCTTTTAGTGGCTAAAAACGGCAATCTTCGTTTAACCTCAACTAATTTGGAAATTGCTATTAGTTGTTTGGTTAGAGGTCGGGTCGATGAAGAGGGTGATATAACCATTCCTTCAAAATTATTTTACGATTACATTTCTCTTTTGAAAGAAGAGAAGGTTGATCTTTGGTCGGAAGATCAAAATTTTCATATCGAGGCCGGTGACTATAAAACAAAAATGAACGGCTTACCATCATCAGATTTTCCTTTAGTTCCTTCGGTTGCGGCCAGTAAAACCTTTATGGTTCCAGTTGAGAGTTTCCGCGAAGCTTTGTCTCAAGTGGTGTTTGCAGTGGCCAGTAACGAATCTCGTCCGGAACTTTCAGGTTTGCTTTTACGTTTCAATAATCAAGAGTTGGTTTTGGTCGCCACGGATTCTTATCGTCTGGCTGAAAGAAAAATTAAAATAGTTTCCGAAGATCAAGGTGAAAATTCTATTATTGTGCCGGCCAAAACCATGGTTGAGGTTAGTCGAGTTTTGTCAGTGTTTAAAGATTCGGTTGATTCACCATCTGATGTTCAAATTAGTCTCTCTGATAATCAAGTGGTTTTCACTTTTGGTTCGGTTGAGTTGATTTCCCGAATCATTGAAGGAAATTTTCCAGATTATCAACAAATTATTCCAAAATCTTTCCAGACAGAAACTAAAGTTGATCGTGAAGACTTAATGAATGCTGTAAAAACCGCCAGTCTTTTTTCTCGCTCTGGTTTGTTTGATGTCACTTTATCTTTTGATCCAGCCGGCATGATTCGGGCCACGGCAGCCGATGCCACTCGCGGTGAAAACAATACTGGAACCAAAGCTGCGGTCACTGGTCCAGAAAATTCAGTTACAATTAATTTTAGATATTTACTGGACGGTCTCCAATCAATGAGCATCGAAGAAGTTTTGTTCCAAATGATCGACGGCGCCAATCCGTGCGTGGTTAAACCAATCGGAAACGAGAGCCAGCATCTTTATATTGTGATGCCTATTAGGCAGTAGGCCGATCGGTTTGAGGGGTTGGGGGGTGATTATTTAGGTGATTATTGGGGTCGTGGCGGTTTTTTTTGGTGATTGGCGGTTTGATGAATATTTTAATTTTTTATCCCTTGTTTTTCCGAACCGGAGAGGGGTTTTGATACGCCATTCGTGAACAACACGTCTTGCCACGCCGTCTTTACCAATCACCTAAAAAATCACCCCCCCCGATAATCACCAAATAAAAACCAAATCCAATCCAAAAATCACTCCATCTAAAAACCAATATGCTAATAATCCCAAAAGAACCAAAAACTTTGCTTCTTTCCATTGGCCGTTTATGGAATAACGAGAAGTGTTCTGATTCAAGAATTTCGGCCTTGGTTGAAATTCAAAAAAACGAGGCGGGTATTTTAGTTAAAATAACCACTCCGTCATTGCCGGGTTATAAGTTACCAGAAGCGCCGTCAGGGGCTCGGGTGGAAAACCTTGATGCTTTTGAAAGAGTTTGTGTATTTTTTGTCGAAGACAGTGGAGAGTATCTGGAAATTAAATTAGGTATTGGTGGTCAGTATTTAGTTCAGGGCTTTGATGGACCGCATCAAATGGTGGCCGATTTTGCCGATGTTTATTTTGCCGTGAGACACGAGGTTTTAAAAAATAGGAAAGTGGTAAATGAAATTCTTTTGCCAACCGAACTATTTCCTTCACACCTAACGGCTCTAAACGCCTTCCTGGTGGCCGGAAACCAGGTTTTGGCCTATCACCCACTTTCCGGTCCAGAACCGGATTTGCATCAACCTAACACGTTCCCTTTAGCTCGGGCTGAAGAATAAAAAATGTAGGGGTGACCGGCCGGTCACCCCTACATTTTTTAATTATTCAAAAGGATTCAGACCATCACTAGGTATCGTCGGTTCCGTCTGGTTTTCTGTACTGATAATATAAACCATTGCCCCAAGAGCTTCGAGATCTACGCCAGAACCTTCGGTATAAGCGGTAATTATCCAGGTGCCTGAAGAAGGTAGTGTCCAAGGAACTGTGATGAAAGGTGAAGCCGGCGAAGGAATGATTTGAATTAAGGTTTTATTATTTTTACCAATCTCCTCGGCAAAGACGCTGACAAAATCGAAATCTTTTGGGTTTTGGATTGAAAGAGCAATTGTATATGTGTCCTGTTTCTTTTCAATTGTTTGACCATTTGCCGGATCAACAATAGAAAAGTTAGATACTACTGCTTCGGCATTTATGGTAATACCAACTGAATCAGAACCGGTATTATCAACATCGTCATAAGCCACGACTTTTATGGTGTGGTAACCACGATCGATGGTGTTCGGAATATTTGTGCTGATTTCATAAGGTGTTTGGCTAACACTGCCAAGATAATAACCGTCGATATAAAATTCCAAAAGGCGAACGCCGCGCGGGGCACCGGCGTTGGCGGCAATAGTTATTCCTCGCGTTTCAAAGGAACTATTTTTGGCCGGGGACTCAATTGTTACGGACGGGAAATTGACCGGCAGATGAACATCGTCGTATTCAGTGGGTACAGTTCCTTGTTCGATACTGATCCCAGTTTCAACTTCCTTACGATCAATCCAACTTTGAACAGCTGCTTCCCAAGCCGCAAACATTGGATCAACGGCCGGGTCGGTTGGCACAGCACCTTGGGGTTCGTCTTTGTTTACATAGAAAAGAATATCGTGATATTCAGCAAAAGTTTTGGTTTCTTTGTAAGAAGCCGGTGTGTATTCGGTAGCTAATTTTCCAGAAGCCTTATCGATGACCACCGTTTGTTGAGTTGTCTGGCCATCGAGTACAGCTTTACCAGTGACCGGAATTTCTGGGGCCGTAAAACTTTCAACCGCCGAGCCATCAAGAGCTCGTTGCATAAAAGCATTCCAAATTGGCGCGGCAATAATTGAACCATCAGCTCCACGCGACATATCTGAACCGTCTGAATTTCCAACCCAGACGCCAGTTACTAGCGAAGGTGTGTAACCCATGGTCCAGGCATCGTTGTAATCATTTGTGGTGCCGGTTTTTGCGGCCACTGGACGATTGTCAAAATGGAGATAGTTACCTTCACCAAAAACATAAATTCTCGAGGCGTTGTCTGACAAAACGTTGGAAATCATGCGAGTAAAATTTGGTTCGATAATTTTTTTACCCTCGTCTTCTTTCCATTCATATAAAACATTGCCACCAGGTTCTTCAACCTTAAGAATGGCTGTCGATTCCTGTTTTAGGCCTTCGTTGGCTAAGACTGAGTAGGCCCCGACATGTTCAAGGAGTTTTACTTCGGCTCCACCAAGAACGATAGCTAAACCAAATCTGGAGCGATCGGTAAAAGAATTGTAGCCGAGACTTTCCGCGAACTTCAAAGCGTTTTCCACCCCCACCAAATAAACCATTTTGACCGCTGGAATGTTTAGAGAGCCTTGAAGTGCTTGGCGAATGGTGAGCGGGCCGCGTTCTTTTAGATCGTAATCATTTGGTGAATAACCATTTCCGAAATCTGTTTTAACATCCCAAAGGATGGTATTTGGTGTGTAGCCTTTGATAAAACCGGCAGTGTAAACGATTGGTTTAAAACTCGAGCCTGGTTGTCGCAAGCTGGTGGCAATATTTACTTGGCCGTCGATATCATCGTCAAAGTAATCCTTGGAACCGACCATGGCTAAAATTTGTCCGGTTTTTGGATCCTCGGCTACCAAGGCGGCGTTGTTGAAACCGTATTTTTCGCCCCGATCATCAACTCCTTTTGTCACCTCTTCCTCGGCCATTTTTTGTTTGTCGTAATCAAGAGTGGTAATGACTTTGAGACCGCCTTCTTCAACCAGTCGTGGATCGAGATTTAATTGTTCTTCCAAAAGCTGACGAACGTAAAAGACGAAATGTGGCGCCTCAATACCGGAATTGGTAATTTCATTTTGAACATTAATAACCTCGGCCTTGGCGGTATTTTTTTGTTCTTCGGTAATAAAACCCTCATCAAACATGCTGTCCAAAATCCAATCTCGACGAGCCAAAAGCAATTCTGGATCGTTTAGTAAAGCCGATGGTCTTTGCGGTAAGGCGGCTAAGATGGCCGCTTCGGACAAAGTGATGTCTTTAACCGATTTTTTAAAATAATGTTGGGCGGCTGATTCAATTCCATAGTTGGTGGAACCGTAAGGCACCTCGTTGAAATAGATTTGGAGGATTTCGTCTTTGGAATAACGCCGTTCAATTTCGATGGAGAGAATTAATTCCTTGATTTTGCGACTGATTTTATGTTCATTGGTTAAGATAGCGTTTTTGACCAACTGTTGAGTGAGGGTAGAACCACCACCTGATTTGCCAAGCAAATTGTTTACGAAAGCCCGAAGATAGCCCTTGATGCTGAAACCATAATGGCTGCAAAAACCACGATCTTCGGCGGCAATAGTCGCTTGAAGGGCAATAAGAGGTATCCCGTTTGGATCGAGCTCGAGGGAACCGGCTTCGTTTTCACAAAAATAAGAAGCTAGTTTGACCAAGGTTCGGTTCTCATCGCCGTGGATTTCATAAAGTAGGTGCTCACCGGTGCGATCGTAGATTTTTGTGCTTTGGCTGATGGAGCGATCAGAGAGGGAATTTGGATCTGGTAGGTCGCGACTAATAAAAGCAAAAGCCGCCAGAATAAAGATTGATCCCGCTAGTCCTAAGGACAAACCGATCAAAAGTAGGTTTTTTAAATTGGCTTTATTTAAGCTTTTTTTAAAAAAAGACCACTTTTTTTTGTGTAGGGCCGAAGGACGGCGTAAATATTGAGAAGTCATAAGCCAGTCTATAATACCGATTTTTGGGGTTTTAGTCCACAAGCCTTTTTTTGCTCTGCCTGGCGGTTTTTTGGGTCTTTCCATTGACCAAAAGGCTTAAATGTGTTATACTTTTACCGCTTCCTGAACAGGGAAGTTTTATATATGCTTAAATTTATCCCCAAACAAAAAAAACATCTCTTCCAGTCTATTGAGTTAGCCATGATCGGCCTTATGGTGATTTTTGGCAGTTATGTCTTTTCACCTCGCTCTGCGGCCGCCTTTTCTTTAGATTTCTTATCACCAACAAATCTTGATGGTCAAGAACTTCTTTTGACCAACGAAGCGTTTGCTAACAGCTATCGTTCTTATGGCCAGTTACCAGCTTCCGAGGATGATGAGCCGGTCAGAACTTTTTATAAGATTCCTATGACCGCTTATTCGAGCGAAGTTGGACAAACTGACTCAACACCATTTACCACCGCTTCTGGAACTACAGTTCGTCGTGGTGTGGTGGCCGCCAATTTTTTACCAATAGGTGCTCACGTTCGTTTTCCAGATCTTTACGGTGACGAAGTGTTTGTTGTTGAAGATCGCATGAACGCTCGTTATGACAAAAGAGTTGATATTTGGATGGAAGAAACCGCCGATGCTAGAAACTTCGGTATCCAGTGGACAACAGTCGAGGTTTTCTAATATAATAAAGGTCGTTAAAAAACGACCACGGTCTGGTAGCCAAGTGGTAAGGCAAGGGTCTGCAAAACCCTTATTCGTGGGTTCGATCCCCGCCCAGACCTCCACGACGTTAAAGGCTTCTGTTTAGATCAGTCCAAACATTCTGGTTCAGCACAACCTAACTAGAATCTCCTACTGTTAGTCAACATAAGCCTTTAACGTCGTCTGGTTCCTCGCAAGGCTTCTGTTTAGATCAGTCCAAACATTCTGGTTCAGAATATCCCGACCAGAATTTCCTACCGTTAGTCAACATAAGCCTTTAACGTCGTCCTCCTCACAGGCTTCTGTTTAGATCAGTTCAAACATTCTGGCCCAGCGCAACCTAACCAGAATCTCCCACCGTTAGTCAACATAAGCCTTTAACGTCGTCCGGCCTGGTTATTATTTTTAAATACAAGTATTTAAAAATTGTTTTCACCGCGGTTTTAAGTGTGATTTATTTCGTTTATGTTTTACGGAACCCAAAAGGTTCTTTTTATATTGGCTATTCAAATAATTTAAAAAGAAGATTGGTTGAGCATCAGCAAGGTAAAACTTATACAACTAGAAGGCTTGGTGGGCCGTGGAAGCTAATTTATTTTGAGGCCTGCGTCCATATCTGGGATGCAAGAAAGCGAGAAAATTTTTGAAAACTGGTCCAGGTCGAGCTTTTATTAAAAAACGTTTAAAATATTATTTAGAACAAAACAAAATCACTCCAATTCAGGAGTGATTTTGTTTTTGAAAATTTTATTCCTCAGGAATTTCCTGAACTACTGTTATAATATCTACCAAATCATCATTCATTAAATTTTTTGGAACAAAAGCGATGGTTTTTTTAAGGAGTTGGACATTGAGACATTCTTTAAGTTCGTTTTCTAATTCGGCCGGAACTGTGAAGGCCAAAGCTTCGAATTCGTTGTTTTGCAAACGGCGCATTAAATCTTCGTTCAAAGCGTGGTAAAAGTGATCTTTGGTAATGTGGTCTTTTTTGTCGCTTAATTCGTTTCCGCCGGCCCCGCTATCAATGAGTTTTTCACGACCGCTGGATTCATCTTTAAAGTCTTTAAATACATCAATAACGGAGATTTCCTCGACCTCTCTTTCTTTGGCTAGAAAAAGTTTAGCTTTCATGGTGTTGGTGACGACGATCAGGGTGGGTTTTTCGTAGGCTCGGAGTTCTGAGGGGATTTGCATAAAAATGGATAAAATTAATTCTGGAAGCAGTATACTATTTTTTTTGGGTTGGGAATAGGTGGAGTGGTGCCCCGCCGACGGAGGCCTTTGGCGGGGTCCCACCAAAGCCCGGCGACGGCGGGAGAGTGGTGGAGTGGTGGAGTGGTGGAGTGGTGGAGTGGTGGAGTGGTGGAGTGGTGGAGTGGTGGAAAGGCTTCAGGGGAATTGTGGTGGAATAATAAGAACCGCATTTTTTTCTTCGGTGTTTTAGGTTATAATAAAATAAAGCGCTGCTCCTGAAGCCCTTGTTGCCCATTAAACTAAAATAAAAATATGCACCTAAGATCAAAAAGCGGATTTGCCGAATCAGTTCGAGAAATTATTTTTGGACTTGAAGATAGTTTGGTTTCGACCATGGGTGCCGTTACCGGTATTGCTATTGGTACGGAAAATAGAATGGTGGTTATTTTGTCTGGTATAGTTATTTTGGCAGTTGAAGCCACATCCATGGCGGCCGGAAGTTTTTTATCAACTGAGTCGGAGGAGCTGTTAGAAAATAAAACCAGCAAAATAGCTCATAAACAGTCATTAAAAGCTTCGGTTACCATGTTTGTCTCTTATGTATCAGGCGGTCTTCTGCCGCTCATTCCTTATTTTTTATTGCCAACCACTCAAGCAATTATTCCATCAATCATTTTAACTGTTTTGGCTTTAGCTCTAGTCGGTTTGTGGGCCGGAAAAATTACCGGCCGCTCTCCTTGGAAAGCCGCTTTGGAGATGGTCAGCGTCTCTCTTCTGGCGGCGGCTATAGGTTATTGTATTGGCTGGGCGATACCTAATTTGTTTGGTGTTGATGTAAAAGTCTAATTTTCTGGTATGATTGTGGGTGGAAGGGTTTAAGGGGGCGAAGGGGTTGCAGGGAAATTTTAGGTTGGGTTGAAGTAGATGAGAGTCCGAAAGGTGTTAAGGGTTTGAAAGGATTGGTTGGATAAGTTTTTTTGATTTAAATCAAAACAACCAAAACCAATACCTTCAAGACCTTTACGACCTTTCAAACCTAAAACCTATTCCATCCGCCATAAAAAATCCCCTGCAACCCCTTAAACCCCTTCCGCCCCTTAAAAATAATTCGATAATTTCCACCCGATATGCCTGCCTTTGAAAAATATCTCGAAGATTCCGCCGATGTTTGCGACGTTTGTTTGGCGCCGCTTAACGATCCAGAAAATATTCAAACCGAAGAATCGAACGGTGTGGTTTTAACTTTTTGTTCGCAGCAGTGTCGAGAAGAGTTTTTAAAGGAACCGGAGAAGTATTTGGATGAGGACGAAACGTTGGAGTAATTTGGTTAAATTATTGAATTTCTGAATTAAGGAGTTTTATTTCTTTAATAAAAAACATGGAAAAAGATGGTTTGAAAATAATTTTTGATCAAGTGAAGAAGCTCGGTCAGGAAATTGAAATAAGTTCGGTTATAAAATCTGGTAAAGAGGCCACCGTTTATCGGGTTTTTTTAAATGGTGAAATTGTCGCCATGAAAGTTTACAAAAATCCGGAAGAACGGGATTTTAAAAACACCGGCCGATATTTAGAAGGAAAAAATTACCTTAGGCTATCTCATAGAAAAGCGGTGGCCAAAGGCAACAGATTTTCTAAAAAATTAAAATACGAAAATTGGGTTAAGCGAGAATTTTTTCTGCTCGAAAAATTATACCAACTCGGAGCCAAAATTCCCAAACCTATTTTACAAGTTGAGAACGCAATTTTCATGGAACTTTTAGGCGACACAGAAAATGTCGCGCCTCGTTTATGCGACGTCGAGCTAACCTCAAAAGAAGCCGAGAAAGCGTTTCGGTCAATTATTGAAACAGTTCTTATTTTTTGGAATTTCGGCATCGTCCACGCCGATTTGTCGGAATACAATATTCTTTGGTGGAATAAAGAAGCTTACATAATCGATTTCCCGCAAGCCGTTGATAAAAGAACTCACCCAAATCCATCTGAATTATTGGAACGAGATTTGAAAAATATTACTAGATTTTTTGGTAAGTTTATTGAGGTTGATTTTGATGAAGTTAGAAATAAGTTTGTTTAATCGTGACCCCCTCTCCTCTTATCCTCCCCCATCGTGGCGATGAGGGGGGAAGATTACTTTTTTAAAAAAATATTATTTCCCCTCCCTCACTGCCACGGTGGGGGAGGGGTTAGGGGAGAGGGAATTAGGTGAATTAGGTGAACCATTGAAGGTTCTCTTTTTGTTTGGTAGTCTAGAGCAGAACTTATGGACAAGTTTATTTACCTAGACCACGCCGCCACCACCCCGCTTGACCCGCGGGTTTTTGCGGTTATGAAACCTTGGCTCAGCGAAAAGTTTGGAAATCCTTCCAGTTTTCATTCTTCGGGTAAGAAGGCCAAAGATGCTATAGAGGTGGCTCGAGTTTCAATTTCAAAAATTTTGGCCTGTCGCGCCGAGGAAATTATTTTTACCTCTGGCGGCACCGAATCAGATAATTTGGCGATTCTGGGTTTTGCTCGAGCTAATTCTTCGGTCGGAAAACATTTAATCATTAGTGCCATCGAACACCATGCAGTTTTGGAAGCTGCCAAGCGGTTGGAAAAAGAAGGTTTTGAAATTAGTTATGTTCAACCAACCCCCGAGGGGATTATCGAACTCGATGCCATTAAACCTTTGATTCGTCCGGACACAATTTTAATTTCCATCATGCTGGCCAATAACGAGATTGGGACGATTCAACCGATTTCGGAAATTGGTAACTGGTTGCAAAAAACTCGTGGTTCAAAACAGTATCCGGTTTTTCACACCGATGCTTGTCAGGCGGCTGGTGCTCTGGAACTTTCGGTGGAAAAACTCCATGTTGATTTGCTGACAATAAACGGTTCAAAAATTTACGGACCAAAAGGTACCGGAGCACTTTATATTCATCACGGATTAAGATTGCAACCTTTGCAATTCGGTGGCGCCCAGGAACGAGGTCTTCGCCCAGGCACAGAAAACGTCGCCGGAATTATTGGTCTCGCCATCGCTTTTGAACTCGCGCAAAAAGAAAAAAATAAAGAGTCGGAGCGATTAACCGTTTTACGAGATAAGTTGATTTCCGAAATTCTGAAAAATATTCCAAAAACTCAACTCAACGGTCATTCAAAAATTCGTTTACCAAACAATGTAAATATTTCTTTCCTCGACATTGAAGGCGAAGCTTTGCTACTCTATCTCGACGCTCAAGGTATTTGTGCCTCAACCGGTTCAGCTTGCGCCAGCGCCTCACTCGATCCGAGTCATGTTATCTTGGCCCTCGGTCGGAGCCCCGAGGCAGCCCACGGGGCCATGCGTTTCACGCTCGGTCACTCAACCACCGAAAAGGATATTGATTACGTTTTGAAAGTTTTGCCGCCGTTGGTTGAGAAATTGAGAATGTTTAGTGCGGTGAGAATCTAGGCTTGAAAGGCCGGAAGAGGCTGGAAAGGCTAGAGAGGCCGTTGTTTTTTTTCAGTCCCAAAAAGCCTTTCAATCCTTTCGGCCCTTTCCAGCCCCAACCCAACCCAACCCCTTCGTCCCCTTAGTCCCCTTCAACCCCCCCCCCAACCATATGTCCGACGTAACCAACACCTGCAACACCGAAGCTTGGTTTTACAGTGATATTGTAAAAGACCATTTTTTTAAGCCGCGGAATTTTTTGAAAGAAGAAAATCCACCGGCTGATTTTAATGCGTATGGTGTTTATGGTTCGCCGGCTTGTGGTGATGAGATGAAGGTTTGGTTGAAAATTGATCCGGAGACGAAAAAAATTGTTGGTTATCTTTGGAAAACCTTCGGTTGTGCCAGCGCCATTGCCGCGGCCTCGATTTGTTCGGTAATATGTTTGGAAGGTGAAGGGACGACTATCGACGAAGCCGTGAAAATAACTCCGCAGATGATTGTCGATCGTCTCGGCGGTTTGCCTCCGAGGAAAATTCATTGTTCAGTTTTGTGCGATAAAGCTTTAAGAAATGTAATTAATAATTTTGTTACGAATCATGAAATTGGGTAAAACCCTCACCCCAGCCCTCTCCCAATCAATACGAAAATAGGGGAGAGGGAGAATGAAAATTTTGAATGAATTTTCTCCCTC
>JAZDHJ010000064.1:0-38735 GCA_043805995.1 Candidatus Uhrbacteria bacterium
AATACCGGCTTGCAAGGTAATAGCTTGTACACTCGAACCGGTCATTAATATATTGCCAACCAAATTAACCCCAGCTGAATTATTAATTATTAAATTTTGTCCATAAAAATACCCTGTTCCTGAGGTGGTGATTGTTTGCAAGGACGTGCCGTCAACATAAAGGTTAAAACTTGTACCATTACTTACTGAATATCCGTCGCTGGTAAAAATGTCACCTTTTGCGTGAAAATGCCCGCCGCCGGAAACCGCGACATGGCCGTCAGTAAAATAAAAATTATGATTGGCGGTTAAAGAATCACCGCTGGCAAGTACAAACCAAACTGCGGCGCATTCGGTACCAGATCCGCTACAATCAATCGTAAAATTATAAAAATCTTCATTAGTATTTACGTCGAAAGTTTGAGTTCCTTGACCAGAGCCGTCATAGACAACCGAACCGTTATGATGAGCAAATGTACCGGCGGAATGCGTCCAACTGCCGGCAATAGTCAAAGTACCTGACGTAGAAGTAAAACTCGCAGCGGCATTATTAATAGTGAATGAGCTGTTGAAATCAAGGGCATCGGATCCACCACTAAAAGTTCCCGCCGATTGGACAAAGGCTCCATTAATAACAAGACTTCTTGATTGAGTAATAATACCCGAGTAGCCGGCGTTAATTGAAAAAGCGGCTATTGTCCCACCAAACGAAGCGTCAATGGTGGAGTTTTTGGTTGAAGTTCCGCTAAAAATAACACTGTCTCCGGCCACCGGACAGGTATCTGATGTGTCCCAGTTGGCACAAGTGCTCCAATTTTCGTCGCCACCGCCACCATCCCAAGTGTGCGTATCGGCACTCGCCGCATGAGCGGAAAAAATAAAAAATGCGCCGACAAATAAAAAAGTCAGAAAAAAATTTCCGAGCAGTTTCCACGGAGTTAATCTTGATAACAAGACCATAAAGAATGCCATTATTTTACAGGAAAAAACCGATTATTTAAAGGATTGACTTATCCACATTTAATCTGTCTTAATTTTCTACTTAACGAAATTTTTTATTTTTTTCAAAAAACTATTAATGACTTAAAACTAAGGCAAAAACTCAAAATTTTTAAATTTGAACACTAAAATTATCAAGATCTTCAAAAACAAAAAATTATCTTCAACTGTTAAAGATAAAATTTGATTTTCTTAGTTTTATATGATAAATTTTATTTAATATGAAACCACAATACTTATCTGAAAGTTTTTCCCACGAAGTCGGTAGCTCCTCCCCTGAAACAATCTGGGGTGACACAATAAGAATCCTTAGTGATCTTGAAGTAGGTATCCCTGGAAATTTTACTTTGTCTCAAGGAATAATTAAAAAACTACTAAAAATTAATAACGCATTTTTAAACAATCCTCATCGTAATTCTGACGATATCAAAAAATGGAACCATCTTTTGAATTTTCTGCAAAGGACAAATCAAGACCTTGATACGCTTATTAAAACAAGAAATGATTTTCAGTTTTGGTCATACCTTTGTCAAAGTTGCCCAGTTAAATTTTCTGATTTCGAAACAGAGTAGGGTAAAAATTGTAAGAGGTAAAAACGTAAAGGTGTAAAAGTGTAAAACCTGATTGGGTCGGAACCCAAAAAAAGGTCATCGATTTAAAACCGATGACCTTTTACTTTTTACAATTTTTACCTATTTACGTTTTTACCACACACAAAAAAACCTATAAATAACTTCCTTAATTCAATAATTCAATAATTTCACCCTACTACTCCACCACCTGCACCGTCACCTGATCCAACATACTCGGCACCTTACTATTCCACGGCGGAAAAATAATGACCGAAACATCCTTAGCTAAACCTGCTTTAACCAAATAATCTTTTACCTCGGCCGAAGTTTTTCCAACCAAAACTTCCGGTTGTAAAAAAACATTGGTGTTGGAAACAATGGAATCTTTTTTTAGTGTCACCCGAAGTTCGGCTGTGCCCCTAGCCGCGTTAGCTTGGGTTATTTCTACATCGGCCACACAACTGTCTGGCGCTTTCTGATAATCAACATTATCATTAGCAAAAATAAAACCATCTTCTAAACTCTCATATAATTTGGCAAAAACTAAATCATTCAAAACTCCGCAGCCATAGAAAACACCGGTAACTTTTATTTTTAGAGAAATAGTTACTGAATCTTTTTCTTCGCCAGACTTAGTATCGCTATTTTCTAAAAGAATTTCAGAAGAAAAAACCTGACCGCCAAAACCTGTTCCAAACTGGGTCTGCAATTGTTCTTGAGCAAAAGCTGTCACTTCATCAGTCAATTTTACAACATCGCCATCAATTTCTTCCTGAGAAACGACGGAAACCATTCGTCGACCACCAGCCATGGCCGTCGAACTTTCGCCATAAATTGAAGATTGCAGTGAGGTAGAAAGACCGGGAATGGTAAATTTATCCGGTTCTATATCACCGATCGGGCCATCTTGATCGGCATGAACGGCCGCATCAACGCTGCCGCCGGCCGGAACAGTCACACCTTTATCAAGCCGAAACAACACACCACTCGAACTCAATAAACGTGTTGTGGCTACCAAAGGCTGAGTTTTTGATGAATTATTAATGATTTTAATTGTGCCACCTGATTTAGCTAAAACTTCTTTTTGTTCGACTCCAATGACCGGAAAAGTTTTGCTTTGTTCAAAAGTTTGTTCAACCGCGGTGCCTAAAATTTTTCCCTCCGCAGTTCCCTCTTTAATAACATCAACCAAAAACGAAGCTTCAACAGTTCGTGGTTGAGGTGTAACACGAATAATAGCTTTAGTAGTTGAAAGCAAAACGACAGTGGCCAATAGAATTACCACTACAGCAATAAAACTACCGGCAATTCGACGATAAAGCCGAAGTGATGGATTGGGTGGGCAAACCGGTTTACTTGGTTTGACTTCGATTGATTTAACCGCACGTGGCGAAAATTTTCGAGCCACTGGCGTAGTTATTTTTTTCTTTTTGGCAATTGGTGACATACTCCTCCTTGGTTAATTGATTTTATTATAGCACAAACGGGATCGAAGGGGCATAAGGGGCGGAAGGGGTTGAAGGGAGTGGAACTGTTCAACTTGTTCAAGTGTTCATTTTGGATCGGGATATTACCACACCAAAAGCGAACACTTTGAACAACTTGAACATATGAACATTTTGAACAACCAAAATTTAAACCTTCACATTCTGCCCACCAACCAAACCTCTGACCTCGGACAAAAATTCCTGGGTTGGATTGACTGCATAATCGGTTTCAATAATTCGTTTGGCACCACCGGAATCGATGATGAAACGGACTTTTTTTTGACCGGGTGATGAGGTAAATAATTCACGCAGTTGGCTGATGAGGTCTGATGAGGGTTTGCCGACCAAGGTGACTTCCAAGGCCTGGGTTGAAGGGGCGGAAGGGGACGAAGGGGTTGAAGGGGATTGGATTGGTTGGGTTGGTTGGATTAGTTGGCCGAATTGCATACCTGGACGGGTTGTGACTTGTTTGGCTTGGACCGCCGCTTGTTGAGAATAATTTTCAGTGTCTGGTACCCACAAATTATCTTTTAACATGGCCGCGATGTCTGGGGCTCGTTTAAGATCGGCAATAATAAAACTGTTGGCTAGTAGCTTGGCTTCTTCGCCTTCACGTCGAGAGACTTTGCCCGAGACGAGAACTATTTTGTCTTCGGCTAAAAATTTTCCGAATTGGGTGTAGACGGTTGGAAAAACAATCACCTCGGCCTTACCATTTTTATCATCAAGACCGACAAAGGCCATGTTGTCGCCTTTTTTTGTCACGATGGTTTTTAAAGAAGTAATCAAGCCACCGCATTTGATAAAAGAATTCTCGGCCTGACCCTGTAATTGATTCAAAGGTACCAAATACTGACCAACAAATGAGCAGATATCATCATAAGGATGGGCGCTAATGTACAAACCAAGCAATTCTTTTTCCCAAGCCAAGAGTTCAATTTTCTCGGCCGGCGACGTTGGTCTGAGTTTTAGTTTTTCTGTGGCTAAAGCCGGTGACAAATCAAATAACGAACTTTGGTTTTGGGCCTGCTTTTCTTTTGACTCTTTGTTAAAATGCAAAATCTGCTCCATGTTTTCGAGCAAACTTTTGCGCTCACCGAAACAATCAAGCGCACCAACCTTAGTCAAAGCCTCAATAGCTTTTTTATTAAAAGCTCGATGATGAACTCGCGAGGCAAAATCCGCCAGGTCTTTAAATAAACCATTGGCTTCACGCTCGGCCACAATCGCATCAACCGCTTCTTGGCCGAGATTTTTAATAACCACCAAACCGAAACGAATGGTGTTGTCGTTAATATAAGTAAATGTAGAAAGTGACTCGTTGATATCTGGCGGCAAAACCGCAATGCCCATGCGTTGACATTCTTTAACCGCATCAGAAATTGTCTCCAAGTCGGCCGATTCAGCGGTCATGAGCGCCGACATGTACTCGGCTGGATAGTTGGCTTTTAGATAAGCGGTTTGATAAGCGACCATGCCATAACTCGAAGCATGGGCCTTGTTAAAACCATAAGCCGCAAAAGGTTCAATGAGTTTCCAAAGTTCGTCAGAATTTCTTTTACTCAAACCGTGTTTTACAAAACCCTCAAGCAACTTTTCTTTTTGCTTGGCCATCTCTTCAGGAATTTTCTTACCCATGGCTTTTCGCAGTTTGTCAGCTTCGAGCCAAGTGTAACCGGCGAGTTTGATGGAAATAAGCATGACATCGTCTTGATAAACGATGACGCCGTAAGACTGATCCAGAATTTCTTCCAGACGCGGATCCATGTATTTGATGAGTGAACTATCGTATTTTCGAGCGATGTATTCGGGAATGGATTCAATTGGACCTGGACGATAAAGCGCCACCATAACCATGATATCTTGGATACGTGATGGTTTCAGTTCCATTAAATACTTGGTCATGCCGTCACCATTCAACTGAAAAGTTCCCATGGTAAAACCTCTAGCCAAAAGGTCGAAAGTTTTTGCGTCATCAACTGGGATTTTGTCGGTTTTAATATCGACACCTTTAGTTTTGCGAATAATCCGCACCGCATCACCAAGAATCGATAAGTTGCGAATACCAAGAAAGTCCATTTTCAAAAGACCGGCCGCTTCCACGGCGTGCATTTCATATTGCGTGATGATCTTCCCTTCCTTGGTTTCAATTTGCAGTGGAGTGAAATCGGTGAGTGGGGTCGGCGAAAAAACTACTCCAGCGGCGTGAACAGAAACGTGGCGAGCGCAACCCTCAATTTGCTGAGCCAGGTTTATGAGGCGACGAACATTAGGTTCAGTGTCATATCTCTTTTTCAAATCCGCATCCTCCTCGAGCGCCCGTTTTAAAGTCATGGGAAAACCCTGGCTGCCCATGGGTACCATTTTGGAAATTCCATCAACAAAAGAATATTCGTGACCAAGAGCTCGACCAACATCGCGAATGCTGCCGCGAGCCAGCATGGTGCCGAAAGTACAAATCTGGGCAACCTTGTCCTTACCGTATTTTTCCGTAACATACGCCAACATCTCGTCACGACGGTTATCCGCAAAGTCACCGTCCACATCAGGTGCCGATGGACGTTCTGGATTTAAAAAACGTTCGAAAGGTAATTTGTATTTAATTGGATCGACGGTGGAAATACCAATCGAAAAACTGACGAGCGAACCAGCCGCCGAGCCACGAGTCGTGGTCATAATACCGTGAGCTCGCGCCCATTCGATATAGTCGGAAACGATTAAAAAGTAAGGCGCAAAACCTTTCATTTCAATAACCGAAAGTTCATAATCGATGCGCTTAACCATTTCTTCAGTTACCGCCTCAACCTTATTTGGCAACTCGGCAAAGGCACGCTTTCGTAAATACTCCAAGTGAGTCAAACCGTCCGGCACCTCGAAATGCGGAAAATTCCATTTACCCAAATCAAAATGCACGTCGCAACGATCAGCAATCTTTCGCGTGTTCTCAATCGCCTCAGGTAAATCCTTAAAGCGATTTATCATGTACTCAGCATCGACCAGCGAAGCATCGTAATCGTAAGTTTGCACCCGATCGAATTCTTCAAGAGTTCGACCGTCCTTAACACACTGCAAAATTTTCCAAGCCTCAGTATCCTGCGGTTTCAAATAAAAAACATTTTTGGTGGCCACGATTGGCACTCCCATTTCTTTGCCAAGTTCGGCCAACTTGGCATTATTAGCTTCCTGCTCGGGAATTTCTGGACGGTCAACAAGTTCCAAGAAAAAATTATTCTGACCAAAAATCTCGACGTACTCAACAATCAATCTCTTGGCCTCGTCAATATTGTCATTAGTTAAAGCTTGATCAATATCACCGAAGCGTCCACCAGAAAGGGCGATCAAACCGTGTTCTTTGCCCAAACAAAATTCTTTCAAAAGTTCCTTATCCAGGCGCGGCTTATAATAAAAACCTTCGATAAAACTTTGCGAAGAAAGTCGAACCAAACTGTTGTAACCAACCATATTCTCGGCCAGCAAAACCAAACGACTCGGCTTAGCATCCATTTTGCCGCGTTTTTGAAAACGACCGTTAACCGCCAAATAAACATCCGAACCAACAATCAATTTCATCTCTTCGTCCTTCATTTTCTGATAAAAATCGATGACACCATACATGACCCCGTTGTCAGTTAAAGCAAAAGTGTCCATATTCCGCTCTTTCATAGCCTTAATGAGCGCCTTGGTTTTAGGCAAGGCTTCGAGGAGCGAATAGTGGCTGTGGACGTGCAAGTGAACGAAGGGTGATTTTTCCATAACTTACGACCAGCTTAACAAAAAGCCCCCGCCAACGGAAGGGGCCTTGACTTTTTGAAATACCTATGATAACTAAACCTTAGTTTGAATCCATAAACCAGCAAGTGACAGGAGAAGTCGTGAAAGGAACTAAACCAAATCCATATAAAATCCTCGTGCTCTCTGACACAGACTTCGACAAAAGTCTTACCTTTCACTTTCGGACAGAGCAGGATGCGAGGAATGCAAAAAATCCGAAACGTGTCATGTTCGAACCCATATTCGTCAGGAACCTTACGGAGGCAATTGAAATTATAAGGACCTGCTCCCCAATAGCCCTTCTGGCTCTTGAGGTTGACCAGAAGCTACTGCAAATTCTGGATCACTTATACAAAGGCACCATTATCATCTGCGCCGATACGACGACGCTCGTAGAAGTCCCTCGTGCCCTTTTAATAAACGCACAGTGCGTAGATTTTACACGACTGGTGCAACGGGTAATAAGCCACTGTCTTCTGAATCTAGCCAGAACAGAAAATTCTGAAGCTTTGGAAACCCACGCAAGAACGACCTCGATGGCTCCGACTAATTTTGATAAATGGATAGCTTTCGACAACGGTCGAATCACCTACTCGGATCCAAGTCTCGAAGCGCTTATAGCACGAGTCGGAGAAGAAGCAGCGATCGGTTTCTGCGACACAAACGGCCGGGTATATTTAACACCACCGACCGACTAGATTTTCAACCGCCACCATCGAATCCTCCTTGTCCCACCAACTCTCTCGGGATCCGGAGGTTTTTTATTTTTTTATTTTAAAAATATAGATCTTAAGTTGTAAGTTAAACAAAAAAGCCCCCACCAACGGAAGGGGCTTTATTTTTATTTTTTCTTACCAATCTATGGCTGATAACCAGGCGCGACATAACCCGGAGCAACATAACCAGGCGCCACGTAACCTGGAGCGACGTAGCCAGGCGCGACATAACCAGGGGCTTGGTAACCCGGAGCGACATAACCCGGAGCTTGATAGCCAGGTGCGGAATAACCTTGAGTGGAATAACCGGCGGCATTATAACCAGGTTGGATCATTTTACCTTTTTTGTAAAACGAATCGGTTGGAATGGTGGCCATGGCAAAAGCCGCGGCCACGGTTAAAACTCCGGCTACAACGAGCAGGGCGACAAAAGTTTTGGTTGAAGTTTTTGTCTTAACTTGCATTTCATTTGACATAACTATTTTATTAAATATTCGATAATTATAATATCACTATTGTTGGTATAAAACAAATTATCGGCCTCTTTACGAGCTCGCTCAACAAACCAATCGGCATAAGGCCAATAACTCGAGACCAAAAAATAACCTTTTTTAACTCCAGCAAAATTCATCGCCGCTTCAATGGTCTCACGTTTTGGTTCCACATAAGCCATCTCAGAAAAATATCCGTACAGTTCCCCACCGGTCGGCAATGGATACCACAAAATCTCTCCCGACGAGGTCGACAAATAGTGGGCGAAACCAAATTCTTGCAAAGCCGCTGCAGAGGTCATTTGATTGGCCAGAACCAAATAATTTTCTCCAGCACTTCTCTCTTCGATAAACCGAACAGCCTCGACGTCGGCTGCACTGACGCTCGGTCCGGAAAAGACAACTTTCGGATTGTCTTGCGGGTAGCTCAAATACCAAGCCGTCGAAATCATTAATGAAAATATCAGGCTTAAAAAATAAAAAGTTGTTTTTTTACCAGAAAATAATTTATCTAAAACCAAAATCAAAATCGGCCAGCCGACAAAAGGTAGAAACTGCAAATAGCGCAAAGAAAATTCGTTTTGTTCGTAAGAAATGACGTCTTTGAAGACAAATAAGGTACTGGTAAAAAATATGGCGACTAGACTTCCGACAACAAATACAAACAACGGCCAAATTTTTCTCCTCAGCTCTTTTGATAAAAACACAAAACCACCGACAAAAGCCGAAACACTCAAAACGATCGGTAAATAAATTCGATATTTATAAAGAACCTGCCAAAACGACGGAATCGGAAAATAATCGTGTTTGTAGGGATCTTGGAAAAGCCCGTAGAACAAATCTAGACGATGCCAAAAATCTAAGGAAGCGAAAGCCGGCAAACCGGCCAGGCTATTTTTTAAAGCAAATGAAGCTGGTAAGGACACAGCTAAAATTATCAAAAAAATCAAAGCCACTAAAACTTGAACTCGTCCGGATTTTAATTTTGTCCAAACCGCAATAAAAATCGTAAACAAAAACAGTGGCAGACCAAGCAGCGGATGAGTTACTAGGGACAAAACTCCCAGACCGAGCAAAGTAAAAACGGCCTTTCGGTTTTCAAGAGCTACCGGCCACAAAAAAATTATCCACAAGCCGTAAAGAAAAACTAAATTGTGGGGTACGGTGAAAACCAGAGGTAAAAATGGAATGATTAAAAAAGCCGGTAACCATTTTTTCGTCGCTTTCAAACCATAACCGTCACGCCAACCAACCAACATCACGGCCGGAAGACTGGCGGCTGATAAAACAGGCACCAACCACTTATCAATTGTCGAGACAGCCAATCCCGTCAAATAACTCAAAGCCGCAACCGTTACGTATTGACCGGTATAAAGCAGTTGCTTAGGTTCAATCTCACCAAGTTTGGACAAAACTGTTTCGGCCGCTCGGTGAATGAATGGATCGAAACCAAAACCGATTTTATAAACGATTGTCGCGATAGAAAAAGCAACAAAAAAGTGAACCGACAGAAGAAACAGATCTTCAAATTCATCCTCTTCCCGGCTAAATCGCAAAAACAGCAACCAAGTCACGGTCGCAAAAATTACAAAAATTGCTGGACTCAAAACCAACCAAGGACTGGTTAACGGTTCGTCGGTTCGCGCCAAAATACACGATCTTAAAATTAAACCATCGCCAAACAAAATAAAAAAACCCGACCACCAACGCCAAAAACTTATTTTGCCCCAGTCAGATTTTTTAAAAACTGATTTCCTACAAGACAAATAAACCAAACCAACGGTCAAAATGATCGTCAAACCGATTATTAACCAATTAAGTTGCCAAACAAAATATCCGACCACCAAACAGAGGACAAAAAAAGACCAAAAATTTATTAAACGAAAAACCCACATAGCTCAAAAAACAAATTTGTTTTATAATGGATAGGACTTTCTCATTTGAGTACAGAACGAGGAAAGACCTGAATTTTTTTGTGAAACGTATCAACATACGTTGAACAAAAAAATTCAGGTTTTGACGAAGTTATGTGCCAAATGAGAGAGTCCTAAGACACTTTTATGAACACACAAACATTATACATCATCGCCATTCTAGCCGGCGTCGTCGGACTTCTGTTGCTAGCCAAACAATACAGCCGCAAGGCACCCAAACAATCCGGTGGCACTTTTACCACCGACATAACCGAACTGGCTCGACTGGGCAAACTTGATGCTTTTGCCGGCCGCGAAGCTGAAGTGGAACGAACCATCCATATTCTACTCCGCAAAACCAAAAACAATCCACTCCTAATCGGCGCGCCAGGCGTCGGTAAAACGGCCATCGTCCACGGGCTGGCTCAACTGATTGTGAGTGGCGATGTCCCTGAGTCAATTAAAAACAAAAAAGTTCTCTCGCTCGACCTAACCGCCCTCATGTCACAAACTAAATATCGCGGCGAACTGGAAACCAGACTTCGGACACTAATCGAGTCGCTCGAAAAACGGTCTCGCGAGGTCATTCTCTTCATCGACGAAGTTCACATGCTGGTCAGAGTTGGCAGCGCCGAAGGTTCGGTCAACCTGAGCGACGTCTTCAAACCAGCCATGGCTCGTGGCGATCTGCAAGTGGTTGGAGCGACAACCTGGACGGAATATTCAGAATTTATCCGGCCCGACCAAGCTCTTGACCGTCGTTTCCAACCGGTTTTGGTCGACGAGCCAACACCTGAACAAGCCTTGGCCATTCTCACCACTCTCCGTCCGGAATACGAAAAATTTCACGGGGTAAAAATTACTGACAAAGCCTTAGAAGCGGCCGTCAAACTATCAGACAAACAAATCAAAGGCCGATATCTCCCAGACAAAGCCATCGACCTTATCGACGAAGCCTCGGCCAAAGTTTCCATCGAGTCTTCTCGTTCCCATCACGCCACGGCCATGGGTGTAGTCCACACCGCCTCCAAAAACAAAAAACGCGGTACGGTTGATGCGACTGATATCAAAGACGTGGTCGATCAATGGATAGTCCGTTCAAAGGACGAGAAAAATCGTGACGCCAGATTTGAATCATAGAATTTAAAAAACAGCGACTGGTAAAAGTCGCTGTTTTTTCTTTTTACTAGTAAGTAATCGTACCGCCGTAGACTGGCAGACTATCGATATAAGTTCCATCCCCTACATCATTGACTCCACCTCGCCAGTAGATCGTGAAAAGACCAAAGGCATCCATTTCTCCTTGTGACGGAAGATCAACTCTTATAGAATCGTCATTTACTGAACTCGCATTAATTGTATCAACATACAAAGCAAAAGTTTTTGTACTTCCAGCAGCAATTTCAACCGGAGACGACGCAGGTGAACCTATTTGCCAATAAACCATTGGCTCTTCTACTCCGTCTGCTGATAATGCCGTACAGCTAGTACCATTAGCCAAATACCCGTTCACTTGTGACAAGGTATGGACCAGGGAAGTTGATAAATCATTAAGGTCGTACAATTCTATACTTGGTAATTTTGAAGTATGACACCAGTTCCAGCCACTTCCGGCATTGTCTATTGTATTAAATTTAAAAGTAAATTCGTGCATGGTTACATCACCACGTGAATCGGCTGCCACATTAAAACGTAAAACTTCGTTTAAACCAGGAATTCCGCTACCAGCCGGCGACCCGCTAGCCAAAGAAATTGTTGGTTTTGTTTCGTAAAGAACCATTTCGTTAGCATTAATTACTGGTGTGGCCAGATCACCTTCCTCGATAGATGCTCCGGAACTTAAACCGACGGCTTCAAAATCAGTATCAACAAAACTTAACTGAATTGTGTCACCAGAAGCGGCTCCAGTTGAGGAAACTTGGTTGGTGTCGATAGAAACCGAGATTGTTGATTGACTATTATTAGGAACATAACAGTTCAAATTAGCAAACAAAGCCAAACCGTTTGAAAGATAACCAGAACTGACGGTAGTTGCTCCAGAAGCATCCACACAAGAAACCCGAACTACATCGGCCACCACATCATCGCCTGAATTGGCAATCATCAACCTATTAATTTCAAAAGCTTCATTGATAGCTGTAAAGTCCCAACTTCCAAGTAATACATTGCTTGATGAACCGAGAATTATATTTGAAGCCGGAGAGGCTGGATTAAGTGAAGCGGCCATCGAACCACTATCCCCAACTGTAACCGCTACCAAACTACCATAAGGATTTACTCCAGCATCGGCAGAGTTACCGATATCCAATCTTCTGCCAGTTAAAGCCGAGCCTGATGTTGTTTCGGCTGCGACATCGGTTTCCCAATTCATGTAAGCCGCAAAAGCATCATTGTTTGATCCTGAAGTTGCTGTGTTAGTAAAATTACAAGAAACTTTATAAGTTTTGGTTTTTCCTCGACCAACACCAATCGTAAAACCATCAAAAGTCAAAGTATCGGTATTATCAACCGCCTCTGGTCCGCTGGCCAATACACCGTTTGAATCAAACAACGAACAGGAAGAAATAAAATCCGTGGCCAACAAATCATTTTCCACCACAGCAAAACTAGCGTCATCGTCGCCAACCACATGGAACTTTAAAGAAGTCACCAAAACTGGACCACTAACCGCGGAAAGATTAATTCCTAACATGTCTACAGCGGTTGCGCCCCTAGAAACAGTCGAAGAAACTACAGAATTAGACAAACTAACGACTAATTTTGGTGGCAAAGCCGCCATGGTAATAGCCGCAGCCGCAGCCAAACCGGCCACCGCGAGCAAGGCCACACCGACCGCGGTCGAAGTTTTGGTCTTGGTTTTTACTTGATGTTTTGTCATACCTTTGGAAATTAAAACGGAACGAATTAAAGTTCGTCCGCGTCAACGATTTTTTTAGATTTTTTTTCAACTTTCTTTTCAATAACGTATTCGACCAATTTTCGAATACCATCACCTAAAAAAGATAAGCCGACTGTAGCCTTTTCAAATTTACCACGTATGGCCGTAATCGCTTCCTCGATTTTTGCCATTTTTTCTCGGGCCTCGGTCATGGTGTCGTTAACATTCTTAAGGATCATGGCCACCTGCCAAATGAGCCAGCACATAAATGCTGTTATCCAAAGAGCACAAAACGCCAAAACGATATATAAAATATCTTGTGATTGAAACATACCTCCTAGGGGTTAAAAATAATTTATCTTATTATACCAGAAAATTCGTCGTTTATCACTGTGACTAACTTTTCCATCTCAACCCCAACTTCTTCGGAAGACAAAGTTCGATCAGTTGCCCGGAAAGTTAGGTGAATGGCCACTGACTTTTTATCTGGGTCGATGCCCTTACCTTGATAAATGTCGAAGAGTTCGATGTTGTGAAGTAATTCAGAAACTTTTTGTAGAGATTTTTCTAGGACCGAGTATTCGGTGCTGCGAGCAACAATAAAAGCCAAATCGCGTTTTACATCAGGAAACTCAGGAATTTTTTCGTATTTTTTTTCTGGCACGGGCAAGGTGGCCAAATGAGTCAGATTGATTTCGCCGACTGCGGTTCGCGAATCAAGACCCAAATCAGTCGCCACACCTGGATCAACTTCTGATAAGTAACCAACAATTTTATCGGCCACAAAAATCTCGGCCAAACGTGAAGGATGACCCCAGGCAAATTTTTCTTCTGGAGCTTTTAGTTCAAAATCATAACCCAATTCCTCGAGCAAACCACCGAGAGCTCGTTTAACTTCACGAAATGGTTGACTGTCACCTTTCTTAGAAAAAGCCAAACCCAACCAATTATCCTGCCGAGGCAAAACCTTTCCCTCACCACTTTCCTCACCAGGCAACTCAGAGATGTAACGGCAACCGACTTCGAATAAACTCACCGTGTCAGAAAACTTTTGATTTTTTTCGACATTTTCCAAAAGATTGGTCGCTAAACAACGACGGAGATAAGGCCGCTCTTTTGAGACTGGGTTGGCGAGCTCGATATAATCTTTCAGCTCTTCTTTCATTCGAAGCAAGGTCACCGGACTCACGAAAGAATAATTGTAGGTCTCGGTCGACAAGAAACGTTCAGCCAAAATGTGACGAACTTTTCTTGAGAGTTCGCGAACCGGATCTTTGATTGGCGAAACCACAGCGGCCGTTGGTAAAGAAGAAACAATTTTCTCGTAACCATAAACTCGCGCGATTTCTTCGATCAAATCTTCGGCAATAGAAATATCTTTGGTCGCCCGCCAGCTGGGAATTTTAACCAATAATTCATCCGCCTTCTCTTTCACTTCAAAACCCAAGCGCTCAAGAATACCAACAGCTTCTTTAAGATCAATTTCAAAACCTAATTTGGAATTTAATTTTTTGATCGACAGAACGATTGGTCCTTGGTTCAATTCAAAATTACTGGCATCAACAATTGGCGAAACAATTTTCGCGCTCGGCACCAATTCGAAAATCAATTCGAGAGTTCGAGCCAGGGCCAGCTCAGCCAAATTTGGATCCAAACTTTTTTCATAACGTAATGAAGCCTCAGTGCGCAAACCTAATTTTTGAGAAGTTTTTCTGATGCAAGCGGAATTAAAGTTTGCCGATTCCAAAAAGACAGTCGTGGTATTTTCATCGATCTCACTATTCTGTCCACCCATAATCCCAGCCATAGTCACCGGCTTTTTTCCATCGCAAATCATGAGCACGTCCGAATTCAATTCGTGTTCCTGACCATCCAAAGTTTTAAATTTTTCTTTGTCAGTTGCTCGTTTAACAACAATCTCGACAGTTTTTTCTTTAC
Organism: Candidatus Uhrbacteria bacterium; assembly: GCA_043805995.1. Lineage (GTDB taxonomy): Bacteria > Patescibacteriota > Patescibacteriia > UBA9934 > GWF2-40-263 > UBA12403. The sequence goes on from JAZDHJ010000064.1 coordinate 14,745, forward strand.
GGCCAGAATTCTCTAACTTACTCGCATCAAAAGCATGAAGTGACTGGCCAATTTCGAGCATGACGTAATTTGTGACGTCGACCAAATTATTTATCGGACGCATACCAACGGCGAACAAACGTTTTTGCAACCAATCGGGTGATGGAGCGACTTTGAGACCATCGATGACCACACCCATATAGCGCGGACAGAGCTCGGGATCCTCGACATTTACCGAAAGAGAAAAACCTTTGCCACCAGACATTTTTTTGGGCACAAATTCCGAAAACTTGGTCGAAAGTAAAGCTGAAATTTCTCGAGCCATGCCGTGATGACCAAAAAGATCCGGACGATTAGTCAAAGATTTATTGTCGACATCAAAAATTGTGTCATCTAAATTCAGAGCTTCGGCCAAAGAGGTGCCCGGTTCAACCTCGAGATAACTCAAATCAACAATTTCTTTTTCACCTTCTTGACCAGTTGCCAAACCGATCTCGTTGGCCGAACAAATCATACCGAATGAATCGACACCACGAAGTTTAGTCGGGGCGATTTCCACCAGTTCACCTTCACCATGCCATTTTACTTTGGCCCCGACGGTGGCGACGGCAACTTTCATACCATCAGATAAATTTGAACCACCACAAACGATTTGTACCGGAGCGTCATCGATCGTTCCGAGATTAACCTCGCAAACCCGAAGCTTATCCGCATTTGGATGCGGATTAACGCTCAAAATTTTTCCGACCACAATTTTTTCCAGTGGCCCGGCTTGTGAAACAATTTCTTCGACTTCAACCGTGCAAGCACTGATACGCTCGGCTAAATCTTGATCGGAAAGATTGGCTGGAATTTCCACGAAATCTTGTAACCATTTTTTTGAGAGTAACATATTCTTCCCCCACCCCCACCGTCGCTCGAGGCGAGCTATGGTGGGCACAGCCAGCCTTCCTCCCCCGTATGTGGCATACGAGGGAGGGAGTATTACTGAAGATGGTTTTTTAATTTTAATTTATTTTTTTGGATAACGAGGCGAGATCCCTCTTTGACTCGGGATGACAGATTAAAAAGGATTCTCCCTCTCGGCGGGAGAGGGTTGGGGTGAGGGGATCAAAACTGCCTCAAAAACCTTTCATCTCCACCTTGCATCAACCGAGCATCGTCAATTGCATATTTCAACATGGCTAGGCGAGACAAACCGAAACCAAAAGCAAAACCTTGATATTTTTCCGGATCAACCCCGCCTTCTTTTAGAACTGTCGGATGGACCAAACCAGCACCGAGCACTTCCAGCCAACCGGTTTTTTTGCAAACTCGGCAACCTTGACCTTGGCAAAGAAAACAAGTCACTTCCCCGCGCATACCAGGCTCGACAAACGGATAAAATTTTGGCCGAAGACGAGTTTTGGCTTCTGGTCCAAATAAATGTTTAGCCACTTCTTCGAGCACACCTTTCATGTGACCAAGATTAATCTCCTTATCAACCATTAAACCCTCAAGTTGATAAAAAGTGTGTTCGTGACGGGCATCGGTCGCCTCGTTACGGAAACAGCGACCTGGCACAATCACCCGAATCGGCGCGCCATATTTTTGCATGGCCCGAACTTGAACTGGCGAAGTTTGAGTGCGCATCACCTGATCTGGATAGTCTTTGATGTAAAACGAATCCTGCATGTCGCGGGCTGGATGAGTTGGCGGAATATTCAGCGCGGTAAAATTGTAAAAGTCACTTTCAAGTTCTGGTCCATCGAGAACCATAAAACCCATGGAAGCAAACAGATCTTCAAGTTCCTCGGTGATTTGGGTTATCGGATGAAGATGACCACGACCTTCAGCCGGAAAAATTGGTTCGGTAACGTCGAGCCATTCGCCTTCAAAAACTTGAGAGACTCGACGAGCCGCTTCGGCCTTGGCAAAACCTGCTTCCATGCCTGACTTGATGACATTGGCAAACTTACCAATTTCCTTTCGTTCATCATCAGCCAGCTCGGCCATTTCCTTCATAAGCAAAGCCAGGTGGCCCTTGCGCCCCAGAAATTTATTTTTGATTTCCTCCAAATCGACGCCGTCTTTAAGATCAGCCAAGGTGGCCTCAAAAGTTTTTTTAAGTTCTTCAAATTTAGATTTCATAGTTTTTATTCTTTATACACTCCACGCATATTTTCTGGTAATAATTCGGCAATTTTTCTCATCAAACCGTTAGTATCCTGGACTTCGGCCAAGGAAATAACCGAGCCAACGGAAGCGGTGTTTTTTGTAAGACCAACTGGCAAAAGAGGTAAGTCTTCACCGGTCACTCGTTTATATTCTCGAACGATTAATTCCCAACCACCATAAGCCTGACGTAAATTATCCCCTTCATAAGTAAACAAACCCTCAGGAAAAATTACCACCGGTTCGCCTTTTAGCAAAGCCGCTACTGCCGATCTAATAAATTCTCTATTAAAAGGCAAACTTTCTCTGGCTAAAACTTTTTCATAACCCGCCCGGGAACGAGCCGGAACTCTTTCCAACAAATCTTTTTTGGCTTCATCGTCCAAATTAGACAACGATTCTTTTACCGGCAACATGCCTATTTTTTTTAATAATTTAGCTCTAAATTCTGATCGTTTAAAATTTAATTCTTCGCCGGCGGAAATATGAACTTTTTTATCACCAAATAGTGCCAAAATTTTTCCCGTTTCCCCACCGCGATGATTACAGACAATCAGGAAAGGACCTTCGGCTGGAATATTTTCTCGACCTTCAACCTCGAAGGAACCGATTTTTTCTTTCATTCGAAAAAATAAATCGATGGCTTTGTTTATTAGAATTCCGCTTATGGCTGGCTGTTTTAAATATTCTGGTAAATACCTTTCTAAATATTTTTTCGTTTCTTCATTTCTTTTTAAGGTCATGGCGGTTCCAGTTGGTTCAGCCAAAGTCTGTGCGGTTTCCAAAGCTTCGACAACTTCACTTTCACCGAACGATTTAAGAGGCCTAGTTTCACGAGCTGTTTCTAATCTGTCAGCCACTACTTTCCTTTCTGGAACTTTCGCAACAACTTCTGGCCCTGGAATTTCAATTTTTTCATTTTCTCTTGGCATATTTTAAACCCCCACCAAATTTCTCACTGCCCCAACAATTCGTCCGCCAAACTTCGCCAAATCTCGATAAGTGACAAAAGCTACTAAGAGCAGCAAAATGGCAAAACCTAAATTGTGCATCAAAATTTCCATTTTTTCATTAATCGCTCGACCACGAATTTTTTCAACGATCAAAAACAGAATTCGTCCACCGTCGAGAGCTGGGAATGGCAAAATGTTTACTACAGCCAAGTTGATCGAAAGAATGGCGGCGAATTGCAATAAATAGACGAAGCCAAGACCGGCCGCTTCACCGGTCATGACAGCAATACCAACCGGACCAGCCAAATCCATGGCGACTGATTGATGAACGACTAAGTTCCAAAGGAGATTGCCAAAAGCCTTAAGAACTTCCCAAGTGAAAACAAACGTTGCCTCAAAACCTTTGAAGACTGCCAAATACCAAGGATAGGAAACCAGAGCGGTTTTAACCAAACCGACACCGATAGCTTTTTCATTATAAGTTGGCAGCAGCTCGGCCGTGGCTGAAGCGGTAATCGAATCATCGCCGCGTTTCAATAAAAATTTAACCTCATTACCTGCCTGGCTTTTAATATAATCTCTGGCCTCGGTTGAGGAGGTGAAAACCTTATCATCGATGGAAAGAATCTCATCGGCCGATTCAATACCGGCTCGAGCCGCCGGACTTTCCGGGGCCACGCTCATAACCTGAATTTTTTCATCAGTCAAACGAGCACTGGTCGAGACGCTTTCATCAACCACCGTTGGCAAACCTAAGGCGAAACCGACTGAAAGGAGAGCCACAGCAAAAAGAAAATTCATGACCACGCCGGCGATCAAAACAATAAACCGTTGCCAGATTGGCCGATTGGAAAAACTTGTTGAGTCCTCTTTTTCCTCGCCCGATTCGCCATGAATTTTTACAAACCCGCCAACCGGAATCCAATTGATGGAATAAATGGTTTGATCTGGATGTTCTTCCCTGCTTCCCCAAACAAACCGCCAACGAGAAACTTGGCGAACCTCCACTGTGTCTTGAATGACATCGGTAATGGTTTCTTTGAGCACTTCATCCCCTCGAAGACCCTGAGCGGAGTCCAACGAAGTCGAAGGGCTCACAATCACTTCGTCCTCCACCAAAATCTCTTCCTTTTCTTTTATAAGTTTTTTCTCTTCAAATTTTTCCTTAAAAAAACCAAAAGCCCGCGGTGGAAAGCCAAAACCAAATTCGTCGACTTTCATGCCAAGTTTTTTGGCTGTGGCAAAATGACCGAGTTCGTGAACAAAAACCAGGAGTGAGAGAACTAAAAGGAAAAGGAGTATAGTTAGAAACATAAGCCTAAAAAGCATTATTCCCTTATTTTTTAAAATGTTTTCGAAAATCGAACAAACTTTTACCGAGCTCATTACAAATCTGAGAAAAAACATTTGGGAATAACGCTTTGATATTGTACGATAAATAAGCGTTTATGAAAAGTGGCCAAAAAAAACTAAAAATCGGTCTGATTGTCGGAAAATTTGCGCCTTTGCATAAAGGCCATCAGTTTTTGATTGAAAAAGCCTTAAAAAAAATGGATAAAGTCATTGTTTTAGTTTATCGAGCGCCAAAAAACATTAAAATCTCATTAAAAAAACGAGTTGGTTGGCTTCGAACGCTTTATCCAACAATTAAAGTTATCGAAGGCCGAAGAGCTCCAACCGAACGAGGAAAAGATCCAAGTATTGCCCAAAAAAATATCGCTTACGTTAAAAGAGTGGTTCGTGAACCGATTACCCATGTTTTCTCGAGCGAAAAATATGGCGAACTTTTGAGCCGAGCACTGGGTGCGGAAAATGTAGTGGTTGACGAGAAACGCGAACACTTCCCCGTTTCAGGAACAGCGGTTCGATTGAAACCGAAAGATTATAAAAAATTTTTGGTGCCGATGGTTTATGAAGTGATAAAAAAAACGTCAATTGATGATTGACGATTTTTTCTCTGACAAAACTGACCTTAAGGTGTTCTTTGAAATTCCCATAATATTTCTAAACCCAACTGCTGACAGTTCGAATATATTTCCAGATCAATCGCTGCCTTAAACTTTGGTGTCATCTCACCGGAATAATTGATAATCGCCCTGGCAACCGTAGTGGCTTCTTGATAATTAGCCCCGCAAAAATAACATTTAATCACCGCATCTGTGCCCGATTTCCTAATCTCTACAAATTTATCGTTAAAACGAAAATAAGTACCATCTCCGACAAAATAGACATTTTCTAATTTACTAAAATCAACTTCAGGTAAAGCCTCAACCAAAATTTCCTTAGCTGTTAGCAAATCAATCTTCCCCAATCTTATTGACAAGGCAATGCTTAAGAAAAAATTATCAATCTTATCACGGACCGCTTCGCCGGCCGTCTTTTCTTGTTTCAACATTTCTGGATTGGGATTACAGTCATTATATAATTTTCTTTCAATGCGTAAATCAAAAAACCATTTAATATCAAACTTATCAAGCGTCTCCTTAAAATACTCAGATAAAAACTTTTTCTCTTTAAATAAATAAGCGGCCATAATAGTGGCGATCACCGAAGCTTCGGCTGCGCTCTTTTCTCGCATTGACAAGGCTGTTCGGCCCGCGGCACTTTTAATTAATTCCTCCGGCCCGATGATCATTCCGCCACTCTCCTCGCCGGCAAAAACTAATCGAGGGTTTTTCCCCAAATCAATCAAATTTCCATAAATATCATGAATTTCCACATTTTTATCAGGACTTTCAGTCATTTGTTCTTCCACTTTTTTTATAATGCTGGCGATCTCTTTAAAACCAACCGGAACGTTAATCACGGCCACTTTGTTTTTCTCTGCCCACTCCACCCAGGTGGCAGCGGAAGGCGTAGTGGTAACCAAGAACCTGGGATGATTGTTCCATAAACCAGTCTCTTTCAGTTGCTGAGTGTAATAATTTAAAATTAAAAGAAAAGACTGATTGGGTGAATAACGGACAAAAATTTTTTCCTCGTTTATAACAAAGTAGCTGATACCTAATTTTTCCAAAATTGATTTTCGACTAACGGTTTCCACCTGGCCAATCACTAATCGATCGCCGTCCGGATCAGTCATTAACACTGCATAACCCGGTTCTTTATCGGCCAATAATTTTTCATATCCTAATGTCAATATCACTTCATCGATTGTAACATCGCAGCCCCAATCAAAAAATTCCACCTTCTTTTTAATTGGATTAAACATGGTTTTACCGACACCGTGAAAAAACGGATCCTCCTCGGTATTATTAAAATCAAAAGCTTGGTAAATTTCCAAATGTTCAAATAAATCTTTCATGATATTAAACATGCAACCGCCAACAGTTTCTAGCATCAGTTTAAATCCTTGATTTATTTGTTTTTTAACCAAAACCAAACCTTGAGGAGTGGCCACACCGTTTTTTAAATATTTCAAATATAATTTATAGCCGTCTTCAGCGGGCACAATCAATGGCGAATCAATGGCCTCTAATTCAATATCAAAGCCTTCGGTTTCTGCTTGAATTAAAATCTGTTCAATTTTTTTAACAAATTTTGCTGACATCTCGGGCACAAACTGACTGCCTTGATTATCTAAATCTTTCGTGGCGATTTTAGAACTTATAGCATGACTGCTGGTCACATACTCACCGCCGTCATAATCAAGCATAAAAATTAAAAAAGAGGTCATCCAAATTGAAGTTCTTTGTTGATTGGTTGGTGTGTGAGTAATTATACCTTGAGCCGCTTGAATCCGGCTGATAATTTCCATATAAGTACCGGTGTTATATCTTACCTCGCCGGAACACATTTTATGGATAATTTTATTTGGCAGTTCTTCTTTAAGCACCATGGCCTTACCTATAGTAGCCAAAGCTACTCCCAACTGGTTCAAAGGAAACCTAGCATCCCAAGGATAACTAATGTTTTGCGCCCCCCGGATACCACCGGTGGAGACCACGGCCTCGTGTTGATAAACTTTAAACCATTCCCACAAATGCCACTCCGCCACTCTAGCTTTGTTCAAATGAATTTTAAAGGCTTTTTTATTAGTTAGATCAAAAATAAAATTATCTTTAACTTCCGGCGGTGTGCTATCTTCAATTCGTTGGAAATATTCTTTTTTTAATGCTTCAACTACCTGTCCTCGGGCATCCTCAGTTTTTGTTATCTTAGACATAGTTTTTACTTCAAACCAGATTAATTAATTTAACATCTGATTGACTTAATGATTAAAAACCCCTAAAATTGACGTAAATAGATTATACTAAAAATCTTTTAAAAAACCCACCTCTATGCCTATTTTTTTCATCCTGCCTGGCGTTTTATTACTAGTCGCCATTTGGTTCATTTTCGTCTACAACGGTCTTATTGGCCTAAGAAACCGGGTCGAAGAAGCTTGGTCTGATATCGAAGTTCAACTCAAACGTCGTTACGATCTTATCCCCAACTTGGTGGAAACTGTCAAAGGTTACGCCAGACATGAGGATAGCGTCTTTACCAAAGTTACCGAAGCTCGGACAGCCGCTATGGGTGCGAAAACCATGACCGAACACGCCGAAGCTGAAAACATGCTTTCCCAAACCTTAAAATCTCTTTTTGCGGTTTCAGAAAACTACCCACAACTCCAAGCCTCCACCAACTTTCTTGATCTACAAAACAACCTAACTGATTCCGAAGACAAAATCCAAGCCGCTCGCAGGTTTTACAACGGCAACGTCCGCGACTTCAACACCAAACTCCAAGTCTTCCCAACCAACCTAGTCGCCAACATGCTCGGCTTCACCAAACGCGAATTTTACGATGCCCCAGATGTGGTTAACGAAGCGCCGGTGGTTAAGTTTTAATGGCGGTGGTTGGAATCGAGGGGATAGGGGAAAGGGGATAGGGATGGTAGCTCGATTGTTTTATTTGTCTTGAACTCTGATTTCACTGATTTAATGATTAAAATGATGATTGTTTTTAATTGATTATTTTTTCAGCCAACCCAAATCCAAATCATAGTCCATCAGTCAATCATTGAAATCACAGTTCAAGACAACCAACCCAACCAATACCTAACAATAAATTTCCTTCCCTCTCCCCTTTCCCCTATCCCCTCCAACCAAAACAACTATGTACAACGACATCACTGCCAACAAACGAAAAACTGTCGTACTCATTGTCATTTTTACCACCGTCATTATTGCCGTTGGTTGGGCCTTGGGTCAGCAAATTGATAGTGCCAGCGGTGGCATTATTTTTGCAGTTATGGTGGCCACGGTTATGAACTTGGTTGGTTATTACAAAGGTGACGCAGTGGCTCTAGCCACTTCGGGTGCCAAACAAGTGGAAAGGAAAGACAATCCCAATCTTTACAACACTGTCGAAAATTTATCTATTGCCTCCGGATTACTGGCACCAAAAGTTTTTATTATTGACGACCCTTCGCCGAATGCTTTCGCCACCGGTCGAGATCCAGCCCACGCCTCAATCGCTGTCACTTCCGGATTATTACAAACCATGAACAAAACCGAACTTGAAGGTGTCCTGGCCCACGAACTCGCCCACATAAAAAATTTCGATATTCGGGTCATGACCATTGTCGTGGTTTTAGTCGGCACGGTTATGCTGCTCTCCGATATTTTAGTTCGTTCAATGTGGTTCAAAGATCGTCGCAGCAATAATGACAACGGCCAGGCTCAACTTGTACTTATGCTCATCGGCTTAGTCTTAGCCATCCTCTCACCTATCCTCGCCGAACTTTTAAAACTGGCCATCAGCCGCAGTCGCGAATATTTAGCCGATGCTTCCGGTGCCCTGCTCACCCGCTATCCAGAAGGCCTAGCTTCAGCTCTGCAAAAAATCGCCGACTACGATCAACCACTAAAAAAAGCCAATCATGCCACCGCCCATTTATTTTTAGCCAATCCCTTCGACCCAAAAGTCACCAAAAAATTCGAACAATGGTTTAGCACCCATCCGCCGATTGAAGAGCGGATTGCGAGGTTGAGGAAGATGGGTAATTGAGCCCCCACCCCAACCCTCCCCCGCATGAGGCATGCGAAGGAGGGAGATTCAGTTTTTTAATTAATTGTGTGCGAAGTAACCCAAAAAAAGTATTCTCCCTCTCCTGTACGCCGCGTACGGGGGGAGGGCTGGGGTGGGGGAAGTAACCCAACAAGCGATTATTCGCATATTCGTATATTCGCCAAAATTCGCACTTCATTATGCAAATAGTCGATAAATTCACTTCTCACCTTAAAAACGTTTTAACCCGCGCCTTGGTGCTGACGGTTGAGCTTGGTGATGTGGAAATTCGACCCGAACATTTACTTTTTGCTTTGTCAGTAGAAAAAGGTTCTATGGGGGCCGAGGTTTTGAATAAAAACAAAATCACTTCGGAGATGATTAAAAATTTTATCCCAGAAAAGCCATCAACCAACATCAGCAATCCTCAAAACCCAACCTTGGCCGAAAATTCCAAACGAGCCATTGAAAAAGCGGTGCTTACAGCCAGCTCACACAAACACCCTTACGTCGGCACCGAACATTTGTTAACCGGCCTTCTGGAAGCCAACGATTCAATCTTACAAAAATTCTTCTCACAAAATAAAATTGATGTTGCTATTATTAAACGCGGCCTTGATTCGGTTTTAAAAAGTGCTTCCAAATTTCCTGAATTGACAGAAATAGTACGAAACGAAAATCAATTTCCACAAATGATGGCCGATCACGATGATCCGACCGACAATTCTTTAACCTCTGAACAAAAAAATAGTAAAACGCCGGCGCTTGATTATTTTGGCCGTGATCTTACTTCACGCGAAACTCAAAAAACCATCGATCCGGTCATTGGTCGCGAAAAAGAAATTCTTCGGGTGATGGAAATTCTTTGTCGCAAGACAAAAAATAATCCTTTGCTTTTAGGCGAACCTGGTGTCGGCAAAACTGCCATCGTTGAGGGTTTGGCTAAAAAAATCTCCGAGGGTTTGGTGCCGCCAGCCTTGCAAGGCAAGCGAATTTTTACTCTCGATCTTGGACTTTTGGTCGCCGGGGCTATTTATCGTGGCGATTTTGAAGGTCGGTTAAAAGAGATTCTTGAGGACGTGGAAAAAGATGACCGAATTATTTTATTTGTTGACGAACTGCACACCATCATCGGCGCCGGCTCAGCCTCTGGTTCCCTCGATGCGGCCAACTTGCTAAAACCATCTCTGGCTCGCGGCAGTCTTCGTTGTATTGGCGCCACCACGCCGGCTGAGTTTAAAAAACACATCGAAAACGACGCCGCCTTGGAACGTCGTTTTCAACCAGTCATGATTGAAGAACCGACACCGGCCGAAGCCCTTCAAGTCCTCCAAGGTCTAGCGGCTTCTTACGAAAAATTTCATCAAATGAAAATTCAACCGGAGGCGCTGCTCGCCGCTGTCGATTTATCGGTTCGCTTCATGCCAAATAAAAGACTCCCAGACAAAGCCATCGATTTAGTCGACGAAGCCGCTGCAGCCGTTCGAGTTCGCACGGCCACTCGTTCAACAGCCGACGAAATTAGGGTTCTAAAAATCGAACAAGAAAAACTCGAACAAGAAAAAGAAACAGCTATTCGCAGCGAACAATATGAAAACGCCCTTGAACTCAAACAAGCAGAACAAAAACTTTTAGCTCAAGAAAAACTTTTAAAAAATATTAAAAATGCTTCCCTGCTCGGTCTCGTCACGACCAAAGATATAATTGAAGTCATGGCCAGAACCACCAACATTCCCTTTTCCCTACTCGAAGCTGATGAAAGAAAACGTCTGACGAATCTTGAAACTGAACTAACAACCCGAGTCATTGGCCAACCAGAAGCCGTAAAACTGGTAGCCGATGCCATCAGACGAGCCAAAACCGGCATCTCTGAAGGCAACCGACCGTTGGCTGCCCTGCTCTTTTTAGGTCCTTCGGGTGTCGGTAAATCTGAACTCGCCAAGGCTTTGGCCGATGTGGTTTTTGCTGATCACAAGGCTTTGATTCGTCTCGACATGTCGGAATTTGCTGAAGGTTACGCCGTTTCCAAACTTCTTGGCTCGCCAGCTGGTTATGTCGGCTATCGCGAATCAGCCAAACTTACCGATTCAGTCAAACAGCGGCCAGCTTCAGTTGTGCTTTTTGATGAAATCGAAAAGGCTCATCCCGACGTGCAAAATTTACTCCTACAAATAATGGAAAATGGCGAAATTACCGATGCTACTGGTCGCCCAATTTCCTTTCGTCAATCGGTCGTTATCCTCACCACCAATCATGGTTCCGAAAAACTCGAAGGCGGCGGTCTGGGTTTCGCTACAAACGAGGCTGAACGTGCTATAATGTTAGCAGAAACCCTTAGAAAAGAACTGGAAGAAAAATTCCGACCCGAGCTGATTAATCGCCTCGACCGAATTTGTATTTTTCGACAGCTCGACGAGACTAATTATCGGGCCATTGCCGAAAAACAACTATCCGAATTAGTCGAACGTTTAAAAAAACAAAGTATCAGTTTATCTTTTGAAAAAAATGTGTCATTCGAACTGGCCGCTCGCGCCAACCTAAGCAAACTGCGGGCTCGAGAGATCAGAAGACTTATCCAAACAGAAATCGAAACTTTATTAGCCTCGTTCATCATCTCACACCCAAAAGCTTCATCCCTTCAACTGGACAAAAAACAAACTTGGACAATCGGCAAGAAAAAATAAATTATGGCTGACGGAGGATTATCAACTGAAGAAATTGGGAGGAAAAACCGGCTAGACGAAACCAACGCCCGAAACAAACGCGGTAGGCTTTCTGATTCTTTAATTTCCAGTCTAGAAGGAACTCAAAAAAAATTTGAAAGCAAAACTCGAACCAATCTAGCCCTTAGTAATTTCATGGCTCAAGAATTAGAAGAAAGAGGGATTAAACCTCGTGGCTATCTTAGCAGTCAACTTTTGGGAATGGGCAGTTCAATGATTCAAAAAAATCTCGTGGGAGACCAACAAAGTGGGTCAACTGACTCTGAACAAAAAGCCGATCAACCCTCAGACTCGCCGGAACAACCACCAAATCCAATCAAAGCCGATCAACAAGCCGATCAACAAAACGAATCAGTCAGACAAGCCCAACTTCTTGCCGGACAGCAAAAAAGCCGACTTAAAGAAAAAATTCTTGAAGAAAGTGGTGCTAATAAAGCCATGGATGAAGTCCGTAGCAAAACTCAAAAACAAGCCAAAAAGTTTCTCACAAAAATAGCCAGACGTGGGGTTGAAGAATTAGCTCAAAGTATCGGTAATGCTTTTGACGCCGGAACAGTTGGTGTTTCGACCCTTGTCACTATTTTTATGTACGCCGTAACCTTAACCGACCTAAACGCCCAAATGGTTTGGGGACACTATATTAAACATGGTAAAAGTTTTATTTTTCCAGCCTTGGATTGGGAACCTATTCCTATGCCAAAAATTGTCGGGCCAAGAATCCTTCACGCATTATTGGTAATCGTAGATATACTGGTCATTGGGGCAATAGTTATAATATTTTCCCTAGCATTACTCCAGTTTCTTTTACCCTTTATTCTTGTGGGTGGCGGAATTTTTGCCGCCTTAAACTTTCTTGGCATTTCCGTCTTCTAAAACCTAAACAAAAAAACTTATTATGATGCTTCCAAATCTCTCGGAAAGAAATAAAAAAATTTTGCTGGTTATTCTTTTCTTATTTCCGTAATTGGCATAGGAGTACTATTATATTTTGTATTTTTAGCTCCCAAACAGCCAGCTGGAACAAATGTCGCCAACGTAGCCCCAATCGGTGGCGGCCTGCCAACAGCCGGAACCGGTCGGCCGTCTGTGGTTATCACCAAACCAACCGGTACTGAAGCCTTACCCGAAGCCGATGAAGTGGCTAGAGGCGGTTTGACCCAAGTCACGGTTTTAACGGCCACGGCTGTTTCCGAAGTTACCACTTCCGCCGATGGTCTTGGTGCCAATTATTACGACAATAGTGACGGTCGTTTTTATTCTATGGCCACCGACGGCACACCGACTCGATTATCCAACAAACAATTCCCCGACGTTGAAAGCGTGGCTTGGAATCAAGATAACGAAAAAGCTGTAATTGAATTTCCGGACGGTTCAAACATAATTTATGATTTTGTCTCAGAAGTTCAAGTCACTCTGCCAAAACATTGGGAAGATTTTTCTTTCTCGCCAACCACCGATGAAATAATTTCTAAAAGTATCGGCCTTGATCCTGACAATCGAGGTTTGATTGTCTCGAACGATGACGGTTCACAAACTCAAGTTGTTCAAGCCCTTGGCGACAACGCCGATAAGGTCCAAATCAACCCTTCTCCGACCGATCAAATTATTGCTTTTTCCGACACAGCTAGTAGCCAAACAAGCTTGAGTTCAAAAATGATTATTCCGATCGGTAAAAATCATGAAAATTTCGACGGTCTAACTGTGGAAGGTATGGGTTTTGAATCTACCTGGAGTCCGCGAGGTAGCACTCTTCTCTACTCAGTTGCTGGTGAGTACAGCAACTATCGACCTTTACTTTGGGCTGTTTCCGGCAATCTTTCTACCTTTGGTGATGAACGTCGCACGCTTGGCTTAAACACCTGGGTCAATAAATGCACTTTTGCCGATGACACAACGGCCTATTGTGCCGTTCCTCAACAAATGGAAGACAACTGGGGTTTACAACCGGTTCTGGCCGCTCGAGTTCCGGACGATCTTTATCTTATAAACCTAGCCTCCGGAAAATCTTCTTTAATAGCCAGACCGGCTGAAAATGTTTCCATGAGTAACCTTTCACTATCCGATGACAACACCTCCTTATTCTTTACCGATTCATTAACCGGTCGTTTGGAATTGATCAAATTGCAAAAACCACTTTTATGCACGTACAGCATCGTTGGCTCACCTTACTGGTAATTACCTTTTTAACCGCCATAATTTTTCTTTTCTTTTATTTACACTTGCGTCCAGTTTGGACACCCGAAAAAGATAAACCAAAAAGTCTAACAACTATTACAACTATCGCCGCTCCCACCGTAACTTTTGTTAACCCAAAAAAAGGTGCCAGCCAACCAAAATTAACTATTGTTGAATTTGGTGATTACCAATGCGAATCCTGTAAAGATCTGTCCGCTGCCTTAGACGTTCTAATCCGCACGGTGCCGGAAATTCAGGTAGTTTGGAAGGATATGCCGAATGATTCTGTTCACGATTTGGCTACACCCAGTGCCATCGCCGCCCGTTGTGCCGACAATCAAGGTAAATTTTGGGAATTTCACGATATTCTTTTTGATAAACAAATAATTTTATCTAACGAACTCTTTCCTGCTCTGGCCCAAGAACTTGGTCTTGATAAGGAAAAATTCAGTCAGTGTTTTGAAAACCAAGAAACCTTACCATTGGTAGAGAAAGATTTGGAAGAAGCCTTGGCTTTACAAATAACCGCTGTGCCAACCATCTTCATTGGCGATGAACGCATTACCGGCTCCTTAACAGCCGAGGAGCTTTTGTCTTTAGTACGGACAAAAATAAACAACCAATAACTTTATGACCGGTTACAAAAAAATCGCAATTTTTTTTCTAAGTTTCTTTTTTTTGTTTCCTCTAACTTCGGTTAAGGCTGTAGACTATTATTGTGGCTGTATATCTGGTCGTAATTGCATACCTGGGGCGGCCATCACGGAACTGGATTGCCAAAATGAATGCGCAAATGCCGTAAACAATTTGGGAGAACATCTTTACAGTGGGAATACCTGGTTTCCTAACGCCGGAGCCTGCGGAACAGCTGTAATGTCCCCGGCTGCCACCACAACAATTCCAGCCACCACCGTTTCGCCAGGGTCAGCCTTGGTCCCCATCTTGGGTTCTACCACTTACGAAAAACCAGTTCTTAGTGTCAATATCCCAACCGTTTCTTTCTCCGAAGTAATATCGGAAAACGGCTATTTGGAAATCAACTGGCTTGGTGAATACATTAACGGGCTTTATCAATTTCTTTTAAGTATTGGTGGAATTTTTGCCGTTTTAATGATCATGATCGGCGGAATACAATATGTTATCTCTCGTGGCGGCGGTGAGATGAGTGAGGCCAAAAAAAGAATGACCAATGCGCTTACTGGTCTGGTACTTTTGTTTAGTGTCTTTATTATTTTATCTACGGTAAGTCCGGGGCTAATTTCTTTTGACGCTCTTAACATAAAAATACAATCTGGCATTGCTTATGAAAGCGCCGTAACCACCTTTGCTGACAACGGTCCTTGTTCGGCCGGAGAATCTTTGTTTGGTATAAGTACTCAACAAGATTGTTTATTAAACACTTTTGGTAAAACCGAAGCTGAAGTCGCTGCCCGTTTAAAACCCGTAACTTTTAGGGGTCGAACTTATATGGTTCATGAATTGGTGGTTGAAGATTATCAAAAAGCCTTTGACGCCATTGATGCCACTCGCACAACTTATGATCTTACTCGCAGCTCGGCCGGTGGCACCTTTAATTGGCGCTGTAATAAAAATAGTCAAAAATATTTAAGCCCACATGCTTTTGGTATAGCTTTAGATATTAATCCCGACACTAATCCCAACTGCAAGGCCGAATGTCGACCAGACAATTGGGGGAGTATGACCGAAGAAGAACGATCTCAAACCCCCTGTTCCTGCATTGGTGGAGATGATTGTGCTACAGTCTGTCGATCAGCAGCTCCTTATGATATTCCTATTGGTTTTATTCAAATATTCAAAGACAGTGGAATTCGTTGGGGTGGAGAATGGAATAATGTAAAAGACTGGATGCATTTTCAGTCGCAAAAATACTGTTTTTAATTTTTATGTTTGCCTGCACCAAATGCGACGCCCAATTCCCCAAATGGTCCGGTCGCTGTACCGAATGTCAAGGCTGGGGGACACTCAAAGAATCGGACGAATCCGAAATTATTTCTCATAAAAATTCAAAATCAAAACCAACCGGCAAAACCGGAGTTTTGTTATCGCAAGAAAAATCCTTAGCCCAAGCCCGCATCTCAAGTGGCGAAGCCGAAGTTGATCGAGTACTCGGTGGCGGGATTGTTCCCGGCTCGCTCATTTTACTTTCAGGCGAACCGGGGGTTGGTAAATCGACATTGGTGGCCCAGATTGCGACCTTGCTTCCCCCACCCCCGCCCTCCCCCGTCGCGGCGACAGGAGAGGGAGACTTAGGTGGGTTTGTGCTTTATATTTCTGGCGAGGAATCGGCTGGGCAACTTGCGACTCGTTTTGAACGACTGGGGAAAAAATTTGATCGAGTTAAATATTTGGAAGTGGAACCGGTGGAAACCATCATTTCCAGCATTGAAAAAGAAAAACCGATTTTGGCGATTATCGATTCCATCCAAACCGTCAATTCTTTGGATCTCGATGGCGCGGCTGGTAATCCAAATGTTGTTCGCTACGTTACCAATCTCCTCCTCCAATGTGCCAAACAAACCAACATCCCAATCATGATCATCGGCCAGGTGACCAAAGACGGCTCAGTCGCCGGTCCAAAAACTCTTGAGCATCTCGTCGACGCCGTTCTATCACTCGAAGGCGATCCGGTTCATGCTTTCAGAATTTTACGAGCCACAAAAAATCGTTTTGGTTCAACTGATGAGGTTGGGGTTTTTGAAATGGCTAAAAACGGACTCGTAGCTGTACCAAATCCTTCGGAAAGATTTTTGGCCGAGCGACAGAATTCACCGGGTTCAGTCATCACCGCCGCTCTTGAAGGCTCACGAGTTTTTTTAATCGAAGTCCAAGCCCTAGTCGAAAAAAGTTTCTACCCTTCCCCAGTTCGCCGCGCTTCGGGTTTTGACGTAAACCGATTACAAATGTTATCAGCCATACTCTCCTCACGCGCCGGATTAAATCTCGGCGATAAAGATATTTATGTGAATGTCATTGGTGGTATGGAACTAAAAGAACCGGCAGCCGATCTCGCGGTTTGCGCGGCTATTTTGTCGGCAGTAAAACCCCCACCCCTAACCCCTCCCCCAAAGGCAGGAGGGGAAAATACTGAACCAATGGTTTATTTTGGCGAGGTGGGATTGGGTGGCGAGGTTCGCTCGGTTCTCGGAGCTGAACGACGGTTGAATGAGGTGGCGCGGATCGGCTTGAAACGAGCAGCGGTGCCACAGAAAAATATTGGAGAGATTAAATCGCTGGAGGTGGTTGGGGTGAAGTCGGTGAGGGAGTTGTAGTGTGCCTCTCTCGTCGGGTGGTTCCCCTCACCCTCCCCTTCGCTGGGCTTCGGCGGAGCAGGCCAACCCTCTCCCGCCGAGAGGGAGAATAATTTTTATTTTGTTATAAAAAACAATCGACGGATTTTACGATTTTTTTCTTTTTTACAACAATCCAAGAATCCCCCCTCTCCATCAGGAGAGGGTTGAGGTGAGGGGAAAAACTTTATAAAAAAAGAACACCCCGAGATATCATGCGACATCAAGGGGTGGGGAGAAAGAGGGAAAAGGCACCTCGGACAGGATTGTCCAAGGGCGCGTCTGATTTTTCCCACCGACCAGGCGCGGACAGACAAAGGAGGCTTCTGAAAAAATTCCTCACCTATGTCTTAAATTTATCTTCACCGCTTTGTCAAAGGCGGGATAGGACGGCTCGGCATGTCCCCTTAAAAGGTACGACAGCCGGCCCTTGAAATTTGGTCATTGATCAGCCATATGGCCGGCAGATGCGGTGTACGAAAACACCCGATCTTTGACCGAAACTCCCGTTTCGTCTGAGTCCTCTCCTCCGTACGTCCTGACGGGAGAGCTCAACCAATATCGCCCTACTGCGTCTTCAGGAAGACACAGCCCTCTTTTTGACTACAACCTCGATTGACGATATTGATTCCGATTCACAGAACCAAAGATCGTAAAACCCTCGAGATTACTCCCAAAACCCTTTGGATGCGACGCCTAAGGTTTTATTTTCCTACTAGGAACCTCATCATTAAGGCTGCTAATACGGGAGCGGCAGGTAACCAACCCACCAACTTGTCCTAACCTCTACACTCCAGCGGTTCTGGAGTGTCGATTCTCTTTACCAAGCCTGTCATTCCCCCACGAACCGAGTAATGGGGACAGGCGACATTCGACGTTATTTTTTTTAACTGCGTGTCCTGCAGAACATCGCTGACACGTATCGGAACTTACGTCCGATTATTTTCACCCCGTCGTGCCAGAAACGGAGTGCTTTTTTATCTGGCGTGTGAGACTGGGAACCCTGCAGCCTCGTCGCAGTCTTCAGAGGTGGCATCGAAACGCCGCCTCCGGGAGGGGTTCCTCTCCTATTGTGCGAACGACGCGAGTCATCGTACCGGTCGAACGCAACTTTCGCCCTCGATCCTTCTTCGGATCGCAAGCAACCGTTCGTTCAGCGGACACCGACTTCTCACCATCGTCCAGTTCGTAAGGCCTAACGGCGCCGACCACTGAAGGTCGTTGTCGCCCAGGTCACTTTCGAACGATTCAGACTACCATGTTTTGACGATTCTGTCAAGAGGCGTTGGGTGGAAATTTGAAAAATGGCTTATTTTTTGGTGTTTTTTTGACTTTATCCCCTCACCCCAACCCTCTCCCGACTGGGGTGGTATTTTAATTTTTGTTTGATCACAAAAAAACAATCGACTGGTTTATTTGATCGATTGTTTTTATTTTCTTAAAAACCCAATAATCCTCCCTCTCCGTCGGGAGAGGGTTGGGGTGAGGGGACTCACTCCAAATGCACCCGCTCAAACCCGACCAAAATATTTTCTTTAACCAACGGATGAACCGACAAATCTGGATCCTGCTCTAAAATTCGATGGGCCCAGTCACGGGCTTTTTTCATTAAATCTGTGTCGCCAAGGTTGGCAAATTTTAAATCTGGCAAACCGGATTGGGCGGCGCCGAAGGCATTCCCTGCCCCGCGGATTTTCAAGTCTTCTTCAGCCAAATAAAAACCATCTTGCGATTTCACCATTATTTGCAGACGACGTTGACTGACATAATTTGTGTTCTCGGGATACAAAAAACAAAATGACGGAAAACTCGAACGGCCAACTCGACCTCGTAATTGATGCAGTTGAGCTAAACCGAAACGCTCGGCCCCAAAAATTAGCATCACGGTCGCGTTCGGTACATCGACACCGACTTCGATGACGGTTGTCGAAACCAAAACATCGAGTTCGCCGGCGACGAACGAGGACATAATTTTTTCTTTCTCATCACCTTTCATTTGACCATGCAAAAGTCCAACCCGAAATTTTTTGAATTGGTTTTTGGACAATTTTTCTGCCGTCTCTTTGGCCGAAGCGACACCGAGTGCGTCTGACGGATCGATTAAAGGACAAACAGCAAAAACTTGGTGGCCAGCTTCAATTTCTTTTTGGATTTTTTCGTACATCTTTTTTTCTTGCGAATAGGTAACGAGCTCAGTCGCAATCGGCAAACGACCTGGTGGTCGCTCATTCAAAATCGATAATTCCAAATCGCCGTAAACTGCGAGAGCGAGCGAACGTGGAATCGGCGTCGCCGTCATCGACAAAAGATGCGGCGCCTTGTCCTGATTTTGTTTCATTAAAGCGTGACGCTGTTCAACCCCAAAACGATGTTGTTCATCAATGATGACCAGAGAAACTTCTGGCATTCGCGCTTTATCTTCAAACAAAGCGTGCGTGCCAACCACACAAGAAATTTCTCCAGCTGTTAGGGCCTCGAGGAATTTCTTTTTACTCAAAGTTTCTCCATTCCAAATCGCTCGCGTGCGAGTCAACAGAGCTGGCCGAAAATCTGGTAACATTTTCTGCAAAGTTTGATACTGCTGTTCGGCGAGCAGTTCGGTCGGCGCAAGATAAACCACCCGACCACCGGCTTTGAGCGCGGCGAGTGCACCAATGACCGCGACGACGGTTTTTCCTGAACCGACATCGCCTTGAAGCAAACGATGCATCGGCTCGGGTTTAGCCAAATCTTTCACAATTTCCCAAGCCGCTTTTCGCTGACCATCAGTTAATTTGAACGGCAATTTTTCGACAAAATTTTTAATCTCCGACACCGGACACTCAAGCGACTCGGCACCAATGACTACCCGCTCACGTTTCAAATGGGCGAACATGAGCTGACGCAAAAACAACTCATCGAATTTCAGACGATGAACTGACCGATCAAAAATATCTGACGATGGTGGAAAATGAACGGTCGCGAGAGCCTGGTGCAGCGGTGGAAAAACTTCGGTCTCACGAATTTCTTTTGGCAGCCAATCAACAAACTCACCAGCCGCTCGAAGCGCTTCTTTAACCGCCGCTCGCAAACGCCGACCAGTAAGCGAACCGGTTAAACCATAAATCGGCACAACTCGGCCGGTATTAACCTGGGCGCCCGGCGCTTCGCAAACCGGATTCATAAGAGTGGTACTGCCAAACTTACGATTGACGCGACCAGCCAAAGAAACCACCGAACCGATTTTTAAAGTCTTCTCCAAATAAGGTTGGTTGAACCAAAGCACTTTCAGCTCACCAGAATCATTACCAAAAACCGCCTCAGTCAAAGTTAAATGTCGATTACGACTCGGCCGACTTTTTATTGATCTGATCACCCCAACCAAAGTCACCGCGTCATCATGCCGCAAAGCGGGAATCGGTTTAGAAACCGAAAAATCATCATACCGAAACGGCACATACCACAAAAGATCGCGGACGGTAAGAACGCCAAGCCGCGCCAGATCTTTGCCAGCAACCGCACCAATGCCGGGGAGATCTTCAACCGATGTGCCTAAGTGAGTGGACATACCAACTGTCATTCCGAGTCAAAGAGGAATCTCGCCTCGTTAATTTTAAAATTATTGAATTATTTAATTATTGCCGTGCCCATCATAGCCCGAGCGGCGGTGGGAATTTTGGAAATTTATTCTTTGGTATTAGAGCTAACTTTAAATCAAAGAAGATAAAAATTCCTTAATTAAATAATTCACTAATTCAATAATTCGGTAATTAAACCCGCCACCTCAGTTTACTCTTCCCCAAGATAGTAGCAAAAACCAAACAAAAAAACGAACCTTTTGGGTTGTTTTTTATGATCGAAGACTATGAGCAATCTGGACAACGTACATATACCGAACTCTGACCATCCTTACCGTAGCCTCGTCCAACGAGGCGAAGGGGGATGGCGGAGAGGCAGGGATTTGAACCCTGGCGCCGGGAAAACCCGACCTAGGAGATTAGCAATCTCCCCCCTTCAGCCTCTTGGGTACCTCTCCGTGTGACAATAGTTTAGCGAAGTATTGAGAATTAGACAAGTACCGGCAATTACCCTGGCTCTTGCCAAATCAGGTCTTTTCTTTTAAAATAACTCTGTTTTAAACCAATTACATTGATTGAAAAACACGGAGAGGTGTCTGAGTGGCTTAAGGAGACAGTCTTGAAAACTGTTGTACCTGCAAGGGTACCGTGAGTTCGAATCTCACCCTCTCCGCCAGGATTATTCTTTATCGGAGCCGACTCACAGGCCTGAGGCCGGACGAGGCGACGCGTAGGGGCTAGTCCCGATTACAAAACGACTCTTTTGCAGAGTCGTTTTATCTATGGAAGTAAGATAAATATATTATGGAAGATCAAAAAAATAAATCAACCAGTGTCTTTTTGGATTTAGAAGTTCCTGGTGAAGCAGAATTAAATGATGAAATTACCGGCCTGAACGCACTTGGAATTTTTCTCGGACAAAAAGAAGATATTGGTAAACGAGTTAAAGAAATTAAATCTTCCGGAATTTTTTATCCTTCCAGAAGTGTTACGTTGTTTCAGCAAGCAAAAAAACTTTATGTCCTTGGTTTATACGAATCGTCAATTATGGTTTGTAGATCGACTGTTGAATATATTGCAAATGAACTTTTCGAAGAGGAAATGTCGGGATTTAAAGATGAAAAACTCTCTGGATTTATTGTAGATAGTATTGATTTTAGAAAATTGGTAAATGATTTTTTGTTTCCAAAAATTATCGATAAAAATAGCAGAAAAAAATTTAATGATATTTATGATCTAGGAAATAGGTACATCCATCCAAAAAAAATACAAATAAACGCCCATGACGATGCAAAAAACGTTATTACGCTTTTATGCGATCTTATTTTATCTCTGAGAAACCTGCTTGATAAATACGAAATAGTAGATGGAATTTTGAAAAAGAAATAACTGTTTGAATATCTAAAAAATTTTAACTTTTCTCTACAACTGAATCCAGAAGTGATATCGTCTTTTCCTTATAAACCAACCTACTCCTAAAATTTCCAAGCAATTCTCGTTTCTCCGTCACACTCCCCTCACGAAGCAAATACTTTGCATAAGCCCGAATGTCCATATCCTCTGTCACACCATTCGGTACAGATGATCCACCTCGGAATAATTTTTCAAATCGGCTAAACCGTTTTATTTCTTCGTTTAGTTTTTCCTTCATTCCAAATTCGTTGATGTCGATTCGGTCGATGATTTTTAGTAGTTCGGTAATTAGTTCTTCTTCTCTGATGTAAGGGTTCTTGCAATTGCGATCTCTAGCTCGAGTACAGCCATAGTATACATACCGAGTATGGCCACCATCTTTTCTTTGTTTGTATTTCTCCTCGGCTGTCACGCCCGATCCACACAATCCGCAGGTGAACAATTTGGTGAAGGCAAATTCCTTATTCTCTCGCACAATCTGATCACGTCTTAATTGATTTTGGGCTTGTTCGTATAATTCTTTGGTGACAATCGCTTCATGTTTTCCGGTGTACCAGTTACCGCTGTCTCTCGGGTACTCATACATTCCATAATAGAAGGGATTTTCGAATATCCGATAAACCGAGCCGAGGGCTAAGGTTTTATTGCCCCGAGTTTTAAAATTTAGATCGTGTTTTAACCAGTTGTACAGTTTTCTTCCACTCCATTTTTCATAAGCCACTTTTTCAAACATTTGTTTTATAATCGGTGCGCGAATTGGGTCGATTATTTTTTGGCATTTTTTATCCATCCTTCCTTGGTCAAGATAACCGAGTGGGGCAACACCTGGCCATAACCCCATCTCCACTCTTGTCCGGAGGCCTCGTTTTACATTCTCGCCTCGGTGGTCGTTTTCAAGTTTGGCTGTCGAACCAAGAATCATGAGGAGGAATTTTTCGTTCGGGTTATTGGTGAAGGTTTGGCCGTGCGTTCTGATCTCTCGAAGGATTCCTTGATCCATCAGGTCGACTATTGCCCCGAGGTCACCAGCGTTCCTTGATAATCGATCCGGTGCCCAAGTCAGAATACCAGTGAATTTTCCTCGACGAATATCGGCCAGAAGTTCGTTATACACCGGCCGTTCGCCGGTCGACTTTGCTGAGTGGCTTTCTCGTCGCATTTCGACCACATCCAGCCCTTCTCGTTCGGCCAGTTGAAGCATTTCTTTAATCTGTGAATCAATGGACAAGACTTGCCGTTCCTCTGACTCGGTCGATTTTCGGGCGTAAAGGCAGTATTTTACTTTTTTAAAAACCTCTTCTGGCTTGTTCTTTTCGTATTTTGTTTGGACATGGTCGGTTTGGGCGGAAGTCGCTATTTGCGTGTTGTTTATCATACAACCACATTGATGACGCAACCCATGTGAGGCGTCTAGTCTGCCTGACTGTAGGTAACTTTTTGAGTGAAAGAGGCCTTAAAATATTGCTTTTTTGTCTATTTTCTGAAATAATCGTCGTAATATGAAAAACTATTATCGCATCATGTTGGGCAAAAAGAGTGTTTATGCCGAGGAAGCCCACAAAGGAAATTTCATTGGTACGGAGTGTCTTGGAGATATTGATTTGTCCAATAGGATTCCTGAAAGTTGGCGAGAATTTAACGAAAAGTTTATTCCTATCTTTTTGGAAAAGAACCCAGAGAAAACAAAAATTTCTGCCGGTCTGGCCTGCGGTATGCTTCACACCATCACCAAAGG
>JAZDHJ010000065.1:0-17413 GCA_043805995.1 Candidatus Uhrbacteria bacterium
GGATCAAGAAGACCAAGATCAGAACGGAGCCGGCGCACTTAAGTAATTCAACTAACTCATTAAAAACCAGCAAGCGTTACGATCGCCTTTGAGGCGACCCCACTCATTAAGCCACCAGCTTGCTGGTGGTGTCTAACTCGAGGTAAAGAAGTAGGCATATAAAAAAGTGTAACACCGGTGTTACACTTTGTCAATGGTTGGTTTTTTAAAATTCCGGAAGCCAGTAATTGGAAAATAAGTTGGCAGTGACAGGCGATTAAAAAAAGTAGAATTATTGAAGAGCGTCAGATTTATCCATTGATATAACTTTTAATTGACTAAGTTCTTTAAAACCGACGGATCCGTGTTCTCTGCCCATTCCGGATTTTTTGTAGCCGCCAAAAGGATTGCAGGACAACCAACGACTACTTTGATTGATTTCTACGGTTCCAGCTTCAATTTGTGAGGCAACTCTTTGGGCGCGCTCTGTATCTTTTGAAATAATTCTGCTGCCTAAACCATAAATTGTGTCGTTGGCTAATTCAATAGCCTCTTCCTCTGTTTTGAATTTTATGACCGGTAAAACTGGACCAAAAACTTCTTCTTTCCAAACCCGCATATTTTTGGTGATGTTTGTTAAAATTGTTGGTTCAAAAAAAGCCCCTTTTAGATTTTTCGGTGTTTTTCCGCCAATAATAATTTGCGCGCCCTTTTTTAAAGCATCTTTTATTTGTTCTTGCAGTAAAAATAATTGTCTTTCAGCTGCCAAACTTCCGATGTCAGTGTCTTGATGAAAAGGATTGCCGATTTTTTTGGTAGCAATAAGTTTTTTTAATTCTGAAACAACTTCATCAAAAATCGATTCATGTACAATTAATCTTTTGGTGGCATCACAGATTTGTCCGCAATTTTGAAAACGACCATCATAAATAGTTTGTATACTGTTTGAAATATTCATGTTGTCAAAAATAACACAAGGGTTAGAGCCCCCCATTTCTAAAAGAACTTTAATGAATTTTTTGGCTGCGGTTTTATAAAGTTTTTGTCCAACTTTTGTGCTACCAGTAAACCAAATAAAATCAACGTCGCCTTGAGATAATTTTTCTCCCACCTTTCCAGCTCCATAAACTTCAGAAAATACCCCTTTGGGCAAGTCGTGATTGTTCATCACTTCTTCAATTAGTTTTCCAACCAAAGGACATTCCTCGGAGATTTTAAAAACAACAGTATTCCCTACTATTAAATTAGGAACAATGCCCCAAATAGCCATGCCAAAAGGATAATTCCAAGGAGTTATTACCGCGGTTGTTCCAAAGGGTTCGTAAACTATTTTATGAATTGAGTTTTTGTCTTCATGAGTGGTTTCATCTTTTAGGGCAAATTCCGCATTTTCCATAAACCATTCAAATTCTGCGACATACCCGTTTGCTTCGTTTAAACATTGATTAATCGGTTTACCCATCTCTTTAGAAATTAATTCTGCTATTTTGTTTGCTTTTTGTTTAAATTCGGCACAGACTGGTTTTAGTAATTCAATTCTTTTTTTAATACCAAGTTTTTTCCAGGTGGTTTTTGCTTCATTGGCCAAAGCAATTTTTTCTTTAATTTCTTGAGTTGTCGATATTTCTAC
This sequence comes from Candidatus Uhrbacteria bacterium, assembly GCA_043805995.1. GTDB lineage: Bacteria > Patescibacteriota > Patescibacteriia > UBA9934 > GWF2-40-263 > UBA12403. The sequence goes on from JAZDHJ010000065.1 coordinate 1,610, forward strand.
TTTCCCGATAACTTCATAGTTATTTGCCGGATTTGTTGAAATTAATTTTGCCATATTTTTTTAAAAAATGAATTCTCCCTCTCCTGTACGCCTCGTACGGGGGAGGGTAAGGCCGTGCCCTCCATAGCTCTCCATGAGCGACGGAGGGGGTGGGGGAAGTACAACCGAGCTTCCTTCCCTGTCCCCTAATCCCTTTCCCCTCCAATCCAACCGTTAAACCCCAACCTTAAAATTACAAACATCCCCATCGCGCATCACATAGTTCTTCCCTTCCACACGGAGTTTGCCGGCTTCGCGGGCGCCGGCTTCGCCGAGATTGACGAAATCTGGCCAGTCGAGGATTTCGGCGCAGATGAAGGCTTTTTCAAAATCGGTGTGAATGACACCGGCGGCTTGTGGGGCTTTGGTTCCCTTCTTGATAGTCCAGGCGCGAGATTCTTTTTCACCGGAAGTTAAAAAAGTAATGAGATCGAGTAATTCATAACATTTGATAATCATGCGATCGAGACCTGATTGTTTGAGTCCGAGTGATTCAAGAAAAACCGCTTGTTCATCAGCCGGCATTTCCATGATTTCAGATTCGATTTTGACACTGAGCGGTAGAGCTAGACGGTCGCCGCTCAAAGGACTTTTCCAGTCAGGATCGGCCGCTGTGGTTTCGTCAACATTGATGATATACAAAACTGGCTTTAGAGTTAAAAGCTCGAGACTTTTAATGGCCAGTTTTTCTTCGTCGGTCAATTCGATTTCTTTGGTTGGTTTTCCGGACTTGAGGGCGGCGATGATTTTTTGTAGAGCACTATCTTCTTCTTCAACCTCCTTGGTTTTTCCAGTTTTCATTTTGCCCTGAAGATTACCAAGTCTTTTTTCAACCGTATCAAGATCGGCCATAGCCAGTTCGAGCTCAATAATCTCGACGTCGCGCATTGGATCGACATCACCACTGACGTGATGGACGTTAGAATCTTTAAAAGCCCGAACGACGTGAGCGATCATGTCGACTTCGCGGATGTTGGCCAGGAACTTGTTGCCCAAACCTTCGCCTTTGTGCGCCCCGGCGACCAGTCCAGCGATGTCGACGAATTGAATGGCAGCTGTAATAACCTTTTGGGATTTGGAAACCTTGGCCAGGGCTTGTAGACGTTCGTCTGGAACTTCAACAATGCCAACGTTTGGCTCGATGGTACAAAAAGGAAAGTTTTCGCAAGGCACCTGTTTTTTGGTCAGGGTTTTGAAAAGGGTTGATTTGCCGACGTTTGGTAGGCCGACGATACCGACTTGTAACATATGGTAGGGGAAGCAAATTACTAATTTTTTACTAATATACGAATGTGGGGTTGGATGATCAAATTAGTATATTCGCCGATATTCGTAATTCGATTCCCCTACCACTCTCCGATAATATATCTTTTTAAGGTGATTGTGTCGAGAAAACAAAAAACGACCTATTTTTTTAGATCGTTTTTTGGTGGACCGTAACGGGATCGAACCGTTGACCTCTTCCATGCCATGGAAGCGCTCTACCAGCTGAGCTAACGGCCCATGTTAGGTCTGGTAACAGGCATTACAATACCTAACTTTTATTTTTTGGTCAAGAAGCCGGTTCGTCGATAGGTTCTACCGTCGTTTCTTCTGGAACACTTGGGACAGCCAAACTATTTTTTAACGTCTCTAATCTTGTCTTTACCATTTCATTTTCTGGATTCAATTCCAAGACTTTTTCTATTTCAGAGATGGCGGCCTCCTTGTTTCCCTGCTGTTCGTAGACAAAGGCTAGATACCAATGAGCGTTGCTGTAGGATGGTAGGAGTTTGACGGCCAGATTTAAGACTTGTTCGGCTCGGGTCAGATCACCATCACCTAAACGTTGAAGGTACAGGACACCAAGTTCGAAAGCGGCGCCGACATCTTGTTGGTTGTAGTTGACAATGCTTTCCATTTTGTTGATAGCTTCATCGAGTTTTCCTTGCTGTTGATAAGCTATCGCCAACTGATAGTGGCCATAAGCGTAATCTGATTTGAGTTCGATGGCTTTTTTTAGATTGGTTTCAGCTGCAGCAAAAGCTTCGGAAATTTTAGTTTCGGTTTCTTGTTTTACTGTGGCGTCGGTTGAGGCGGTCATTGGTTTTAAGGTTGTCGCGATTGCCAAGTAGGTTTTTCCGAGCTCGGCATAATTGCTGGGATTGTTTGGTTCGAGCGAGATGGCGATTTGATAGGCCAAGATGGCAAACTGTCCAGTCTCGTTCATAACTGGAATATAAGATCGATAGATTGAACCAAGTTCCAGCCAGTTTAAAACATTTTGTGGTTCAAGATCGGTGGCGTGTTTGGCGGCATTGATACTTGTGGCAATTAAAGCTTGAAGATACTTACTTTGTTCTTCGGTCGGTTGATTAGAACCAAGAGTGGCGATTTGATTTTTGACTTCCAGAAAAAGAGCTTCAGCCAAGTTTCGATAGTAAGTATCGTCAAAACGATTGATGGTGGCCGCTTTATCGATTTGATTAATGATTTCCTGGAGGCCGCTACCGCTTCTGTCCATTCGTACTGCCTTGGCAAAGGCATATTCACCCGAGAAACGCTCTAAAGTTAAAAACAGGGTGGTGACAACCAAAATGACTAAGACAATGAAAGCAAAAGAAGTGGCAATTTTGACTTTAGGCAATTTTGCCAAGGAGACGGTTTGAATTTTTCCGCCAACCAATGTGTAGATTAAACCAGAGAGTAAAAAGAATAAAAACGATAATGTAAAGTTCGCGGAGTACAGAAAGAAAGCCATGGTTAGGGCTGACCAAGCTGGGATGAAAATAAAAGCTCGCCACTGCCCTTCCTCGTGTTTGAAATATCTTTTGAAGGCGATAAAACCCAAGGCTAAGGTGAAAAAAAGTAGAGCCAGCGAAGAAAGAAGGCCTTTGGTTGGAATCATGGTAAGAACCTCGGAGGAGGCACGGTTAAAACGGGTATTCCAAAAGTTGGTTTGGTTAATTACCAACGGTCGGAATTTGGCGTAGTCGTATAAATAAGTACCTGGACCAGAACCAAATAAAAATGAATCATTGGTTAAGGTTTGTTTGGCAATTTCGAGGCTGGTTTGGGTATTTAAAGTTACCTCAGCTGGCACGGGATAGAGAGATGGAATCGGTGCGAAGATAAAAAATAGACTGCCGGCGGCCATTAACATGGCCAGGAGATATTTTTTGGTGTGATGAAGTTCGTGAGCTCGCAAAAAAACTAGAATTATTAAGAAAAGAAGTCCGATAAAAAATATCCACCAGACAATCGAGTAGTTGTTTAGGACTAAAAAAACAAAAGTGACAAGCGATAAGAGTGTGGTGAGTGCAGCGATGAGATTTTCTTTGCCTTTGCCGATTATAAAAAAAGCATTGGCCAATATCGTGACAACGGCCAAGAAAATTCCGAGCGAATTTAGTGTTCCGACCGTGTTGAAGGCTTTGGTTTGGGCAAAGGAGAAGGGTAGCCAGACACCGAAGATTTGCAAAAGGCCAATTGCGCCGGCAATTATAGCTCCGCCAATTAAAGAAATAATAAGACCAGAAAAAACTTTTTGGTCTTTAGCTTGGTTGCCCACTAAACAAAATAAAGCAGCAAAAGCGACCAATGAAATAAAGCTGGTATATTCCTGTCCAGAAGTTCCGGCCCAAGAAAGAAGATGACTGCTGGAAAGAATGGTTGAAATTAGTAAAAATACTAGAAAAAAAACCAGAGAAATATTGACGAGATTTTTTTTAATTTTGATTTCACTCTCGGATAAAATTTTTCCGACCGAAGCCAGGCAGGCCACTAGAATTAAAACCACCAACAAAGTTTGTTTGTTGATTTCGAGCGGATCGATGGTCCAAGGTAAGAAAAAAATCGGAACAAGGAAGGTCGCAATGTATAAACACCAGTTAATAATTTTTTGATAGAGCATAAAAAATAAGTTACGTTGGGACGCGCCATGGTGCGTTCCAACGTAACTTATTATATCACAAAAAATAATTCCTTAAAACGTAAAACCTCCAAAATACGCAAAACACGCGAGAGTGGGGTCTCACGTATTTTGCTATTTGGTTTTCGGTCGGAACGAAAAGAACAAAACAAACATTCCGAATTCCTCAAAGTCCTTCTTTTAGAAAGTTTTGAGAAGAGGTGTGTTGTCGAAAAGAACATTTTCGTCAACACAGACAGAAACTGATTTCAGTTTATGTTCCTGTCTGCGTCGAAGAATCGCTTGATGCCGAATCGGTAGCGGGTGGCTCGGTATTTAAACCGCCTTCGCCGGCTATGACTGGATCACTAGTTTGCGTCGGACTCTCCGACGGAGCTGATTCATCTGCAGCTTCTGAATCTGGACTAATGGCTTCTAATCCCGGAAGCGGTGATTCGGTATCTGAAAAAGATGATTCTGTTTCAGTTGGTTCTTCCACCAGGATTTCTTGGGTACTTTCTTGGGTTGGTTCATCTGAAACGTCATCTTCTGATGGAATTGGTACGGTGTATTCTTCGGTTACATCATCCGATTCAATCGGATCCTGAGCTGAATCGAGGTTTGTTGCCTCCGATGCCTCCGATGCCTCTGTTGCCTCTACCACCGGCTCAAATCCTTTTCGGGTGGCTGAAACCATCCAGTCAAATTTTGTACCAGAATCACTGCCGCCAATTTGTTTGACCATAAAACCATTATTATTTTTTTCGGAAACGTAGAGTGAGACCGGACCGTTTGGTGTGATAATCACTCTGATCGGTTCGGTGGTTGAGGTAATGTCATTAAAGTTTGGATCGATGGCCTCGAAAGAAATAGTCGCTTCACCGTTCTGAAGTTTGGCTGATCCAACAAGAGTTATAAACGTACCGCCAGACGAGGTAACAGCTGTGGTTTCGATTTTTTCGTTTTGATAAGAAGTGATGATGGTTTTAAGCGTGGCTTCGGTTTTGATGGTTCCGTCTTCCTCGATCGTCCAACGATTACTTATACCGGCCAAACGGCGGATGTTTAAAATATCGTTGCCACCCATGTAAAGACCGCCTTCAAGATTCAAACTTGAAAGATTAGAGGAAAGCAGGGAAGCCGTGTTAGAAATTCCCGGAACAGTTGAAGTTTCTCCGCCATCGAAATAATTGATATTAACGAAAACGGTAATTTTATTGTTGCCAGAACCGGTGTAAGGCTCAAGAGCATAACCAACAACCATGCCGGCCTCAGCGGCTTTCATAGCATAACCGGCGGTTGATGAGGTGGTGAGCGCATCGCCGACGGCGATTGGGCCGCCTTCGAGATTGACTTTGGTCGGAACTCGCCCAGCCAAAGCGACCGGGAAGTGATTAGGATCATTTTCGCCGGCTAAGAAACCTGGGCGGGTAGAAATGATACCGGCAATTTGTTGATTATAGGTTGAGGACGAACGGCCGATTTTTTCATTAGAACCTGTGAAGACAACGACGTCGCCAGCTTCGAGTTTTTCGTCTGACGGGAACATTTCAGCAAAGTCATAGGAACCAGTGGACCAGCCCGAGGCGTTGGTGCGCATCATGTCGCCGCCCGGACCAGCTGAGCCGTCGTAATAAATATATTTTGAGGTTTGAGTAGTTCCGCGATCAGACGGATAAATGCGACCAGTGACGACTAAGTCGCCGGTTAAACTCATTGTGCCTTCATTAGTAATGTAGGCCACTTCGGTATCGGAAGTATTTTTTATTGAAAGGCGATAGTTATCGGTATCAGTAATACTGGTTTGAATCTTCATGTCGAGAGCTTGAGCCGATGAGCCGTTCCAAGCCGATCCGCGGAGAGCGAAGGCTTGTGAGGCGACGGCCGGAGTTCCGGACGAGGCATTGCTGAGCGAATTCATGATCAAGGTATCGGAAACAACCGTGGCCGAACCATCGGTGCTGATTACGTTACCGGCATACCAACCAGAGTGAACAAAAACCATGACTTCGCCACTGGTTCCAGAAAAATTATTCAAAGCATAGCCGATAATCATGCCAGGCTCGGTGGCCTTCATGCCATAACCCGCGGTCGAACTGGTGGTGATGGCGTCGCCGACAGAAATAATGCCGCCTTCATTAGTTACATGAACTGGAATACGACCAACCAAAGAGACTGGCATTGGATTATCAATATCGGCAATGTTATAACCAGCCGAAGTTCCGTCTTCGTAGTTATCTACCACCACACCGCCAAAAATGTTTTGATAAGCCGTGGTCGATTTGATCATTTGAACAATTGTTTCGCCTCTTTCAGTGGTAATTTCGATCGAACCTGGAACAACAATGTCGCCATAAGTTACACCAGAAGCAATCGGATACATTTCCGCATAGTCGGCCTGTCCGGCATCTAAACAATCAACAATTGTCACATTGTCTAGAGTCAAACCATTCCCTCCGCCGGTACTGGTACAAAGTCTTTGAGTGTAGCCCGAGGCGACATAGGCTGGGGCATCGATGGTTAAACTGGTTTCAAGATCGACGGCGCCGGTCGTCTCGACAATAAAGGCTCCATTGTTAATATTAATCGCGTCATCCCAACCGTCGCCTATTTTTAAGCCGGTTTCACTGCCCGTGCTGGCGGTTATGGAACTTACGCTAACTCCATTGAGAGTTCCGGCACCAACTCCGGTTGCCATCACATAAATACCGTTTTGCGTACCGCCGGTGGTTATGGTTCCGGTTTGCAAATAGGCACCGGAAGCAACAAGGGTGCCGGCGGTTTGAGTAATATTCGGACTCACGCTTAATAAACCGTTCCAGGATAGCGTGTCGGCCGCCGAGGTGGTTAGATTTCCGCCCGCAATCGACACACCATTGAGTTGTGCGGAATCACCGCCTGAATTTGAAGTTAAGGTTGGAAGATTTATATAAAATCCATTGATATCGTAATTATCATTAGCCGTGACACTTGTATTTAAGTCCATTGAAAGACCGGATAAATTTTCAATGAGGGACGTGGCTGAATCATAATCAACTTCTATAATTTCACCATAATTGACTTTGTGAGTTACATCTATGACGGCCGAAGCCCCAGCTCCGGTTGATCTTATTCCTAAAGCTGAGGCGCCGCCTCTTTGAAAAATATAAATACCTTTGCCGGTACTATTGTTGTCCATGTCAATAATATTACCAGTGGCTCCACCGTAATTTTGAACCAACGAAATCATGTTGGACGTATCGGTTAACGTGCCAAGGGTTTGCGTTCCATCGCTTGAAAGCGAAAGCATATCACCGGAAACGGTGAGAGTTTGTCCGGCGTTATTCATAGTTATGTTTCTGGATATAACAAGACCTTGTCCGGTGTTATTTATACTGGCCCCGGAAGTATAATTTTGGTCAAAAACTAATTCCATTTGTTTTCCGGTAAAAGCAGATGAGTTAGCCGTGTTGCCAACATAAACACCATCGTCGACTTGGCTCATATAAATTCCGTTTCCAATTCCACCCGATCCGCCCGATAAAAATATGCCGTAACCAACCTGATCGTCAGTATCAGAGTTGGAGATATAAGTTAAAATATCAAAGGCTTCTGAAGAAGCGGCGTTATTAACCACCAGTCCAAATTGGCTGCCAGTATCGCCAGAATCAAGACCCGTAAGTTCCAAATGCAAACCGGTGACCGTGTTTCCATTCGCTGGATTTACGCTTAGAGCCATGTTTTCTGTACCAGCAAAACTAAAGGTTGAATCACCATCAAAATAAGCAGCTCCAATAACTTCAAATTCATCAGTCACTTTTAAGTCACCAGATGCGCCACCACCATGAGAAAAGGCGGCATCGGCGCCAATAATGACACCGTCGTCATCTTCATAAGAACCATTAGTTCCAACCTCCCAAAGACTGGCTCCGGCTGGAATATCGGTTAAATAAGCCACGGTTCCCGAAGCATTTTTGAAAGTCACGACGTTATCAGCTGTTGGATTTGTGACGGTGAAAGATGTTTCGAAAGCATCATCGGCACTGCCTTCAAAAACAAAAGGCGAGGTTCCGGAGAAAGTTGCACTGGTGAAATCGAAGGCACCGGTGCCTGTATCGCCGTTATTCAACAAAAAAGCATCATCAACGTTGAGAGTGTCTCCATCGAGAGTTATATTGGTTCCGGCCAGCAAGTTTGTGTTGTCAGAAATATCAATCGAATTCAGAGTTGCTAAGCTGCCTAAACCAAGACTGGTTCGGACTGTCGATCCTGACTCAGCCACCCAATTAGTTCCGTTACCAACAATAAAATTTCCATCAGCCACACTCAATCCGGCCACATCAACTAAACCGGCATCATAAGCCTGAATATCAACGCCGATTTCCAAATCAAGATTTTGGCGAGCTGTGGCGGTGTTTGTAAGATCAGAGAGATTGTTGACAGCTAAAAGAATATCGGTTAAATAAGCCACGGTTCCCGAAGCATTTTTGAAAGTCACGACGTTATCAGCTGTTGGATTTGTGACGGTGAAAGATGTTTCGAAAGCATCATCGGCACTGCCTTCAAAAACAAAAGGCGAGGTTCCAGAAAAAGTTGCACTGGTAAAATCAAAAGCGCCGGTGCCAGTGTCGCCATTGTCTCGTAAAAAATTACTCGAATCGAGGCCGTCTAATTTATGTGAGTTGATGGCGTAAGGCGTGGCGGTAATTTGTTTGCGTGGAGTTAGAGTTTCGCCACCAACTACGACTTCGAGATAAACGCTGGCATTGTCAGCAAAGACAGAATCAAGGATTGCGGCATAAAGAATTCCAGCCGAAGTGTCACCAAGATTTTCAGTAAAAAGACCATCGGTCAAAGTTACTGAACGGGCTGTAGCTGTGGCACAAGTTTCTGAACTGTTTGACCAAAGACAACTACCGCCAGAGACTGCGGTGTAAAAACTGAAAGATATACTTGCGGTGGCGCTTGAAACCGGCACACCATTGCTGTCCAAAAGTCGGCCTTGATAAGTAACAATATTATTCGGAGCCACAGCCAGAACGATTTGCGGACACAGTGAAACAACCGTGAGAATTATCACGAGGAAAGTTATCAGTTTTTTTAAATTGTTTTCTGAACGCATCCGCATAATTTATTTTGTTTCCGCCGAACTTGTTTCCGAATTTGTTTTTGGTTCAAGTTTTAAGTCTTGGGCCCAGCCAATTACGTCTTTGTTTTTTGTTAAATCGATCGGTTGAATTTCCGCTGTTTGATAACCAGTTTTTTCATAAGTTGTTGAATACTCACTTGGGCCAAGAATGAAAGAATATCGGCCTTTAGCATCAGTCACCCAGGTTTCCAAAAGCTTGTGATATTTTGGCTCGAATAGACGAACCACGACTCTGGAAAGTGGTCGGCCAGTGGTTTTGTCGTAGACAATGCCCCAGCTTTTTGGTTTTGGAGTGGTGGCCAAACGGCGAATTAAGAGATAAACAGCCACTTGTAATCCTAGAAGTAGAGCACTCCAGACCGAGAAACGCATCCAGAAGACGTAAGCCGAGACGATGATACCGGTTAACGACATCCACTTCTGCAAACCACGGAGTAATTGCTTTTTCTTTATTTCGTGTGGAGTTTTTATTTTAGTAGCTTCCGCCGGCTCAAGAGGAATGTTTGGGGTGATGATTGTGTCTTTTTCGGAAACCTCGATTTGTTCACCGTGGTAGACGTCGAGATAAATTACGTCATCTTTTATCTCTTTCATGGTTTGGGCTGGAAAAATGAAGCCTGGTTTTGCGACCTCGACTCGATAGTTACCTGATTTAATCATGAAAAAGTATCGACCGCCTTTGTCAGTAACTCGACTCATGATCAATTTGTTTTCTGGCATTTGGTAAAGGCGAACGGTGGCCAGATCAATCGGGGCTTTGGTAAAGGCGTGATAGACAACTCCATAAGCTTTCCTTTTTCTTCTCTTAAAAAGTAATAATGGAGAAGTGAAAAGCAACTGTAGGAAGGGAAGCAAGTCGAAGGCGGTGGCCAGAATTACAGTGGAAATAACAATCGCGGTGGCGATAATTGGTGCAGCTGACACCGCCACGGTTTGAGCGGCCGGCGATTCACGAACAGCTTGAGAAATTTCTCCGATGTTGTTGACAACTTCGGCTACGTTGGCCACAGCTCCTTGAAAAGTTTTGGTGATGGTTGCAGCCATGCTGGCGATATTGGTAACTGGAACCTCTTCAACTTTTTTGATTTCTATCCGCGAGTTGACAATGTTGTTTGTGACGACGATTGTTCCGGAATCGACATCTTCGTAACCATTTTTTGACACGGTAATTTTGTAGCTGCCATTTTCGACATACCAAGCAAAGGTTCCGCTGTCATTTGTGGTTATTGGGTTGAACTGATTCCAGAGTGAACCATTCCAAACCGTCCAGCCGCCATTTTGTGAAACATATAGAGTAGTAGCGACGCTGCTGACTGGAATGGTCTGTCCATCAATTTTTTCGTAGACTAAACCGGGTCCTAATAAATTGGCAATGAACGAAAGTGTTTGGACCGTGCTGTCTGTATAAGTGATTACTACAGAAAGAGCATGCCGCGTCGAAGTGCCAGGTGTTGTCACGTCGGCGCGATACGCCCCGTCGGTATAAGATAGTAGATAGGTTTCTGCACCAAGAGCCAGATACATGGAGGCAACTTCTTTGGTGATGTTTGTTTCCGAAACAATAATCGAAACTTTTGAACTGGTTAGAAAATCAACCACTCCTTCGTTATTGATACCAAGTTCGATAATTCCTGCGCCGGCAAAAGAAACATCCGAAGAAGGAATTTCTTCTCCTTCAGTCACGGTTGTTGGAGGAATTTCAATGGACGAGCAATCAGACGAACAGGTTTCGGCTGTCTCGCCTTCCTCACAAATCGCATTACCGCAAACCACCTCGTCTTCTGTTGTTTCACCACAATCAACCGGACAAATTAAAGGTGATTCTGAGTTGTCACACGAGTTATTGCCACAAACATCGCCGGTTTCTGAAAGACAGTCAATTGGACAGTTATCAATGTTCTCTGTTAATCCACAAATTCTGTCGCCGCAAGAATCGGTTGGGAGTGGAACTGGGATCGGAGTTGTCGGACAATCAATCGGACAAGTCAGTGATGTTTCTAGCCCACTGCATTCTCCGTTACCACAGACATCGTCAGTTTCTGAAAGACAATCAGCCGAACAGTTGTCAATGGTTTCTGTTAATCCACAGGTTCCATCACCACAAACATCAGCCGGTTCGTTTGTTCCGCAGTCAACAAAGCAAGTGAGCGACGATTCACTTAAGCCACAAACTCCATCGCCACAAACATCGTCGGTTGGTTCGCTGGTTCCGCAATCAATAAAACAAGTAAACGGGGATTCAGATTCTCCACAAATCTCGTCGCCACAAGTATCTGAAGTTGGAATTGGAGTTGTTGGGCAATCGGCTAAACAAGAATCTGAAGATTCTGATGATCCGCAAATTCCATCACCGCAAATATCGGTTGGGATTTCTGGACAATCGATTGGACAGACAAGCGTTGATTCGGTTTGACTACAAACACTATCGCCACAAACATCATTGGTTGGTTCTTCTGTCTCTGCCGATGGAGTAGCCGAAGTCAAGGCTCCAGAGGCATAATGTCCACCGACGTCGTAGGCGAAAGCTCCGTAAAAATACGTCGTTCCATTTGTGAGTCCGGTATGAGTGAAGGAAGTTCCGGCGCCGTTGTAGATCTGAAAACAACGAGAGTCTGTCCGACTGGTTGGATAATCATCAGAACAGAAAATCACGGCGACACCGGAAAAATCAGAATCAGTTGGGTTTACCCAAGACAACTCAATTTGTTCGTCACCGGCCGTGGCTTTAAATTCAGAAACGTTGCTCGGTGGGGTGTCAGTCAATGTGGTAAATGTTTGGTCTGACGAGACGGCTGAGTTGCCGGAAGAATCAGTTGCGGTAATTTTGAAATGATAAACTGTGTTTTTTGATAAGCCAGTGAGAGGTACTGAGAATGAGGTTGGAAATCCACCAAGGATTAAAGCTGAACCATAAGCTGTGGTTTTGCCATAGTCAATTCTACTAAGAGTTGCTTCGTTGGTTGTCCAAATTACTCGTGCGCTATCGGTAGTTATTTCCAGAACTTCAATATTCGAGATGACAGGAGCCACAACATCGATGGTGGTGAAAGTTGCGTCTGACGAGCTGGTTGAGTTTCCGCAAAAATCACTCGAGGTGACTGAGTAATGATAGGTTCCACCAGAAATCAAACCTGTGAGCGTAAGACTGTGAGAGATTGCCAGGCTGGAATTGATCAAAGGAGCAATCTCATAAGAAGCGGTTAAACCATAGTTAACCGTGCCACTGGTCGGTTCATCGGTCATCCAGGTTATTGTCGCCGATGTGGTGGTTATTGTAGAAACTGAAAGGCTGGAAATAATTGGAGCTATTGTATCGGTGCAACTTCCTGGATTAGGAGGAGAACTACCTCCACCGCTACCTGGAACTGTTCCTGTTACACCAACCGAACCATCAGAAATTATTGGGATGGCAATGGAACCGGTGTCGCCAAAATCTCCGCCGATGGTTACGAAATAAGTGCCAACGCCAGTTGGGTTGGTTATTTGGTTGGCGCCAGTTCCAGAAGATGTTGCGTTTGTTCCAATTTCTACTCCAATGATACTGCCGGCCGTGATAGCACCGCCGTCACCGGCGCAAATGGTTATCGTGACAATGTCAGAAGCTATGGTTACTGAGGCTTTTTCGGTTCCGGAACAATTGGCAGCAGTAGTTAGATCGCTTCCATCGTCGGTTACATCAACATCGTCTTCGGTTAAAGAGGCAGTGTTGAAGTCACTACTAAATGTTAGAGTTATGATTTTGCTTTCGGTAACGCCACTAGAAGTTGTAAAGAACAAACTATGGTTGGCTGCAGTGCCGGCTTCTTCCGTGCTCAAATTGTCAGACGGCGAAGTAACGGTTGAGGCGAAAATTGGTGCAGCCGCAACTAGCGTTGCACTGAGAAGTGCCACGGCAATTGAAGCCCGCCAATTTTTTTTTATTTCTAACCACACATTTTTATTTTTTCTTTTTATTCAAGATTCGTAAGCCGATGATCACAAGTAAAATACTGATAAAACCGACCAATAATATTTTCCAAGGAATTACCCACATTGTTGTCGAAGCTTGAATTGTTTTTTGTTCCTCACCATATTCAAGATTTAATTCCGCAGTTATTGGTCCAATGTTTAAACCTTGATCAAAAGTTAGATCGATTTTTCTGGTTGTCTCTGACAAAATTTTATTTTCTTCCGGATTAGCCTCGATCGAAGCAATGGTTTGCCCGAATAAATTTTTGAAAGTTATTGTGCCTTTTGGTTTCAAATAAACATTGCCTTGATTTTGAATTCTGTAAGTTAAAGTACCAGCCAGTTTTTCGTTCCATTTTGGCAAGACGGTGAAGTCGAGTAAAGCGGCCTGTTCGTTGTTTTCGCCTTTTACATTTAAGAAAACAAGAAGTGCAGTTTTGGTTTGGATGGTCGAGGACTTTGGATCGGCCGTTGGCTGATCATCAGAAATTGTAATTGCTGCATAATAGCCACCTGATTTTATGTCCGAAGGAATAACGACTGAGAAAGGGAACTCGATATATGATTCGGCTGGAACCTTTATGGTTTTTGTTGGAAAAGAAAGCCATTCGGGTAATTCTGAATGATCTTCTGAGTAAGGAATAAATTTCGGTGTCCCTGATTCATCGTTCGCCTCGAATTTTAGTGTGTCGATATAATAAGTCTCTTCTGTTTTTGATTCGTTTACCAAAGTAAATTTATTTTCAATTTGTTCTCCGCGATTGCCAGAAATTTCGATAACTGCCGGTGCTGCAGAGAATGCCCACACCTGCCTAGACAAACAGCAGCTAAAAAATATAATGGCAACTAGTAGACAGATTTTACGCATAACATTTTTAGAAATTCCCTGAGGCAATAAAGGTCAGGACCTGAGCATAAGATCCAGAAGGCGTGCTGGAGGAAATAGCCGTTTTAAGGGTCAAGAAATTGCGGCTATTAAATTGTAGGGTGCTTTCACTAGCAATATTTTGAAAACTTAGAGTGATGGCAGTATCGGCTGTATCAAATGTTGAACCTGTTAATGAAGTGTCAGATGATCGAGCTCCGTATTCTTCACTACCAGCCGTTACTGAACCGTCGACGATCTCATCGATTGTATCGGATCCGGATCGAAGTTCCCCGTCTTCGAGTATTTGAACTGAATATCCCGAGTCATCATCTACTGTTACTTCGAAACCCACGATGGAAGTACTAACACTACTGGTAGAAAAAGTACCGAAGGCGGCCGAGGTGCCGGTCAGTTTATAAACAAAGTCGTTTGTACCATCGATTGTTGGCGCTGTGCCGTTATTTTTCCAGACATCAACCGTTATTGTCCCAGCGCCGATACTTGCGATTTTTCCAATAGCGGTTACTTGGCTTGCTCCAAGGTCTTGAACTAGAGCAATATAATCACCGGTAGAAAAACCAGAAGTTGTGGCCGTCACTGTCGTTCCGGCCACAAGAGTGGCTGGTTGCTGGGTGCCATTGCTTTGGGTAAAAAGATCGAAAGACAAGAATTGATCGAAAATTCCGGCTCGATAGCCGGCTTGATCGGAGTAACTGGTGCTTGAACTTGATCCAGCGGCCGGGTTGCCAACCGTGTCTCTTAGAATGTAACTAGCCGAGCTGCTTGTGTCAGAACCACCAGAATCCACAGAGTCCCAAAGAATCTGGTAATTAGTTGAAGACATGGCGGCCAGAGCAGAATTTGAGAAAACAAAAATCCCCACTAAAATTAGACTAAAGACTCGGTAGTTCATACATTAACGAACTTTACTAGCAATTTACACAGGTATTATAGCATGAACACATATTTTTTTCAAGTAAAAAAGTGGCTAATCTAAGCCACTTTTTTCTCTTTAAAGGAGTAATTTAAGGGGATAACCAATATTTACCCACAGTAACCCCCTTTTTTGCACAGAGTTATCCCCAGTTAGTATTATTTGGCTAGCCTGGTGTGGACAAACTTTCTTTTTTGAACATGAATACTTTTAGGTCTCAAAAAATTGTTTCACGTGGAACATTTGCCTTCCTCCTTCGCTCGTGGTGAGCTACGGAAGGACACGGTCGCCAGGCTGCTTCGGCGAAGTAAATTTGCCTTCGATACTTCGGTAAAATGAATTTGCTCTTACGTGTTTTCTAAGATGCCACTTTTAAACGAACTCTGAAAAAAGCTTTATGGAATATTAAATTTTGGTTAAATCTTTCCTGTTTTAAGTTTTATATTCAAATGTTTCACGTGAAACAATTTATTGTGGTTCGTGAATTAAAACAAAAAAAATGCCGTTTTAGGCATTTCTTTCGGAAAAATGTTTTTTTGCAAAGTTTCTTCCAGAACCGGTTTTAAGTAAACAAATTTGGCATACTTCGTCTGAGTCAGTTGGAACCGAGTTATACAAAAAATTAACTATTTTGCTTCAATTCGTCTCTACGCCATTTCAAATAACCCCGTAACTGCAGAACGATTGTAATAATATTAACTACCATATAAGCCACTGAATTAGCCAGAACGGCAAAGATAAATCCCGATGCAGCCGCTGCTATATAAAACAAAAACCCACTGCGTTTTTTACTGCCCAATTTCCAAATACCAACAACACCAATCATCAAAGCCAACCAATCAAAGCCGTAGTATTGTGTAAAAATTTTAATATCCATAGATTACTGCAGAAACAAGTAGTTTAAGGACGATGTACGTCCCCCGCCGCTCGCGGCGAGCTATGGGGGACACCCTTCGCAAAAATTACAATAAATAGGATGGCTTGCCACCCGACGCCTG
>JAZDHJ010000066.1:0-7265 GCA_043805995.1 Candidatus Uhrbacteria bacterium
ATGAAATTTACTAACGAAATATTGTGAGATGTCCATAATTGGCAAACTGTCGCCTGAATGCCTTAGCCACTCTATGTGACATCTTTGCTGAACGCTAGACTGTGACATTATTGCTGAACGACGACAACCATCTTGACAAAACCGCAAAAATGTGATATGGTTTTTTGTTATTTTTTTGGTGAATAAAAACCAAAAGGACCCTACAAACTCGCAAGTTAAAAATTTGTAAGTTTATAGGGTTCAAGAAAATAACCTTTTCAAAAGGAGGCCGCGTTGGAAATTTCAAAATATCCTAGCGGTTTTGGTTAAGGTCAAGATCCTCCTCACCGCACTTGAGGAGCAACTATTGTCCTTTTGCGTGCGGGCAAGAGGCGGGATGTGCGGAAACACACCCTGACCTGGCAACCGTCGCCAGAACAAAAAATTCCAACGGCTCGTCACCGTAAAGGACGCGAAATCGAACGATAGGGACGTTTTGTTTTCGTCGAACGTTTTACTTCCCAAGAATGGAGACAACTGATGTTGCGAGTCTATTAGGAAAGGATGACTGGTAAAAACTAAGGAGAAGCCAGTCGTCCCAAAAAAAATCTCCTGTCCCAACAAAGGGTCAAGGCTAAGGCAAAGTGGGTTGCCTAGCCAGAGTGGTCTAAAAGCCACTGCACCTTAATGTCCCACGCCTTCGTCTTGAAGGCTAGTACGCATAGAAGATGCGGACACTCACCTTTTGAGGTGATGATGGAGTAGGATTAGAAAAACGTCCGGGCCGGCTGGTCGCCAAGAAAAACGATAAGAACCAGCCGAGGTGGTAATGCGAAAGCAGCTTACTGTCTACTTCTTCAAGTTCGAACTACGAAACATCCGAAGCGGGATTAGCTTTTACGAGCAAGGGTTGAACAAACTTTTGCCAACAATAAGCGTCTGACGAGTCAGTGGAGATGATGTGGGTATCGAAGAAGAAATGATTAGTAAGTAACCTCGGATCGAAAATAACCTAGTGACCCTCCAACACTACAAGATTGGAGACAAACGGGGGCTTGCAGGTTCGTCCCGGTCCGGCAGTAATGTCGGAAAAGCGTAACAGTCCCTATCTGTCGTCGGGGTGACGACAGGACGTCGGTGGCAGGCCTACTCGTCTCCACCACTCCGCCGAGTCTTTAAACCAAGTTTGAAGATTCAGTCGAGTTCAAAAAAAATAAAAAACCGTCCCAGTTAATTAAAACTCGGACGGTTTTTAGTTTCAAAATACAATAACCTAAACAATCATCTAAAAAATCACTCCAACCCCGATAATCACCAGATTCGATCGATCGGCCAACCAACCGACCGGGTACGAGGGCGAATGGCCATTCGCCCCTACGAATTTTTTAACATCGCTTTCAACAACCGCCCGGCCACCATTGGATCCGCCTTACCACCCGTTTCTTTCATCAACTGTCCGAGGAAAAATTTGATTAATTTATCTTCGCCGGCTCGATAGCGTTCGGCTTCGGCTGGATTTGTGGCGATGATTTTTTCGACGGCCGCCGTCAGTTCATCTTCATCGGAAACCAAATTCAAACTGTGTTCTTCGATAATGTGTTCTGGATCAGCGCCGGTTTCCATCATTTTTTGCAGAACTGATAAGCCGTTATTGGTCGAGAGTCGACCTTTGGCGACCATGGTGATAAACTCAGCGAAATTTTCTGGTGTGATTTTTTGGGTTTTAATGGTCAAACCTTTATCGGCCATCAGTCCGCCGAGTTTGGAGGTGAGCCAGCCAGTGGCCAAGCGAACGATTCGGCGGTTTTCTTTTTCTATGGACTCTTCGTCAAGATTTTCTCGGTCTGGTAAAGCCTCGAGCCAAGCGAAGAGCTCGGAAAACATTTGTTCGGCAAAATCAGCCAGTTCTATATCTTCACAGATTTGTTTGGCTTCTTCGTAATTCAAAAAATATTCATCAACAAAACGACGACGCCTGGCAGCTGGCAATTCTGGTAGAGTTGTTTTAATGGTTTCGATGAGTGAACTGAGGTCGAGTGGTGGAATGTCCGGTTCGGGGAAGTAGCGATAGTCGCCGGAGTCTTCTTTGTCACGCTGTTCCTCGGTAACCTGTTTGTTGTCATTCCAGCCGCGAGTTGTGGTGGTGGCTGGTGGGGAACTGGTTTCCCAGAGTTTGGTTTGACGTTGAATTTCGTATTCAATAACTCGTTCAACGGCTTTAAAAGAATTGACGTTTTTGATTTCAGTTTTTGGATGGAAAAGTAAACCAACCACCGCACCGGTTTTATCGACCTCGCGCAGTGAGACATTGACATCGCAACGCATCTCGCCTTTTTCCATGTCAGCATTGGAAACGCCGAGTGTTCGGGCAATGAGACGCATTTCTTGCAAAAAGACTTTGGCTTCGCGAGCCGAACGAAAGTCTGGTTCGGTTACCACTTCGGCCAGCGGCGTGCCACCACGGTTGAAGTCAACGTAAGTTTTGCTGTCGGTTTCAGAATGGAAAGATTTGGCGGCATCTTCCTCCAAATGAATGCGGGTAATACCAATCCGAGCCTGCTCGCGGAAACTGCTGGGGGTGATGATATCAAGGAAGCCTTTTTCAGCGATAGGTACGTCGAATTGAGAGATTTGATAACCTTTTGGTAGGTCTGGATAAAAATAATGTTTCCGATCGAATTTGGTTGATGGGTTGATGTGACAACCGAGAGCCAAACCAAAAAGAATGGTGAAACGAACCGCTTGTTCGTTTGGTACTGGCAGAGCGCCGGGGTGACCCATACAAATTGGACAAACAAAAACATTCGGAGCCGTGGCTTCCTCGTTAGGACACGAACAAAACATTTTTGATTTTGTTTTGAGCTGAAAATGAATTTCTAGACCGATGACTGGTTCGAGTAGTTTCATATATTGTTACGAATCACGAATCTTGCCGAAATCACGAATTTTCGAATTTATCACGAATTTGGTGGCAGAATTCGACAGAAGGTTACACCATCTTCTGAGAATCTGACAAGGATACCTAATGGTAATTTGGAATCGACGAGATAGGTTTTTAGTTGTTTGTAATCGTTGACTTTAAATTTTTTATCAACTTTTATTTCGACTACAATTTTGTTTTCAATAACAAAATCATAAAAAAAACTGCCAACTTTGATTGTTTTAAAAATTAGCGGAGAATATTTTTGTTTTTCGAATTTTAATTTTCTTTCTTCAAAGGCAATTTCTAAAGCTTTTTGATAAACTTTTTCCGGATGGCCAGAACCAAATTCATTAAAAACATCAAAACACGCCCCGACTATCTCGTAGCTTAATTCCGGTTCGACAAGATCTTGACGGTGAATTAAAGTTTTCACAAAAAAATTATTCGTCAACATTCGTTGATTCGTGATTTCGGCAAGATTCGTGATTCGTAACAGATGTCAAATCCAAATACAATAAAGTAAAATAAACTAAAATAATTGGCATCGAGAAGGTTTCGATGATGGTGTAAATTATTTCTGACCAGAGTGGTGGGTTTTCGCCAAGCAGGGTATCGACGGAGATTCCAGTCAGGGCGGCGATGACGGAAATTAAAATGCCGGTTATCAGCATAACAACAATAAAAATAGCTGATGGGCCGGCAATTAGTCGCCAAACCATTTGCCAAAATCGTCCACGAGATAATTCACGACTGCTGGCCATGGCCTCCAGACCTTTTTTCTCGCCTAAAACCACAGTAAGTTGAGCTAGGGCAAACCAGACCCAGAAAATTAGGCCGGGGATAATCAGAAGAATAAAGCCACCTAAAAATACGGCTGCTTCAAGAATGGCGACAAAAACAACTGAAGGGATAATTTGCCAGGCTTTGTTTTGCAAAACCGAGAAAGGGATTTTTTTATTGTCAGCTACCAGTTCGCGGACAACGAGGGGAATAAAAATTCCCAACCAAAGAGCCAGCAGACTTTGGGCTAGAGAAAAAAATAATGACAGAACGTAGAGTAGAGTGTTTTCTTGAGGTAGCGAAACAAGAACTATGCCGGCATATGGCAAAAGCAGCCAGGCCGCATAGCCGGCCAAGAGACTAAAATAATTTTTGTAGATTTGCAGACTCTGTTTAAGCAATTCAGAAACCGGTTTCATAATTATTTACGAAAAGTATTTCGTAGACTATCAAAAAGTAAGAAATCAGAAGTGACAACCAACGGGTTAATCAGGACAGCTCCAATGGTTAAGAAAAGAGTGGAAGCAATAGACTGGAGAGTAGCCGCTAGCTCGATGTTAAGGCCGGTTAAATAAGTAATAGCTAAATTAATCAGGAAAATTATCAGACTTTCGATTATAACTAAAAGTAGGACAAAAATCAGTTTTGGTATAAGGAAACGGATTAGGCCCGGCCAGTAACGACCGTGAATAAGATCGCTGGAACGTCGCAAAGCCTTTGTGCCACGTTGATCTTCGATTAAAAGAGCTAGTGGAGCATAAGCTAAATAAACCACCCATTCCATGGTTAAAACAAAGGCGGCCAGAATGCCGGCAAAAGTTAAAAGGACGCCAAATTGCGAAATAAAACTAATATTAATTTTTTCGCCCAACCAACCCACTAAAGGTCCGGGTACAATCAGCAACCAGAAAGCAAATAAAATTACGGCCACCAAGATGTTGATTAAAACCGCCGGCATAAAAAATTTCCAGCCTTCCTTCATAATCTTACCAAAATCCACTCCGCGTTTTTCCCAATGAGCACAAAGTAGGCGTACGGTCATTATAAAAACCCAAAGACCAATAATTGGTGCCAAGATGCCGTTATTTACCACCCAAATTACGAGCGAGGTTATTTCAGTAACCGAGAGACTGCGATTAGCGAGTAGTGTAGTGGCTTTGGGATAAAAAATAATTGAAATGATACTGATGATGCAAGGTAAAAGCATCCAGGCTGAAATACTGATAAACTCACGGAATTTTTTATGATAGTGTTCCCAGGTCTGGTCAATAATTTGACCGACGGAGATTAATTGGGGCATATATTTTTTTTGCGAATTATTGTTGAGTATTAATAGGTTTTAAATGTTTTAGGACAATTTGCCAAACTTTTTGATGAACTTCCTCGACAGACAAATAGCGTTCGCCTGCC
Organism: Candidatus Uhrbacteria bacterium; assembly: GCA_043805995.1. Lineage (GTDB taxonomy): Bacteria > Patescibacteriota > Patescibacteriia > UBA9934 > GWF2-40-263 > UBA12403. The sequence continues at coordinate 5,093 of JAZDHJ010000066.1, forward strand.
ATGCACTCAACCAGTTCGAAGTTATCGAAAACTTTTACGACTTCCAAATAAGAATTTTCTGCGTCTTTTAAATGTTGAAAATTGGATTCATGAATGTCGTGAGCGATGCCATTTTTGGCGGAACTATTTGAAAGTTTTTGGGCGACTTCGGCTGGTACATGCAGAACAATGTCGACATTTGGCCTCGGAATGCCAAAAAAGTTATGTTCAAAATCATCGTCCCATTTAAAAAATTTCAACCTTTCTTCAGGATCAGAAATTTTTCCACCTTGGTGGCCAAGGTTGGAACCGACATAACGATCAGAAACCACCACCTTGCCTTCCGCTAAAGCCTTTCTTATTTTGAACGAAGCGTCATAGCGATCGACGGCATAAAAAACCGAACCTCGGTATGGGTTAACCTCGCTGGCTGAGCCATACTTACCAGCCAAATATTCCTCGGTCGGCCCAGCACTTTTTTGGCCGTATTGCGGAAAAGAAAAAGTTTCAACGGCCAAGCCTTCAGAATTAAGTCGCTCAATTAACATTTTTGTTTGGGTAGCTTTACCCGAACCATCCGTCCCATCGATAACAAAAAAAGCGCTGTTCATATTGGTTGTATTATATCAGGTTTGGTGGTTGGGTTTAAGGGGATAGGGGAAAGGGGACAAGGAAGGAAGTTTATTGTTAGGTATTTTGTTTGTTTGTTTTGAATTGCCGTGCCCTTCCATAGCTCGACGCGAGCGGAGGATGGTGATTTATTTGATTGCTTTGATTAAAATGATTTTGCCTTGGAAGCGGATCGGATAGCCAAATAGATCTAAATCATAGTTTTCAATAAATCATTTTAATCAGAGTTCAAGACAAATAAAACAATCGAGCTACCATCCCTTTCCCCTAACCCCTTTCCCCTCGATTCAATCAAAATTACCCCGTCGTCCCAAATCCACCCCGGTCAGCTTCCGACACCTCGTTGGTTTCCATAAACTCAGCTAAAACAATTGGAATAAACAGACCTTGAGCAATTCGTTCACCTTTTTCCACAGAATACGGTTTATCAAGTAGATTATGGACAGCTAAGTGAAGTTCGTCGTTTGGTCCGCAATAATCTTGGTCGATTATGCCGATACCGTTGGCGAGAGAAATGCCTTTTTTGGCGTTGGATGATCGGCTGGCTAAAATTAAAGCGTGATTTTTTGGGACAAAAACTATGAGACCGGTCGGAAAAATTTTGGTTTGTCCTGGTTCGATGACCCCACCTTCCGAGACCGCCAAATCAAAAGCCACCGCGCCGGCGGTTTTGTATTCTGGTATTTGGACATCGGGGTAGAGACGTTTAAATTTTATTTGCATATTTGTCTGAACTGGCCGTGCCCTTCCGAAGCTCGCCGTGAGCGAAGGAGGGGATTTCGCCACGCCCTCCATAGCTCGACGCGAGCGACCTGTCTTTCCGAAGCCCGAGCGAAAGAGGACGGAGGGATGGGGTTATCCCGCCGGCAGTGGCTTTTGGCGGGATCCCGCCAAAGTCCTACGACGGCGGGAAAGGATTTTGGGGATTTTTGGATCGGATTTTCGGTTTAATTATTCGAATTTTTTAGGATTTGATATAATTCAGCCCGGTAGAAATTATAGCATGTTTTATTTTTATTGGCCTAATAGCTAAAACTTTATGGAAAATATCAACAAATTCGTTTTCTGGACACCAAGAATTTTGTCGATAATTTTTATTTTGTTCCTGGCTTTATTTTCTTTAGATGTTTTCGATACTGGTTTAAGTTTCTGGCAAACTGTTGTAGCTTTTTTAATGCACAATATCCCGGTTTTTGTTTTGTCGGTCGTCCTCCTAATATCTTGGAAACACGAAATCGTCGGCGGCAGCGCTTTTATCTTGGCTGGATTGTTGTATATCGTTTTGACTTTAATAAACAAGCCTTTTGAGTGGTATATGTTGGCTTGGATAATCCAAATTTCCGGCGTGGCGTTTTTTATTGGGACTTTGTTTTTGGTCGGTTGGTTTAAAAAGAAAAAAGTTTATGAAAAATAAGGCTTTTATTTTTGATTGGTCAGGGACTTTAAGTGATAATTGTCCACCCCACCCGGTAAACCACTGGTTTGACCAGTGGACTCAAAAGGTTTGACCTTAACGCAGAAAAACAAAAAACATAGTAAAATTCTGACCGGTGGCTTATGAGAT
>JAZDHJ010000067.1:0-6437 GCA_043805995.1 Candidatus Uhrbacteria bacterium
ATGTAATATTGTTCGGAAAGCAAAAACCACAAAACAAAAGGCGTTAAAGCAAAACGAAAAATGGTTATGTGGTTTGGCAAAATAAAACGCGGCACCAAAGGCAGAACAGCATATTTCATTAAATGATCATGCGGAAACAACCGATACGGGTCACGTTCGGCTTTGGGATGGAATTTCTTCAAAAAATCAAAAAATCCTGAAAACATGATATGATATTTAGCGTATGAAACGTCTACTAACTAACGCCAAGTTTACCACATTAAGCATAATTTTTCTAGCCGCTTTTGTGGCCAATGCTTTTATTTTTCAATCACCGCCGGCCGCGATAATTTTACTCTTTTTCTTCATCAGTCTAATTACTCTGCCGCTCGGCCGAGCCGCTGCACCAAAAGAGAGCCATTCTGCACAAATCTTGTTTGGTCTTTTTGTCGCAATCTCAGCCGTGGCCATAATCGGCTCGGTTATTTACTATCTGACAACTTTTACCGAACCAGTGGCCGTCACCATAGTTTTATTAGCTCTACCACTTGCCTGGCTACTTTGGCAACGCGCTCCAGCCGCTTTTAAAAAACCCGAACCCGGACACGATCCCCTCCTTAGTAAAACTCATCTCATTAAAAAAGACATCTGGGCGGCGGTAGCCACAACTATTGCTCTTCTGACAGTTACTACCGCTCTAATTATCAAAGCTGCTACAGAAGAAGCTGTTCGTTCACCCTGGGAAATTATTTCTCCGGTTATTTTTCTGACTTTTGGCTTGGCCGTAATTCTACTCGTAACCTTACTTTTGCACGGTCGAGAACGAATACTAACTCTGCCGCTGGTTTCAGCCACCTTGTTGATTTTTTTAATGGTCGTTTTAATCGTCTTCCCCATCGGCTACGGTTTCGATTCTTTCATTCACCGCGCCACCGAAAGCCACATTGCCGAATTTGGCACTATTTCGCCAAAACCTTTTTACTACATCGGCCAATACTCGATCGTTCTCTTCCTTCATCACGCTTTTTTAATTTCCATCGATTGGGCTGACAAACTTCTTGTACCAATCCTCACAGCTCTTCTTTTGCCACTAGCCTGGTTTTCGGCCGCCGCTCATTTATTAAAAGACAAAAAAAGTGCCATTCGCTCGCTCGTTTTTCTTTTCTTAATTCCCCTCTCTTCTTTTATTGTCACCACCCCACAAGGTCTGGGCAATCTCTGGTTTCTCCTCCTTAGCCTTTTAGCCATACCAAGATTGCTCGATCGAGATAATCTGCCTATCTGGCCAATCGCTCTTGGTGCCATTGCAGCCATTCTTATTCACCCCATCGCCGGCATTCCGGCCTGTTTATTTCTAGCTCTCCTCGCGGCAAATCCAGATGAGCCAAAACAAAAATATCCAACCCTGGCTCGAATATTTTCTTGGGCCATAATTTTATTCGGCAGCTTCGCCATCCCAGCTTCCTTCGTTGTAAACAGCCTGCGTTCCGGACAAGGGCTAGGTTTTGACTTCTCGGCCTTATCCCCAACCACACTTGTCCACAACCTACACCTCGATTTATTTTTCGAAAATCGTTTCTCGCCAATTCTTGATTTTGTTTATTTATTTGGCTGGAATCAGGTTTTGTTGTTGGTTATCGGATCGATCGTTGGCGCCGTTTGGTTGTGGCGAGGTTCGATGATGACCGACCAATCGGATAAGAGGGCGAGAAGCCTCTCGCCCCTACGGACCGTACGGATTTATATTGCCATGGCCGGGATTTTATTTATTAATTTCATCGTTATTGGCGCGGCCGTTGATTTTTCCTTCCTTATCGACTACGAACGTGGCAACTATGCCGCTCGTTTGGTGCCACTGGCGGTCTTTTGTTTAATTCCCTTTCTGATAATCTTCGCTGGACGTTTACTGACAAAAATTCAAGAAAAACCGACAGTTTTACGTTTATCAGCCATAGTTCTCCTAGCCGCCTTAATAACTTCGGCCTTCTATTTAAATTATCCTCGCAAAGATGCTTACGAAACCAACCACGGTTTCAATGTCAGTCAAGCCGACGTGGCCGCCGTCAACGACGTCGATCGCCAGGCAGCTGGCACCGAATACGTGGTCCTAGCCAACCAATCCGCCTCAGCCGCCGCCATCCAAGAATTCGGTTTCACCCACTATTACGGCGAACAATTTTATTACCCAATTCCCACCGGCGGCGCTCTTTACCAACTTTTTCTAACCATGAACGAACATCCAACCAAAGAAACCGCCACCGCAGCCATGAATCTTATGAAAGTCGATCGAGTTTATTATTTGGTCAGCAACTACTGGTGGCAAACCGATCGCATTATCGAAACTGCCAAAACAAACTCCAATGATTGGTGGGGTGTGAAAAATGGTCAGGTGACAATTTTTGAATATGATCGGCAGGTCCTCACCCCTGGCACCCCTCTCCTAGAAGGAGAAGGGTTTGGTGTGGAATACTCTGAATTTTGATTTTGAAATTGTTTTAGGCTATAATTAACCTAATTTTAAAACTTAACTCTAAAAAAATATGGCCCTATCTGAATCCGGAGAGATTCGAGAATCTACGCCAGATTCTCAAACGCCAAAATCTTCAAGGCGCCCAAAACCTCATCGCGAATCAGAACCTATCACTGAAATTAAAACCAATCCTTTATTAGAAATCACGAGAGCAAAAGTGACTTCGGTACCGGAAGAAACTGAATCTGTCACAGAAGTAAAACCCAGACCTCCTACTCCGGAGCCAAAACCCAAAGCTGCCACATTACGCACTTTAAGTGGTGGGGTATCAACCGGCGTATCGGTAGAATCTTCGGAACCAAGAAGAGAGCCGACTCGATATGAAATAGCAGTGGCTCAAGCCGAAAGATCATCGGTTTTGGCGAAAGAAAGATTGCTCCAAAGCGCGCGAAGAAAAATTGAACAATTAATGAAAAAAAACCAATTAAAAGAAATCATCGCTGAATTAGATTCCATTTTGGAACTTGGCGCAACCATACCCAGCGATTTACTGGATCGATTATTAGATAAGTGGCCAACAGAGATGTCTCCTTATGAAGCCGGCGAAAAGAGACCTAGGGCAAGAGCAAATCCTGTTGGGCCGGCCAGAAGAGAACCAAGGATAATGTCTCGACCAGAAACTCCACCAGCCTCAAAACAACTCGAGTCAACACAAACTCCATCAGGAACAGAGGAACTAGATGAAGATATTGAAGAAAAAACCGAAGAAATTGAAAAACCTGTTTCAACTACCCCTCCAGTTTTGACAATGCCGGCTCCGGGAATGTTCCGTCTGGAAGGACAGCCGACAGTCGAAGACGATCTTGAGCTAGAAGATCAGCAACCCACTAGTCAAGAACCACGTCGAATCGTAATGCCTGTACCAACCATGGTAAAAGAACGCCCAGCCGAACCAGGTCCGGTTTCAGATTGGGAAGGACCTGAACCTTCCACTCCGCCAGGCGGCACCACTTTATCAAAACTCAAATGGAAAGAACGAATCTCTCGACTTAGAGGTTTTGTAAATGGTTTATTAGGCTCTTCGGCTTCAGAAAAAATCTCCGACGCTCAGGCGCCAAGAATGACTCGAGCTGATGTTGCTGGTTTAGGTGAGACTGTCGCACAAATGCGCCAGCCGACAGCCGCAGAAACGACTCAACCTCCAGCCGAAACCCGGGTTCAGTCGCAAGAAAACAATTCAGGAATAGAAGACGAACCAACAGAAGAATCAACCCCAAAAAAACCCGGCTTTTTAAGTCGTTTATTTGGTCGTCCAAAAAAACCAACTCCACCACCTGCCCCACCCGCTCCCCCATCTGCTCCACCAGCTTCACCAAAACCAAAAGGTGACGGCTTTTTAAGCAATCTTCTCAATTCAAAACTTGGCAAATGGGGTAAACGTTTGGCTATTATTGGTCTGGCGGCTCGCTGGGGCGGCCATACAACAAACGAGACTCAGGACACAGAGTCAAAAAGCTCTGGTTTTCCAACTGAACAAAGAGCCAGTACTGATTTTCAACAAAACAACTCGACTGATTTTAATCGAGAAATATTCAAACTTCTTCAAAAAGAAGCCGCCTTACAGGAAAAACTCAAAATTGGTACTGTTGGTTCTGACAGTGAGCACAATGGCCTTGTTAAGTTAGTTCAACTGCAACTTGAACACAGCCCGAAAAATTTTGGTTTTCAAGGTGATACTTCTGATCATTCAGCTGTAAGTCATTGGGCCAATGAACTGGCCAAAGATACCGCCAAAGCTCACGGAATTACCGGCTTGGGCGGCGAGTGGCGACTAACCAGTGCCGCAATTGGCGAATTGTCGGTTCTTGTCGATGTTGGTGAAGATGGACGTCCGGCCATTTCTTACCACAACGCTCATGACGGAAGTTTGCTCAAAAACGATCAACTATCACAATTCTTCTATCAACACGATGCTGGAAGTCACGATACAAGCCACCAGGAATCCGGCGAACATGGTACTAAAACTTATGACATTGGTAATCAAAATGTTAATTCCGTTACCGGCGATCAAGAAACTGTTGATTTCATTCACAGCGATGCGGCAATTGAGCGTTTGAATGAACTACAACAACTATGGGAAAAAGCTACTTCTTTAAATGTCGATATTGCCACTAACAAACAAGCTTTTGAAAACTGGAAAAGAGCGGCCAATGAATCTTTGCAGCTCTCTGTAAATGACCGTGGCTCTAATTTAAATACTTCAACCAGAGAAAAAATAATGGCCGCGGCAAAAGAACTGGATGAACGAGAGCAACTTATAACACAAGAACTTGAGGCCTCAACCCAACTTGAACAAACAACCAAAAATCTTGAATTCAATATTCAACATCAAGAATTTGCCCGAAACCTTTTGAGGGGCGAACCAATACGTCGTCTCTACGAAAAAGCCTTTAAACAATGGCAAGAATCGGCCTCAAATCAACCAATCAGTGAATTCGACGCGCCTGATTCAACGTATCTTTTAGAAAAAGCTGTCGAAAATCTCGCGCGAGCTTTGAACTCTCAGTTAATTCTTGAACAACAAAAACACGATTTATCAGAAAGAATGTACCAAATAAAAAACCCCAACAAAAATCTTGAGATGGCCAGCTTAATTTATTTGACGTTTTTTAATAATTATCAAGCCGACTTAAACAACATTGTATCTCGAGGCAGATTTGACGCCGCTTCTGCCGAACTTGCAGAAATGCAAAAAAAGGTCGAGGACACTGGTCGGTTGTTGGATTCTTTATTACTTTTGGAAACCTATGACGACACTCTTTCAAAAAGAGTCAGCCAACTAAAGCACCGTCCGGAAGATATTAAAAGAATTTTGGCTAAATATTTGGTGGCCAGTCGAGCGGCAAAAAACCTATCCCGTGAAGACAGTGGATTTTACGATGGAGTTCGTAACGCGGTTATGATTGGTAACACTTTAGCTGAAGATTTAGCAATAATAGAAACCATGGAGGCCGAAACCGCAAAAACAAAAAAATAAATTTAAGGTCAGAAAAAAACCACCGAAAAAATAAAATTGATCGGTGGTTTTTTGTTGGTAAAAAAAATCAGAGCCCAACCAGCCAGACTGGTTAGGCTCTATGAACGACGATCATCTGTGAGGTTCGTCAGACTCCGAAGAGTCCACGAACCTGCTGGATTTCTCTGGCACGGCCGGGGCGCTCTTCATTCATCTTCAGAAAGAGCGTGGCATTGATCAGGCCCGTGCGTTCGAGTGCTAAGACTGCCTCGAAGGCAACGTTGGCGATCCCGCTTGCGAAATTGAGCTGATTCACGATTCCGGTATATTGCAGAAACCTCTTGAGCTCATCGATGTTGAAGAGATTCTCAAGAAGAGTCGTGAGCTGGCTTGTTCGAGATCCGGAGAAAACCAGGGGTGGCTGAACCGGGGGTGGCTGAACCACGGGACGCAACGATCCCAACGATCCGAACACGGCGACCAGGATGGCTCGACCGTCCTGGTTGTCGGGCGTCTCGATGGCGCTGAGTGGCACCCTGAGACACTTCTTGATCTCCTTGATTCGCTCGGTGTCGGCGCGGGTCTCGAGGATCCCCCACTTGCCCTTGAGGTCTTTCTGGGTCAGGATTTCGGCGATCTCCACGGAATCACCGCGTGCCACCGTTTCACCAGCGATGGCCGCGTCGACCAGGAGAGCGCGCCGATCCTCGGACACGCCGGACCAGTCGGCGCCGGATTCGGAGTTGTATCCGTCGTCATCCAACGCAACAAACCGACGGTTGATCGCGAGTTCGTAGGGATCGATCTCGACCTTCTCGTCCGGTGCCCTGTAGCTGTGAATTACGAAACTAAAAAATAATCAAATTTTAAACCAAACCAAAAATTATTCACTGTTAAAGTGAATTTTTTGTTTTAAGGAATTGTCACACAATTGAAACGTCGTTTTGGAAGTAATTGGAATGGAGAGAAGAA
>JAZDHJ010000068.1:0-6689 GCA_043805995.1 Candidatus Uhrbacteria bacterium
AATCAACCGTCATAACTGTTCTACTCTCAGGGTCGAAAAATTGTTCCCCTTTTTGATCATCGGCATAATTAAAGTTATTAGATTCAAATTCGGCCATATTTTTCGAAGGTTATTTTTTAATTAAGTCTATTTTACCCCCCCCACTAAAAAAGCAAGTATTTTGTCCACAAGGGAAATAACTCATCTAAAAAACCACCGATCAATCATTTCGGTGATTTTTTATAATTTTTTTTAAAAATCACAGAACCTCTGTAGTTTTTGACAAAAAAATTGAAGTGCAGAGCCTATTCAGTAATTTCCGGATGTTCAGCTAGATATTTATCTCTAACATAAACACCTAGAGTTGGTGCGGTGTTTTCCAAATTTCGGCTGGGATTGTTATAAAAAAACACTTTTAGAAAATTCATAATATCCTGATCGTACAAAGAAGATATACACCTAATCGCAGCAAATTCAACATCGTATTTTAGTTTTGGTTTTTCACTATCAATAAATCCAAAAAATTCTGTTTTGTTTGTATTAAAAACATTATTAAACCCAATAGTTTTAATAAATTCTTCACCACCAGGAGTAAGTGTTAGTGGACTATAGGTTTGTAATTCTGCCACATTAAAGTTTGTGCTATTCCTGGTTAAAAAATCACCAACAACTTTTACATTATTTTTAATTTTTTCAACTGTTAAATTTAAATCATCCAATATTTGTAATTTTTTACCAATAAAAATCAACCCAACTATTATTGAGGGGATACCAACAGCGGTGATAATATCAAAAATGGTCATAAAGACATTTTATAAATTATTGGTAATTTTATTTTACCAAAAATCCAAAAAAATGTCCAAAAAGCAAGCCTAAACCCAATTCTTCAACCCAAACCTCCATCATTATCCCGCCGACAGAGGCTTTCCTCCTTCGCTCGCGACGAGCTACGGAAGGACAGGTTGGCGGGATCCCGTCAGAGTCCAATGTCGGCGGGAAACATTTCCAACGTTATCCACACCACCCAACAGAAAAAATATCCACAGCCAAAACCAAAACTGTCAGAAAAGGCTAACCTTAAAAGAAAAAACTTGGCTTTAAAACCGAGTTTTTTCTTTTTTTGCTGTCAACAAAAATAAACACTTTTAGCCATTGCCTTTTCGTCCAAAACCTTTAAGATAGTTGTTGTATAAGGTTTTAAAAAGTCATGGAGTATGTAAAGTCGTGGGGTCTTGGAGTTATGGAAGATTATTTCTTAGAATAATAATTTCCTTCACTCCATAACTCCACGACTCCACCACTAATCAACACTCCAATATGCCCAAACATGTCAGCGAGGAACCAACTGGAAAAACCCAAGCCGCCAATGAGGCCATTGCCCAAATTCGTCAACGTTTTGGCGAGGGTTCAATTATGAAACTTGGCGATGCCAAAGCCATGAAAGTTGATGCTATTACTACAGGTTGTCTGTCACTCGACATTGCACTTGGGGTCGGCGGTGTACCTCGCGGTCGCATTATCGAGATTTTTGGACCGGAATCTTCCGGTAAAACCACCTTGGCTCAGCACATTGTGGCCGAAGTCCAGAAAGCCGGCGGTATTGCCGCTTTCGTCGACGCCGAACACGCTCTTGATCCGGATTACGCCCAAAAAATCGGCGTAAATATTAACGACCTTTTAATTTCACAACCAGATAACGGCGAACAAGCCCTGGAGATTGTCGAAACCCTTGTCCGTTCCAACGCTGTCGACGTCGTAGTCGTCGACTCAGTCGCCGCTCTCACCCCAAAAGCTGAAATCGAAGGCGACATGGGTGATTCACACATGGGTTTGCAAGCTCGGCTTATGAGCCAAGCGCTTCGCAAACTTGCGGCCATTGTCGGCAAAACTCATACCGTCGTAATTTTCATTAACCAAATTAGAATGAAAATCGGCGTCTTCTTTGGTAACCCAGAAACCACAACTGGCGGCAATGCGCTTAAATTTTACGCTTCCATGCGCATCGAAATTCGCCGTTCCGCTCAAATCAAACAAGGTGAAAAAATTGTCGGTAACCGCACCCGGGTCAAAGTTGTCAAAAACAAACTCGCCCCACCTTTCAGGACTTGCGAATTCGACATTCTATATAATGAAGGTATCTCCATCGCTGGCGATATTCTCGACGTTGGCGTACCAAGTGGCATCATAAAAAAGAGCGGTAACTCATATTCCTACAATGACGAAAAACTCGGCGTCGGCCGTGAAGTCGTCAAACAATATTTGCGCGAACATCCAGACACCATGAAAACTATTCGCGATGTTTTGAAGGAAAAAATGGATTCAGGGGAATTGGAAATGAAGGCGGTTGATGATGATGCGGAATAGTTTGGTAATTATTTGATAAAAAAACCAGCCGTAATTAATGGCTGGTTTTTCTTTAACTATTCTTTTGTTCTTGGCATAACCTTCTCCGAAACATCAATATTTAATTCCGGTGAAATTGAAAATTCTTTTTCTATTCCTTCTTTTTCCTTGCTTGGTAACACTGTATAACAACTAAAAACCACCGAATCTCCTTCTGGTTGCAGACTCCACTGTTCAACCTCGGTCGTTTCCGGAAATCTTTCGGACAAAAAATTTAAAAAAAGACGATTAACTTTTTCAAAAACTTCAGTTAATTTTTCGAGGGGGAAAGGAAAGTCCAAACTACAACCACCAAAATTTTTGTTCACAACTTCTAACAACCTTCTGACCAAAGAAAAATTTTCTTTGGTCAGAGTTATTGGTTCGTTGTTCTCAAAACCTCGAATAATTTCTGCCTTCAAAGGATCTGCCTTTTTGTCAAAGTCCTTGCTATCACTTCTATTTTCTAAAGATAAAAGCGAATCAATGCTTTTTTCCAAGACTGAAAAACTTTTACCTTGCTCGCCTTTACTGCTTTCGCCCATAAAAAAATAAGATTAGTTCTAAAATCTAACCCCATTTTACCCCGCTTCACTTTCCTGTCAAGAAAAAAATTGATAAACAAAAATCGATCGCAGCCGATCGGTTTTTTGAATAAAAAAAAAGAACGGGGGAAGTGCCCGTCCGGCGATGAATTGGTTGTCGGTCAGTGGTGGAGTTCGGAAAGAGACAGGGCAAACCCTGTTCCGAAGACGACCGCGTTATAGGTCGCATGAGTCAACCATGACCAAAACATGCCGTGCCGTGGTTTACCTTGCCAGCCGCCCGTCTTCAGATACACCAGGCCAAGAATAACTCCGCCGACGCCCTGAATCAGGAAAACCGTAAAGGAGAACGTAAATGGTAGATGGGCAAGCCCGAACACCAAAGCGCCGAAAGCAATCCCAAAAACTATATCATGAGGATTCTTATACCGCTTGGTGAAACGTCTGAAAAAATAGACCCTGAAAAGATACTCCTCAAAAATGACCTCAAAAGGCGAGGCACAAAACATGATTCCGAAAAACAGACAAGCGAACAGCGGCTCGTTTGCGTGTTTACTGATGGTTGACGAGGACTCGAGGAAGCCTGTTCCCAAAATTCTGATCAAAACCACCATCACAAACACGACCCAGGTGATGGAGATCAGAAAACCGAGAATTGCATATCCAAGGGCGTCGACGCCCGTCGCTCGACACTTCAACCAGCCAATAAATCCTTTCATCTCAAACCTCGCTGTTGGTGGAAAGAACTGAAGAAATTAGCACTCATAAAACAAAATGTCAACCATAAACAAAAAACCAGCCAAATAAACGGCTGATTTTTTAAATTCTGTTTATTGGTTAACACGTTCGGAATATTCGCCAGAATCAATGTTCACATTAATCTCTTCGCCTTCCTTTAAGAAAATTGGCACCCGAACCTTTAAACCGTTATCGAGTTCCACTTCTTTGGAAATATTTCCCGAAGCCGTATCACCCTTAACAGCCGGTGGCGCGGAAATAATTTTGTATTGGATTTTGGTTGGCAAGTTGATGGTAAGTGGAGTTTCGCCGTGCATGATAATCATGACTTCCAAACCTTCTTTCAAAAATTTCACATCATCACCGATGTCGGCCGTACTGAGCTGAACTTGTTCGTAGGTTTGATTATCCATGAAGGTATAAAAATTACCATCGTTGAATAAATACTGCATTTTTTTATACTGAACGTCCTCGAATTCAAGCGATTCAGCTGATTTGAAATTTTGTTCGACGATTTTTCCGGTTTTAATACTCTTGGCCCGAGTCCGAACAAACGAACTGCCTTTGCCTGGAGAAACGCGCTGGAAGTAAACCACGACCCAGAGTTCATTGTTCAAACGAAGCACGGTGCCTTTTTTAATATCGTTAGGAGATGGCATATCTTTTGGAAATTACAAATTCCAAACTCCAAATCCCAAACAAGTTTTGAACATCAAATTTCCAAATTTTAAAACTTTGGAATTTGTAATTTATTTGTGATTTGGTATTTGTGATTTGGGATTTATCTCTGGATGAATGGCAACAAAGCCATGACGCGAGCGCGTTTGATGGCGGTAGCCAATTCACGTTGATGTTTGGCGCAAACACCGCTGCGGTGGCGAGGTACGATTTTGGCAAAAGAAGAAGTGAAACGACGCAGGAAAGTGGAATCCTTATAATCGATTTCAATTTTTTTATTGACGCAAAACGAACAATGGCGCTGTCTAGCCACGACGTTTTTCTTATTATTGTTATTATTATCTCTCATAGAATTATAGTAAACACTTTGTCATTCTGAACCCTCGTGAAGAATCTCGCCACGTGACGTTAAAGTTGAAATCACGTGGCGGGATCCCTCTCTGTCTCGGGATGACAGAGTGTTTTATTTTAAAAAGGAATATCTTCAACCTTAATTTCAGTTGTTGGATCGATAGAAGGATCATCACCAAATGATGGGGTTGGAGCAAAACTACCACCGGCGCTTCCAGCACCGCCAACACCACCGGCGCGATCAAGAATTATGGCGTTCTCGGCCACAATTTCTGTGCGATAACGTTTAACGCCATCTTGACCTTCCCAATCACGGGTTTGCAAACGACCTTCGACGTAAACTTTTTTACCTTTGGTTAATAACTGACCACAAATTTCGGCCAGCTTACCCCAAGCAACAACGTTATGAAACTCAGCTTTGTCTTGACGAACACCAGCCTGATCGGTCCAGCTACGATTGGTAGCCACCCCGAAAGTACAAACAGTTTGGCCGGAAGCAATTTGTTTTACTTCTGGATCACGAGTTAAGTTACCCAAAATAGTTACACGGTTCAAAGAAAACATATGTTCGAAATTATTGAATTATTAAATTATTGAATTATTTAATTTATGGAATTAAATATTCTCTGAAGTGTTAACATCCAAAATCTCGTCGAGTTTTTTGTCGAGTTCTTCCATGGACAATGGTTTTTCGTCACGTACCACTGGTTCGATTTCTGGAACTTTGGTGACAACAGCCGCTTTAACCGGAGTTTCGGCATGTCGAGCAGCGTGACGATTTTCTTCGTCTTCCTCGGACAACGGAGCCACATAAGACTCAAGGTCAAAGGAACGTTCTGGAATGCCTTTTGGCAATTGAATAATCATGTGGCGCAAAACCTCTTCGGCTAAACGCAATTGATTATCAACTTCGGCCACAGTTTTAGATTCTGACCATTCTTCGCCAGCTGGCGCCACCTCAAAATAACTGAGGATGTAGGAACCATGACGAGTCTGTTTGATTGGGTAAGCCAAACGAATGCGACCCAAATTTTCCTCCTTGATAACTTTGGCCCCGGATTTTTCGACCAAGCCTTTAACCTTGGTCTGAATTCCCTCAACTTCAGTATCGGTATACCGAGTTGGAAGAATGTAGAGTAATTCGTACATCATATGTACATTGCCGCCCCGTGGTTAAGCTCCAAAATCCAAGCACCAAATTCCAAATTGGAGTTTAATGTTCAAATCTTGGTATTTCCCATGGGGAACCCAGTAAAAAATTAAGCCACTGGGTTATGGACGACTATTAATAAGTCGCTGAAAGTTTAGTATATTTGGTGGATTTGGTCAAGGAAGATGGGTGGATTTGGGGCACTAGGGCATTGTGGGGGCGTTAAAGGGGTTGAGCACCTGTCATCCTGAGCCAGTCTTCGATAGGCCTCAGACCATGAGCCCGGTCGAATGGGAGAAGAATCTCGCCGCGTGATGCCGATTCGGTATAATTCGCCAAAAAAAATCAGGCCGCTGCACGAGGGTGTGCTGGTGGCCTGGATTGTGTTGGATTGGTGCCTTTTACCACGCATTTCTGGCTCTTTTTTCCTCCTCGACGCGTACACGAAGCACTTCTTCCAACTCGGCCACTCTCATGGAGAACGGCATAAGAGCCGAGCAAGGACCTTCTCCAAGCCATTCACGCAAAAAGCCTCTAGACTCGGTAAGATAACGACGAACCGTCGTTTCTTTTACACCGAATGATCTGGCTGTTTCCTCAACGAGCGCGGATTTTGACCACACAACACACCCAGTCATAGACTTATAGAAGTGAAGGAGCACGCCTCGGTGCGATCTCCGAAGTTCGCCGAGCGCGTCGTTGACGGCCGTCGCAAGACTCTCCTCGCTGTGAATTACGAAACTAAAAAATAATCAAATTTTAAACCAAACCAAAAATTATTCACTGTTAAAGTGAATTTTTTGTTTTAAGGAATTGTCACACAATTGAAACGTCGTTTTGGAAGTAATTGGAATGGAGAGAAGAAG
>JAZDHJ010000069.1:0-19949 GCA_043805995.1 Candidatus Uhrbacteria bacterium
TCTTCTCTCCATTCCAATTACTTCCAAAACGACGTTTCAATTGTGTGACAATTCCTTAAAACAAAAAATTCACTTTAACAGTGAATAATTTTTGGTTTGGTTTAAAATTTGATTATTTTTTAGTTTCGTAATTCACAGCTCTACGACACCGACGATCTCGACGCCGACGACAATATCGACGAAGCGAACCCCGAGTTTCTTCTCATCGCGGCCGAAGAAGCCGAGGAAGAGGAGGACAGGCTCGTGCCCATCAAGACCAAAGAAGGTCTTGGAGATTTGTGGGAGGTTCGCTCTGATCTCTCGGAATCATATCTCCCCGATGAACTTGTGGAAGCTCAGATCATGCGCGCCTTCGGTCGCGAAGATTTGGCAGAAGCAATTCTCACGAAGTGGAGCTCTGAGTATGATGGTGGATGGGATCCGGAGTACCTCAACTTCGATGTTTCCTACAAAAGATCTCCAAGTCGGGGCGAAAACGACGACGATCAGTTCGCCGGCCGTCCGTCCGGCTCCGACAACGAGTGGTACGGATCATACGGACCGAAGCGCGAGAACAACGACCGACAGAGGTACGACGTTCTCCGCTCTCGGGCTCGTCGAGCCCGTCGTTCAGAGCTCTTCCTGTTGAACAGAATCTGGGTGAACGGGATCCGGTTGGGTGAGCCTGATCTCACCCAGGCCCGTGATTTCTGGCCCAGTAGCGATGAGCTGGAAGAAGGCTTCACGATGGGCGAGATCGAAGAGATCGCCGCTGCCGCCGAGGCCGAGTCCGGGGCCCTCGAAGACGCGCTCCGTGAAGCCGTTGAAAGGGACGCAGAAGAAAGATACGAGCGCGAACAGGCTCGTGAAGAAAGAGAAAGCGATCTGCATTACGAGCTCTGCGAAATTGTTCGGGCAAAGGCGATGCTGGCGTACGAAAGATATCAAGAGTTCTTCTGCAGGATGTCGATCTCGGGTGACGGTGCCTCACAGGAGAGAGACAGACTTTTGAACGAAAACCTGGTATTGGGCAATCTAGCCAGAATTGCCCACAAACTCAGGTTCGAGGAGCTCGTCGAGCATCTCGTTCTAGCCCGTGACCTCAAGGTCGAGACGAAGTTCCCACAAGCTCTCGTCTGGATAAGAGACCTGCCAGAGAATCCTGAAGACGCTCTCTACTAGGAGCCACGACCTTCAGAGCCGGCCAACTGCGTACTTGCGGTTGTCCGGCTTTTTGCTTTTTATAAAAGGTTTTTTGTTAGAGAATTTTGGAAATCCTTGGCTTAAAAACCAGGGATTTTTTGTCCTCTTTTTGCCACGGTTTTTACTTGTCTCTCCTTACATATTATGCTATGATTATCAGGGAAATTTTTCGGATTTTGTTTCGACCTCTGGCTCGGGATTACAGGTAAAAAATAAGGAATTTCCATAATTTGAAAATTCAATAATTCGATAATTCAGAAATTTAAACCAATATGATCATCTCCTGGCACGGACTTTCTTGTTTTGAAATCGCCACCAAAACTTCGTCTGGTGAAGCGACTTTACTTACCAATCCTTATGATAATGAAACCGGTTTGCGTCTGCCAAAAACTTTGTCGCCGGATTTGGTAGTGGTGAGCCATGACAGTTCTGACGCCAACAATTTAGAGGTGCTTCAAAACAAACCGTTTACAGTTTCCACGCCCGGTGAATTTGAAGTTAAGGGCATTTTTATTTATTCCTTGGCTGCTCCGTTGGCCGAGAAGGGCATGAATAATCATCGAATTTTTCGAATTGAGGTTGAGGACATGCATTTGGTTTACCTTGGCGCTTTAAATCGAGTTTTGAAAGCCAGTGAGTTGGAAGAAATAGGCAATGTTGATATTTTAATGATCCCAGTTGGCGGTGGTCGAGTTTTGACCCCAAAGTTGGCGGTTGAAGTTATCGAACAACTGGAACCGAAAATTGTTATTCCGATGTTTTATGGTGTGTCTGGTTTAAAGGAATCTTTGGGTGAGGTTGAAGTTTTTTGTAAAGCCATGGGTGTACCAAAAAATGAAGCTGTTAATAAATTAAAAATTACCAAACGCGATTTGCCGGAAGAGGAAGATATGTTGGTGACGGTTTTGGAACACGCCTAATAATTATGGAAATTAAAAAAACTAATCCAAAAACTAAAGCTCAGTTTATTCTTTTTTCTGCAGTCACTGTCGGCATTGTACTAGCCGGTTGGTTTTTTTCTTTCCGAGATTTATGGCAAAGTTCCAACATTTCTTTTTCCTCTGGTTTCACCAAAGTGGCCGAAGTAAAAAACGAAGTCAAAGACATTACTTCTGATTTTAAAGAAAACGTTCAACCAACTGTCTCTGAAGTTGGCAGCGCAGTGGCCGCGACAACTGAAACGCTTAAGGAAGGCACGGCGCAACGAGAAGAAGCTCTGAATGTCGTCGGTGAAATGATGAAAGAGAATTTGGAACAAACCGATCCGGTTGTCGAACCAACAAATCCAACCACCGAACCTCCCACCGAACCAATCAATTAAAATCAAAATTTACTTTTCACCTTTTACATTTTTACCAGGCAGCTGCCTGGTTTACACCTTGTACAGACCGCTATGAAAAAACTCAAAAAAACCATGAAACACAAAGCCTTGCAAGAAGGCGAGGAAGAAGTTCCTTTAAGTGATGCAGCTCTGGCTGGAAAAATTGAGTTGCGAGATATCTCGGCCGAAATGAGTGAGGCGTATCTTGATTACGCCATGTCGGTTATTGTTAGCCGGGCTTTGCCAGATGTTCGTGATGGTTTGAAACCGGTGCATCGTCGTATTTTGTATTCCATGTGGCAGGTTGGTTTGCGAGCCGGTTCACGTTTCAAGAAATGCGCCACAGTGGTCGGTGAAGTGCTTGGTAAATATCACCCACATGGCGACTTGGCGGTTTATGATTCCTTGGTTCACATGGCTCAGGATTTCAAACTGCGCTACCCACTCATTAACGGTCAGGGTAACTTCGGTTCACTCGATGGTGACTCAGCGGCGGCCTATCGTTATACGGAATCAAAATTGCGAGCGATAGCCGAAGAAATGCTTTTGGATATCGACAAGGACACGGTGGATTTTCATCCAACTTTTGACGGTACCCACGAAGAACCTTCGGTTTTGCCAGCTAAAATTCCTAACCTGCTCATTAACGGTACACTCGGTATTGCGGTTGGTATGGCTACGAACATCCCACCTCATAATTTGACCGAGGTTTGCGACGCCACCACTCACCTCATCGATAATCCAGAAGCCACAGTCGATGATTTGCTTGAATTTATAAAAGGTCCAGATTTTCCAACCGGCGGTATTATTTACGATTGGAACGAAATTAAGCAGGCTTATGCGACTGGTCGAGGTGGAGTTTTGACTCGGGCCAAGACCGAGATTTCCGAGGACAAAAAAGGCACTTTCAGAATCATTGTTCACGAAATTCCTTTTCAAGTTAACAAAGCCACCTTGCTCGAAAAAATTGCCGATTTGGTGCGCGAAAAAAAGATTGAGGGCATTAAAGATCTTTGGGATGAATCGACTAGTGAAGGTGTGCGCATCATGATCGAACTTAAAAAAGATGCTTATCCAAAAAAAGTTTTGAATCGTTTGTATCAGTTGACCCAACTTCAAGAAACTTTTCATGTCAACATGTTGGCCCTCATCGATGGTATTCAGCCAAGGGTTTTAAACTTGAAAGCCATCCTGGAAGAATATCTCAAACATCGGTTTGTCGTCATTCAACGTCGAACAAAATTTGAATTGCAGCGGGCCAAAGATCGCGCTCATATTTTGGAAGGTTTGCGCATCGCTCTGCTCCAAATCGACAAAGTCATTGAGACCATCAAAAAATCTAATGATAAGGAAGAGGCTCGTTTGAATTTGATGAAGAAGTTCAAGCTTTCTGAACTTCAGGCTGTAGCTATTTTGGAAATGCGCTTGCAACAGTTGGCTAACTTGGAACGTTTGAAGGTTGAACAGGAATGGGAAGAAAAGCAAAAACTCATTGCCGAACTGGAATCAATTTTGAAATCAGAAAAGAAACAGCGAGCCATGATTAAAACTGATATTGACGAGATGAAAGAAAAGTATGGCGACGAACGTCGGACTGAATTGGTAAAATCCAGTGTTAAATCTTTCTCCATGGAAGATTTGATTCCTGACGTGCCGACGGTGGTGATGATTACAAACGGTGGTTATATCAAACGTTTGTCTCCAGATACTTTTAAAACCCAAACTCGTGGCGGTAAAGGTGTTATGGGTCTGACAACTAAGGAAGAGGACGAAGTTGAACAAATGTTCTCCACCACCACTCATCGCGACATTTTGTTTTTCACCAATCGCGGTCGGGTTTTCAAAATCAAAACTTACGACGTGCCGGAAGCCACCCGAACTTCCAAAGGTCAGGCTCTGGTCAACTTCTTAAACTTGGCGCCTGGCGAATCGGTTACCGGCAACTTGTCTTTCTCAGAAAATGATTCTTTCAAATATCTTTTCTTTGTAACCGGCAAGGGTACGGTGAAGAAAACGGCTATTGAAGAATTTGAAACCATTCGGCAAAACGGTTTGATTGCCGTTAAGTTGAATGATGGTGATAATCTTGAATGGGTTAAACCAACTTCCGGTAAGGACGAAATTTCGCTCGTGACGGCTGGCGGACAATCTGTCCGTTTCAGCGAGGACGATGTTCGCCCAATGGGTCGCTCGGCCGCCGGTGTTCGCGGTATTCGTTTGAAGGGTGCAGATGTAGTGGTCGGTATGGATGTCATCACGCCAGAAATGGCCAAGCGCAAAGATCAACCACAACTTATGGTGATTATGGAAAACGGTTTGGGCAAACGTACACCAATTGATGAATACAAAGTCCAAGGTCGCGGCGGCTCCGGTATTCGCACCGCCCACGTCTCGGCCAAAACCGGCAAAATCATCAGTGCCAGTGTTGTCGACGATAAAGACGAAAGAGATTTAATGGTAATTTCCTCCGGCGGCCAGGTTATCAGAATGAGCATCAAATCAGTTTCCGTTTTAGGCCGCGACACCCAAGGTGTTCGGGTTATGCGGTTTAAGGATGAGAAGGACAAGGTGGCGAGCGTGACGGTGATTTAGAGTTGGAAGGGGCATAAGGGGCGGAAGGGGTTGAACCCTCCGTCGCTCGCGATGAGCTATGGAGGGCGTGGCGGGGAATTTATTTATCGTAGGGGCGAGCGGTCGCTCGTCCGCGGTCTCGATTTGATTGAATTGAATTGAGCCAAAAAAATCGACGGAAAATTTCCGTCGATTTTTTAATCGGGCCATTCGTAGAGACAGGGCACCGCCCTGTCTCTAACTCAACAAACCAAAATTAAAAAACAAACCCAATTGTAAAACCGACAGGTGGACCCCGTCGGCTTACGTACGCTTCGTCCCGTCACCGAGTGGTGGTGGGGACGAACTCGAACTGGTAGGGGTTTTTGGACCCCCCCACGAAAGACACCTTGAATTTGTAGACCTGACTATCCGGGAGGTCGCATGCGATTCCCAGCGCCGGACTCTTGGAGGGGTTGTTGACCCTCCATTCTGTTGTGCCTTTGCAGATCTGGTCGTTGTAGTTACCCGCCAGGTTTGTGGCGAGGGCTGACCAGGCCCAGCGTTCTTCTACCAGGTCACGTTCCGCTTGTCTCTGCTCGGCGTTTGGGCCGGACAAAGTAGTAGATTCAGTTTGGGTTTTCTGGTTGTTGTGACCGTGTGTGATCACATGGGTGAGTGTGTCGAGACCTACAAGTAAAACGATGCCGACGATAAAATACCTGGTTTTCATCACCTCTCCTCCGCCTCTGGGTTTAGAAAAACTGTTCGTTCAGGATAATAATAATACCACTTTTTTGGGTTTTTGTCAACCATAACCTCGGTTTTTTATTGAAAGGGGATGAAAGGGATGCAGGGAGGTTTTTAGTTTTTTTGAGTCAATTCCATAATAAAAGTCCCCTCCAACCCCTTAAACCCCTCAAACCCCTTCCACCCACCAACCCACCCGACAACCAAAATGTTGACCAATCCCAGTATTTTTGCTATCATATTTAACAGAAATATTTCCATAATTCGGAAATTCCCACCGTCGCTCGGGCTATGGTGGGCAAGCAATAATTCAATAATTTGTTAATTAAAAAAATATGGGTCTTCCTGGACATCGCCGAACCAGTTCGGATAAGCGCCGTCGAGCCGCGCACTTTGCTCTTAAAGATTTGACCATTAGTAAATGCACAGCCTGCGGGGTGGCTATTATGCCGCATCGTGCTTGCAAAGCTTGTGGTTCATACAAAGGCAAAAAAGTTGTCGACACTACTCGCGCCGCCAAACGTTTGGTCAAAAAAACCACCAAAAAATAAATTTAAAGACCGCTTTTTAATTAAGAGAGCGGTCTTTAAATTAAAGTGATGGAGTGTTTAAAGTGTTGAAGTGATGAAGTTGTGGAAGATTATTTCTTAGAATAAGAAAATCCTTCACTCCACCACTCCCTCCTACGCTTGAGCCGAGCTTCGGAGGGCAAGCCACCACTCCACCACTTCATCACTCTCACCACCCCAACTATGTCAAATCGCCACCTCGCCCGCACCCTTGTCATGCAATCCCTCTACCAGTGGGATTTTAATGGTCAGCCCAAAGCCGATAAACTTAAGGAAATTATTTCTTATGATCGAGCTGAGTTTGCTCCGAATTTTGATGACTCAGGTTATGTGAAGGAAACCATCGAGGCGATCATAAAAAATTTGGCGGCTATCGATGCAATTATTGTTCAGTACGCGCCTGAGTGGCCGCTGGCCGCCATGACTTGCATGGACAGAAATATTTTGCGACTCGGAACCTATGAATTAAAGTTGTCGCAAATTGTGCCATCAAAAGTTGCTATTAATGAAGCTATCGAACTGGCCAAAAGTTTTGGTGGCGAAGCTTCGGGAAAATTTGTGAATGGCGTGCTTGGGGCAATTTATAAAGATGTGGTGGCCAAAGGTGAAATGAAAGAAGTGGATATTAATCCACCGAAGAAAGAGGAGGGGGTTGAGGGGGACGAGGAGGAAGAAGTTAAAAAATAATAAAGTCGTGGAGTGTAAAAAGTCATGGAGTCGTGGAATTGCGGAAGATTATTTTTAAGAATAAGAACTTCCTTCACTTCATCACTCCACAACTCCATCACTCAAAATTATGAATGAATTAAAAACATTAGAACAAACCCTGGGCGTAACATTTCTAAATAAGGATATGCTACGCCAAGCGCTTGTTCATCGCTCGTACTTAAACGAGCACCCAGATTTCCGTTTGGGGCACAACGAACGTCTCGAGTTTCTTGGCGACGCCGTGCTCGAACTTGTGGTGACCGAATATCTCTACCACAATTACGAAAATCCTGAGGGCGAGCTGACCAACTGGCGAGCGGCTTTGGTTAACGCTGATATTTTGGCGGACATTTGTGCTGATTTGGGAGTTGAGGCTTATCTTTATCTTTCAAAAGGTGAAGCGAAGGATAAGGATTCCAAAGCCCGTCATTATATTTTGGCTAATGCTTTTGAATCTGTCGTTGGTTCAATTTATTTGGATCTTGGTTGGGAGGAAGCCAAAGATTTTATTCATCGGGTGGTTTTGGTGAAGTTGCCGGAGATTTTGCACAATCAATTATATATCGATCCCAAGAGTCGTTTCCAAGAAACCGCTCAAGAAAAAGTTGGTGTCACACCATCTTATAAAGTTTTGTCTGAGGAGGGTCCAGATCACGCCAAGAAATTCGAGATTGGTGTTTACCTTGGAAAAGAATTAGTTGCCAAAGGCGAAGGTATGTCCAAGCATGAGGCCCAGGTGGCCGCGGCCGCCGAGGCGATTAAGGCCAAGGGGTGGTAGTGATTGGAAATGTCAAAACGATCGAATGTCAAATGTCAATTGAAGGAACAATTTATGGGATATGATTTGATTGAAAGGACGACAAAATTTGGTGAGAATTCCATAGAATTTTGTAGATTAATAAAAAGAGATTTGATTGTTGATCCATTGATCAGACAATATGTCCGCTCATCAACCAGTATCGGAGCTAATTATAGTGAAGCCGATTCAGCTGTTTCTAAAAAAGATTTTGCTTATAAAATTGGAGTATGCAGAAGAGAAGCAAAAGAAACGGTCTATTGGTTAAAAATGTTTTTGACAGCGATTCCCGAAGAAAAAGAAAAAATATTAAAATTACTCGACGAGGCTGAGCAATTATGTTTGATTTTTAATTCGATTTTTTGTTCGACCAAAAAGAATCTCGAAGAAGAAAATTAACCTCCATCATTTGACATTCAATAATTTGACATTTGACATTTGCAACAAGCCATCACTCCTCCTACACACCTGTTGCGGTATCTGCGGCGCCTGGATTCCTGAAAAATTGTCGCAGGATTTTGCGGTGACGATTTTTTATTTTAATCCCAATATTCATCCACGCGAGGAATACGAAAAACGAGTGGCCGCGGTTCGGCAAATGTCAGAATTTTTAAAATTACCGATGATCGAAGGTGAATATAATCCGCCAGTTTGGTTTGATAAGGTTCGCGGACTCGCGAACGAGTGCGAGGGTGGCGCGCGCTGTGCAGTCTGTTTCGAAGTTCGTTTGCGACACACGGCCGAAGAGGCCAAACGATTAGGTTTTGATTATTTTGCGACAACACTAACCGTCGGTCGCTTCAAACCGGCCGCGGTCATCAACCCCATCGGCGAAAAAATCGCCGCCGAGGTCGGTATAAAATTTTTAGCCGGCGATTTCAAAAAACAGGGCGGGGAAATGGCATCGCAAAAGCGAGGCAAGGAACTGGAAATTTACCACCAAAATTATTGCGGGTGTGTTTATTCGAGGTTGGGAAGGAAAGGGAATTAAAGGGAAGTGAAGAGAAGGAAAGGTGGAAAACAAAAATCCGTTCCATCCACTCCCCCCGTCATTGCGAGGAGTGAAGCCGCTGAACGACGAAGCAATCTATAACGCGATGCCATTGGATTGCCACGTCGCTCTACGAATCACCGAGCTCCTCGCAATGACGGACGGTCAAACAAAAAATCCTTCCCTCACGGGTCGGATTTTTTATCTTGTGTTTGCGCGCAAGCAAAGTTGCCGAGGAAGAGAGGTAGTGTGCCTCGGCGCACATTGGGAAGGACTACAGCAAGATCCAGAGTAAGAACCAGAGCAAGAGAGCGAACGTAAGCGCCACCAGGCTCAGATTCAAAAACACGTCGAGAACTGATGATTTCGTTTGTTCCAGTCCCTTCACGGAAACGGAATCCTTGGATTTACTTTCTGTCTTTTTGAAAGTGAAAGCAATTACGACAGTAAAAAGCCTCTCTTTCACCTTCGTAATCCTGCTGCCTGCAAAAATCCAGCCTTGTTCTTCGGAGAAGTAGTTGCAAGTGGCGATTCGTATGACCTCAAAGGCACTGTCAGTGCCCGATGAAAATCCAAAAGCTGAATTCACGAGCTGGTAGTTTATTTCAATCGAAACTAACAGTTTTCCTTTTTTTTCGGATGAGGTTATGTCGAAAGCATGTTCTTGGCCAAGGCCTTCGAGTACCAATTTCTTACCAAAAGGGCTGACGAATATCCGAGGATACACCATGTTTTCTCCAATCGGTTTTTTTACCGTGTTTTTCAACCTCGTCCCACAAACGCCGTGCTTATGATCCGAGGAAGGCGGAGAAACCGAGCAGTGGTTTCTCCTTTGACGTACGTCCGCGACCGATTAGCGGACGAAGGTGAAGATTATGGCGCCGCCGGTTTCGTAGTTGCTCGTCAGGCGCCACTTGTTCCGAAGTTGGTACTTGGTGACGGCTGCCTGAATGATCAGAACAGCCTCTTCCCAGTCGACGTCTTCGGTTCTTCCCAGTTCTTCTCTCATCCGCCCGGGTTCGACAGGAACCGAGACGAAGAGCAGTCCTCGGACTCGAATCTCCTTCTTGAGCCAGAGGAAGCATCGGCGGTTGCCGATCTTTACTTCCATTCGTTCTCCGGGGCCGAACTTCGGCCGGGGGATGGTCACAGTCGTCTTTGTCATGGTCCCTCCAGGGAATTGAACAATTTTCAACCTCGTCCCACAAACGCCGTGCTTATGATCCGAGGAAGGCGGAGAAACCGAGTGGTGGTTTCTCCTGATGTTGCCGAAGACCTTGGGTTTCAGACTTCGGTTTTTTTGGCAGGGAGGACGGTGGGGAGATTCATTCCCAGAAACAACCCTCGCTTGGCGAGAGCTACTTCCACCTCGTCGCACCACTTTTCCCGGCTGGGGTTCATCTTGCCAAAAAGTTCTTCTCGATCTCTTCGGACGACAATCTGGTGGACGAATTCGATTCCTCGATTCTCGAGTTGACGTTCGACGTTCTTCGAGAGTCCGAGCGCCTTTATGTTGCTAAAGACGAGATCCTTATCGACAGAGGCCGGCCTCGTCTGAGTGTTGACGGTGAGTTCTCGACCTCCGCTTACCACCAGATTCGAATCAATGAGACGCAGGGTAATCCTGTTTCCATTGATCTCGAGATTGACGGTGGTGATGCCAGTAGCAAGGGAGACAGAAGTAGATACCGAGAAGGCGTTTTTCACGAGAATCTCCGTGGCATGTATAGTGAAAGAACCTTTTGGTTGCTTTCAGTTGTTTTCGAAGCTCTTCAACCTCTTAACAACAACCCAATCTATCATAAATATAGATAATTGTCAATAGTATTCGTCAAGCTAAGAGAGGTATTTTAGCTAACTTAAGTCTAAAAAATGAATACAAAAAAAATTGTGGAAAATTATTGACACAATTTAAGGTTTGTGATACAATGAAGTTACTTCCCCCACCCCAGCCCCCGTACGCGGCGTACAGGAGAGGGAGGATTCTTTTTAATAAAATTTATTATTCTCCCTCCTTCGTATGCCTCATACGGGGGAGGGCTGGGGTGGGGGCTAACAATTATGGAAAACGTAAATTTACCTCTTAAAAATTTTCTCCTCTCACTAGCCTTTTCTGAAAAAGAAACTAATGTTTATTTGGCGCTTTTAACCCTGGGTAAAGGTACAGTTTCGGAAATTGCTCGGCAGGCGGAAATGAATCGGACGACGGGTTATGATATTTTGAGCAAATTGGTTAACTATGGGTTAGTTAGTGTTTCTGGTAAAGAACCAAAACAAGAATATGTGGCCGAGTCGCCGGATAAGGTGGTGAATTTTTTAGAAAATAAAAAACGCGAAACCGAAAAACAAATCGTGGGGGCAAAAAAATTTTTGCCACAATTAAAATCCATCCATAATATTGGCAGTCGACCCAAGATTCGGTTTTATGAAGGTAAGGAGGGTTTGAAACAAGTGTATGAAGATACATTGACTTCGCATGAAGCTATTCGGGCTTATGCCACCGTCGACGATATGCACGCCGCTCTGCCAGACTATTTCCCAAAATATTATGAGCGACGAGCCAAGAAAGGAATTCATATTCGAGCCATCATTCCAAAAACTCCGTCTGGTATCGATCGATCAAAACAAGATCGGGCCGAAGCGCGCGAGACGGCTTTGATTCCACCAGACAAATATTATTTTTCTCCGGAAATAAATATTTACGACAACAAAATCATGATCGCTTCCTGGCGAGAAAAACTGGGAATTATTATTGAGAGTCCGGAAATCGCTGATGCCATGAAAAAGATTTACGAACTCGCTTGGACTGAAGCTAAGCGGTTGGATTTGGCAGGAAGGAAAAGTAAAAATAAATAAAGACCACCTCGTCCACCAACCCCGTCATTGCGAGCGCCACGCGTGGCAATCTCGAACGCGACGTCCTTGGATTGCCGCGTCGCCCTACGAACCACCGAGCTCCTCCCTCCAAAGGCGGGCGCGGCGCAATGACGGAATTAAAAAACAGACCCAGATGCGGGTCGGACCGTGAGGCGAAGTTGTTGTCTGGTCAGTGGTAGCGTTCCGTCCACCACAACCTGAAGATTGAGGTGAAGACGATAACTACCAGGACGGCCCAGACCGATTCGTATCGCCATGCAAAGAGAAAGTTGGCCGTCAAAGGATGCTCGAGCTGAAGAAAGCTCGATACCGTATCGACGATAGCCGGAGTGAACGGCCACAGCACCCAGATTATGAACTCTGGAACGAACTCGTTGAAGTCGCTGACTATCATCCAGGCAAGTATTGTCAGTATAGCTACATGGATCGGCGCGAAAAGAACAAAGAGGCTGGCGGCGCTCCACGAAAGCCAGCCAATCGGCAGGCCGGCCAGGACGAACTGGATGGTGACGAGGCCTGTTCCGATGATTAGCCAAATTACGGCGATCAAAGGAACAAGGTTCCACATTGGCAGTTCGTCTG
This sequence comes from Candidatus Uhrbacteria bacterium, assembly GCA_043805995.1. Lineage (GTDB taxonomy): Bacteria > Patescibacteriota > Patescibacteriia > UBA9934 > GWF2-40-263 > UBA12403. The sequence continues at coordinate 12,327 of JAZDHJ010000069.1, forward strand.
CCAACTTAAACAGAAGGTCTGTCAGAAAATCACGCATGGTTTTTCCTCGGTCGAATTGTGATGTTCCTTTTTTATCTTAAAATCCTGAAAAAAACAAGTACAAACAAAAAACCACATGTTTTTTCACCTGTGGTTTTTTTTGGTTTGCCACCCGAAGCTAGTCACGAGCGAAGGGTGGTGCGCGCAGGGGGATTTGAACCCTCGACCAAGTGATTAAGAGTCACCTGCTCTACCAGACTGAGCTATGCGCGCCTATTTTTATTAAGTTATTTGGCGTCAAAATTATGTCACGACTTTTGACTAACGTCAAGAAACAGTGTAGTTTATGGGCAGAGAAAGTCCTCCAAAATTCAATAATTCGATAATTAAGTAATTCCCCCGCCGACGGAGGCCTTTGGCGGGGCACCGCCAAAATCCTATGACGGCGGGGAATAATTCGAAAATTCCAATAATGCGCCCATGGCTTAATGGATAAAGCACCAGTCTTCGGAACTGGGTATGGGGGTTCGATTCCCTCTGGGCGCACCATCCCCCGTCGCTCGAGTCGGCTCGAGCTATGAGGGATGTCCCTCCGAAGTCCGACGAAGGGGGACATAAAGAATATCTGTAAAAACAGGTGTTTTTTGTTTGACGTTCTGTAAAAAATCAGCCATTATATAAGGACTATGAAATATTCAAAACTTTTTAGTAAGACTAATAAAACCGCACCGGCTGATGCGGATTGTATTAATGCCAAGTATTTGGTGCAGGGTGGTTTTGTGGATCAGGAAATGGCTGGGGTTTACACTTGGTTACCGTTTGGTTTACGAGTTCTGCACAAAGTCGAAAATATTGTGCGTGAGGAAATGAATGCTTTGGACGCTCAGGAAATTTTTATGCCTTGTCTTCAGCCGCGGGAATATTGGGAGACGACTAAACGCTGGGATAGTGTGGATATTCTTTTTAAAATTAAATCGCAAACTGAAAAAGATTATGCTCTTGGTGCGACTCACGAAGAAGTTGTTACACCGCTGGCTCAAAAATTCATCCAATCCTACAAAGACTTACCATTTGCCACTTATCAAATCAACACCAAATTTCGCGACGAACTCCGTGCTAAATCCGGTGTGCTTCGGGGCCGCGAGTTTCGGATGAAAGACATGTATAGTTTTCATACGAATCTTGAGGACTTAAATGAATTTTATGCTCGAGCCCTTCAGTCTTATCTGAAAGTTTTCTCTCGTTGTGGTTTGCAAGTTAAGGCTGTTGAAGCGAGTGGTGGAATTTTTACACAAAATCAATCGCACGAGTTTCAAGCTTTAACTTCGGCCGGCGAGGATTTGATTATTGCTTGCGAGAAATGTGAATTTGGACAGAATAGCGAAGTGGCAACTTTAAACGAAGGTGATAAATGTCCGAAATGTGGTGGTGCTTTGAATAAAGTGAAAGGAATTGAAGTTGGAAATATTTTCAATCTCGGGACAAAATATACTGACGCTTTTGATGTTAATTTTACTGACGAAAACGGCGAGCAAAAAAAAGTTCTCATGGGTTGTTATGGAATTGGTACTTCTCGTTTGGTTGGGGCAATTGTTGAAACCTTTAGCGACGACAAAGGAATCATCTGGCCAAAGTCGGTCACGCCTTATCAAGTTCATTTAGTTTCGCTCGGCTCAAAAGACGCGACCGTTGTCGAACAAGTTAATAGCGCTGCCTCGTCACTTCACGACGAGCTCGAATCGGCCGGTGTCGAAGTTCTTTGGGACGACCGTTCAGATATTTCGGCTGGGGCAAAATTTGCCGATGCTGATTTGATTGGCATTCCTTTGCGTCTCGTGATTTCGGAAAAAACTTTGCGGGAAAATAATTCTGTGGAGTGGAAAGTACGTGGCTCTGACAAAAACGATTTACCTATTTTGATTGCCAATGAAGATGTGATAGATGCGGTAAAAGCGTATTATCAAAAATAATAATCACCCCAAAAAAAATATGAAAAAAATTTTTCAACTTTTACCACTCCTACTCATTGCTCTAACCCTCACCGCTTTTGGTTGTCAAAAATTTGGTGGTGGGGCACCTAAAATTCCTACGCCGAGCGGTTGGTCACTTTTTTCGGTCACAGATTATAAATTTTCTTTCGCCTATCCGGAAAACATGGAAGTTAATGATCGTCCGGACGCTCAACAAGATTCTTCTTATGCCGGTTTGCAGGGTAAGTTTTTTGCCTCGTTGCGTGACACAAAACGTGATGCTCAGCCAACTTCCCTTGCTCTCTTTTACGCTTTTGCCAACTCTGATTTTGATAAGTTTACAACATCTCTTGTAGCTTCGGACCAGGGTAATATCAATATAAAAGAAACTACCGATGTGACTCAAGGTGGAATTGCCATGAAAAAAGTTGTCAGCACAACAGCTTCTGGTATGGATAAAACTCATTATTTATTTATGAGTGGAAATAATTTGGTTGTTGTAAGTGTGGTTTTGGGTGAAGAAGAAGCTTTTGCTCCAGAGTTTGCAACTTTGCAGCTGGTTGAATAATTTCTTGTGTCAGAAACCATAAATCGTTATCCTGGCGATGCCGTAAGACCATCAGAAATATTAAGCGTTCAGAAAATTTTAGAAATGATAGAACATAAAGGTAATAAGGTTTTGTCGGAAACGCAAGTTAGAAAACAAAAACGCGAAATAGCTGAAAAACTTTTTGTTCTGAAAAACAGTAATAAAAAGAAACCTTTAAAAGAATTATTTTTATCCTTAGGTTTGGCTGATTGGAATTTAAAAGATCAATCAGCCTCTTCAGAAAACGAAAGGGTTTTGTTGCAAATCCAAGAAGCCAGAACTAATGAAGAGGTGGTTAATATTTATTTGGCAAATTTTACTAAATCAGAATTAGATTCAGATAGAATATATAAGGCTTGTGTTGAGCGAATTTTGCAGTTAAATCCCAGTGCCGATAGTCAGCAGGCTGTAGCGATTCTTGCGAAGGGTTTTCGTGGTTTTGTTGGAGAATTTTAGAGACAGAGAAATAAAAATCGTATTTTGTGATGAAAGTCCAAAAATTTACGACTTTATAAATAGAGGCTGTAAAAGCCTGAATATGAATAATCAATGGCACAATCCAATGTTCGCTAAACTCGTTACCTCTTATGGTATTGACGATGTTTTGCGTTTCTCGGGTTGTCGGCCACTGATTTTTTAACATTTAGTTAAATTTAATCAATTTCCAAACAACCCGGGAAACCGGGTTGTTTTGTATCTGCAATTCCGCGGGTACTTATAAAAGGAGTAGATTATGCAACCGAAAACGATGTACTACGTTCTTTCCGGCCTGATGGCTATCGGTTTGGGGACCACTTGTGTGGCTTACGGACCGTTTCTTAAATCACTCGGTTTGTCTTATGCCGAGTTCGGTCTGATCAACTGTGTCTTTTGGGGCGTGGTTATCAGTGCCGAATTGCCGACCGGCGCCTTGGCTGATGGCCGCAGCCGTTCGTGGTCAGTGGCTATGTCTGGGTTCTTTTTCATGACCAGCGCTGTGGTTTATATTTGCGCCCAAGGTTTTTGGAGCGCCCTTCTGGCTGAGGCAATCGCCGGTGTGGCTTCGGCTTTCATGTCTGGGGCCAAGCAGGCCTGGTTGGTTGACTCACTGAAACGTTCGGGGTTGGTTGATGTTGAACTGAAAAAAGCCATCAAGAAAACTTTTGCCACAGACAAAATCATCGCCGGCTCACTTATGTTGGTCTGTGGTGTGTTTGGCAACTGGCTGTCGCAATTCAGTGGGCGATTGATTTGGTTGCCACTTGTCTTCTGCGGACTTGGAGCTTGGCTTCTGGCTTGGCGTTTCATGAATGGTCATGGTGAGCCGGAAGAGAAGCTCTCTGAACTCGAAGCCTTGAAGCGGAGCTTTGCTTTGCTTCGCCAAAGCCGAGATCTGATTTGGGTCGCCTCGGCCCTGATTGTCTTCGGCCTGGTGGTTTCCTTTAACCAGTACTGGTCAGTCTACTTCAACCAGCTCTTCGGAGATTCGAGCAGCTCCTATGTTTGGCTGGCCATGTATCCGGCCTTACTGCTAGCCGGTTTCACCATTCGTAGCCGACATATTCTGAACGGTCGAGAAGAAACAGGAATTCTGGTCGCCTTACTGTTCACCAGTTTAGGTTTGATCCTGGCCACGGTTTTCAAAAGCTGGGCTTTTGTCCTGCCGGCCGTTGTCTTGCACGAACTTGGTCGTGGTATGTTTGAACCTCTGACCGATGCCTTCATTCACGGTCGTGTAGAAAGTTCGTTCCGAGCCACCTTCGGATCACTCCAGTCTCTCATTGGCCGGATTGGCTTTTCTCTGACTCTGCTCGTGGTCTGGTTTAGTCTGCGCTACGCCCCCAACACCAACGCCACGATCGCCACCGTCTGGACTGTCTGCGGCAGTCTCATTCTTCTCGGCACCGTCGTTCTTTTTGTCCTGCGACCAAAAGAAAAATAATTTTGTGCCGCCATCCCTCGTCTTTTTAGGCGAGGGATTTTTGTGTTATAGTCTTTTTATATGGATCAACCTCTCGGCACGGTTTCGGTGTGGCCAATTTTGATAACTTTTGGTTTAGTTTTTTTATTTTTTGTTGCCTTGATTGTCCTGGTCAGTGTTTGGTATTTTAGACATTTTCGAAAAAATAAAATCGCTAAAATTATCGGGATAATTATTTTTTCAACGCCAGTTATTTTAATTGGTGCCAGATTTTTGTTAGCTTCTTTTCGTTTTGAGAAAAAAGTGGAAGTGCTTAGCGCCCAATGTGATTCAAATTCAATAATTTTACCAATACCAATTTTCGCTGGCACCGTGACGGTAAAAAATTTGTCGACCAATAAGGAAGAAAAATTGCTTTTACCAATGACCGGGTATGAAGATTCTAAAATGCCAGTTAAAGATTCCGCCGGTCAATCAATCGAAACTTGGTCTGGTGCATATTTTTGTGCCGGTGGCGAGGTTTGGGAGAAGGAGATTAAAAATCAGCCGATGAATGTGGTAGTTAATGGTTATGGAAGAATCTTGGAATGGCAGAAAACGACAGAATAAAAAATCACGTCCAGAAGGACGTGTGATGAGAACGTTGGATTCGACGGATTCCTAGCCAGCGATTTGAACCATCGTATCTGGCCTGATTAGCCGGCCGTCAACGCCGGCGATCTGCGGTTCGTGCCTGAAGCGATCGCCGTGGCTTGGAGGATTTTGGCGGTTTTTTCCGTCGAAACAACCGCCACAGGCCAGAGGAGCGAGAGTTCCGTCGACAATCAGGACGGCTTGGTGGAACTGTCGGGCGCGGGCGTAAGAACAACACGGAGAGCCGATCACGGTTGTCAGTCTTGCCAACATCAGGGCGGCTTCCAGCGGGATGTGCGGATTGTTGACCTGGAAACCCTGAATCAAAGTCGTCATTTTCGGCGGTTCGTCCCACCCAGTATATTTCATCATCTCGACCGGAATGGGGATCCACGGCCATAGACGGGTTCGGTTCAGAACAATGACAGCCCCTTTTTCGCTCACTGCTCGTTTGGCACACTGCGGACAAAGGGCGTGCCGAGTGGCTCTGACTGTCCGTTCTCTCGTTTCCGGTTTTCCACAGCTTGGGCAAGGAATCTGTTCGGAAACGGTTTGCCCGGGAATTTCTACCAGCAGAGTTGGGTCAAGCTCATTACACCCCCCAGCACATTCACCCCGCACTACATATACCCTTTTTGTTGGTTCCAGTAATGGATTCCAACCGCAGGATAGCCGTTCGAGATCGACAATGTCAGCGATCGAGGTGGTGCTTATGGCCAACACTGGCACGGCCGATTCTTCGCTGCCGTCGATTTTCACACAGCCGTCCTCTTCGAGTCGTACGATGACACGCCCCGGGCTGCTATCAAGTTTGAGGTTTCCGAAGAGGGCCGGATGAGCGAATCGACGACCTTCTTCTGTCTCAAGGATTGTAGTCCCTGGTTCATCTGGGTAGAAAGAGAACAAGGACAAAAATCGTCCGCTCAGAGTCTCCTTGCTGCCGAACGCATCGGCCGTCAAGGGGTGGACAGGGGCAGTCGTCATCCAGGTTTTTTCATTGGCGTCCGTTCCTTTTGTGATCGGGTTTTTGGATCCGATTGGAGATTATAAGATTTGGAGTTTTTAGTCAACAGTTTATTTTAAAAAACAAAAAAGAAGGTCTTACAACCTTCTTTTTTAAAATCAATTTTAAACAGCTGGAGCAACTGGAGTCGAAGCACTAGTCTTAGCTTTCAAAGCATCCTTCAAAGATTTGCCAGCCTTGAATTTAGGCACGCGAACTGGTGGAATCTGGATTTTTTCTGATGGGTTTTGTGGGTTGACGCCAGCTCGACCAGCACGGACGCGGGCGGAAAAGGTGCCGAAACCGGCGATGGTCACTTCACCATCTTGAGTTAGGGTTTTAGTAACCAATTCTTCAAAAGCTTCGATAAATTCCTCGGCTAACTTTTTTGGTGTGTTCAACTTTTCGGAAAGACGAAGAGCGAGTTCTGCTTTGTTCATAAAAGTTTGTGGTAGGACTTCCTGATTTGGCGCATAACTTCGTCAAGATTTAATTTTTTCACTCAACGTATCTTTTATACGTTTCCTGAAAAAATTAATTCTTTCCTCGTTCTGTCTCCAAATTAGAAAGTCTTTTAGAGTTAATTTCTATCGTCATTATAGCGGAAATCGGGGTGAGTTGTCAATGGTTGGGTTGGAGGGGTGGAAGGGGTTTAAGGGGTTGTAGGGTATTAAAATAATTCTCCCTCTCCTGTACGCCACGTACGGGGGAGGGTTGGGGTGGGGGAAGTAACGAGGCGAGATTCTTCACTAGGGTTCAGAATGACAGGTTGGAAAACCTTTAAAGCCCCCTCGGCCATAGCCTGGCCTACGGGCGAGGCCTTAACGCCCTACAATGCCTAAAAAAATTAACCCCTTTACCCAACCAAAATTCTCCTCACCCGTTCAATCTTAACCGCCCGTCCTGTCGCCTCATCAATTTCAATAACCACCGCGTTGCTTTCAACTGGTCCTGATTCTGGAATTTCGAATTTTCCTAGTTCGTTATTTTTCATGCCTTCGAGAATTTTTGCCCAACCACCGCCAATCGCTTGGTTGTGAGCGCCGGTCATACCGATGTCGGAAATGAAGGCAGTGCCTTTGGAGAGAATTCTTTCATCGGCGGTTGGAACGTGGGTATGAGTTCCAACAAAGGCGGAAACTTTTCCGTTGAGATAAAGTCCGAGCACGGCTTTTTCCGAGGTGGCTTCGGCATGGAAATCAATAATGGAAATTTTGGTGTTGGCTTTCTGGGCTTGCTCTAAAAGTTCATCAGCAGCGGTGATGAAATTGGTGGCGTTATTTTTTTCCATGAAAACTATGCCTGACAAACTGGCAATGAAAAATTTTGTCCCGTTTTTTTCGATGGTGGTAAAACCAATGCCTTCAGTGGCTTGATCATTGTATGGACGCAGAACGATATTTTTTAAAGTCGGATCAGAAAAAACTTCTGAATATTTTTCATTGCTCCAAACATGATTACCAGAAGTAAAAACATCGACGCCAGCTTCTTGCATTTCCAAAATAGTTTTTGTCGTAATTCCAAAACCATGCGCCAAATTTTCGGCGTT
>JAZDHJ010000070.1:0-28205 GCA_043805995.1 Candidatus Uhrbacteria bacterium
TCTTCTCTCCATTCCAATTACTTCCAAAACGACGTTTCAATTGTGTGACAATTCCTTAAAACAAAAAATTCACTTTAACAGTGAATAATTTTTGGTTTGGTTTAAAATTTGATTATTTTTTAGTTTCGTAATTCACAGCTCGTAGCCAAGAAGCTGACCGGCCGCCACTTCGTCACCATCCGAAACGAAGATCTCGGACAGGTGGGCGATGACGACATAGGTACCGTCGCCAATTTCGATGTTCACGTGGTAGCCGAAGTTGGTACTGGCTGATTCCATGTGCACGCGAGCGATACCGGCGATCGGAGCAAAAAGCTCCTCATCCTCGGAGTTGCTGGTGTCGAAGTCGAGGTCGTGAAGGGTGGAGTTTCCAGTATGGCTGAAAGAGCCACCGGCTCCCTGCACACACAGTCGATCCTCGTCATCCGCAAAGGGGAGCTGGATAACCAACTCGCCACCACCCATGTTGTTGTGATCCGAGCTGGTCGTGTCGCCACCGAGATAAATCGGAGCATCAGTCAGAGTGCAGCCAGCCAGAAACCAAAACCAGAATGAAAAGAAAACCAAGAGAACGAAGTAGGGACGCATGGCCTCACCTTTAGGCAAAACTGCCTTGAGCGAGGTGACTAACGAAACTGTTAGCCGCCTCGACCGGCGCACTAGTACTTTCACGCCGATCGAGCGCGGCCGTTCGGCCGTTTTCGCAAGTTCGTTGACTGAACAGGCGGCGCTCCCCCTTGCCCTGAATGCAAAATCAGCAACAATTCAGGTTCCGCCACCTATTAACAAACAACTTTGCTTGTTTTTTGAAGAAACTCCCCCAACCCCATTCTGCCGAATAAAACGAACGCCCTCCATAATCTATTCGCTGTTCGCAATACTCGGTAAGATCAGCAGCCAGGGGTTTTCTCCAAAAATTTGATAATCAGTTATCAGGTAGCAATCCCGGCAACTTTTTATCGATGGGAAAAATTTGTTCAACCTCCATCTGCCTCTAGCAAAACACGAAAAAGCCTTAATGTCAATGATTTATTGGCTAATTTAAGCCAAAAAAAGTGTCAGCCCCACCAAACACTTTACAAAAAAATCTTTAAAAAGTCCTGATAAAACCAATTTTTCTCTGTCAGAAAAAAATCAATGTCCACAGTGAACAAACCTCTAGACGAAAACCAAATTTTGAGGCATTATTGATAGGTGACACGGAGGGGGCGGAAGGGGTTTAAGGGGTTGCAGGGTGTTTATTCTGATGTTGGTTGAGGGTTATTATCGGAGTTGGGGTGATTATTTAGGTGATTAATGGGTTGGTGGTTATTGTTACTATTTTTAAAATTTGTTATTCAAAAAAATAATCACCTTATCAATCACCAAAAAAAATCACCCTCCAACAATCACCGAACCAAACATCAATCCCAACACCAACCTAAAAACCCCCTCCAACCCCTTCCACCCCCTCGGCCATAGCCTACGGGCGAGGCCTTAAACCCCTAAACACCCCAAAAATATGATCGACATAAAATACCTAATCCAACACACAGACGAAGTTGCCGAAAATAATCGTCGTCGTAATGTCGATATCGATTTATCTATTGTTAAAACTTTATCTGAAGATCGCATTCGTTCACTTCAGACTGTCGAAGATTTACGATGTCAGGCCAGGCTGAACGCCGAAACTGTGCGAACGGCCGAGACCAAAGACCGCGAAACTTTTGTTAAAGAGGGTCGCAATTTAAAAGATCAAATCAAAGAAGCCGAAGAGCACTTGGTTGATCTTGAAGCTCAACTCGAAAACGAAGCTAAAAAATTTCCTAACTTACTAAGATCTGATGTCAAAACCGGTAAGGATGGTAATGAAAACGAAATAGTTCGTTTAGTTGGTGAACCTAAAACTTTTACTTTTCCAGTTAAGGATCATATTGAGATCGGCGAAAAATTTGGTATCATCGACATCGAACGGGCCAGCAAAGTTTCCGGTAGCCGTTTTGTTTATCTGAAAGGCGATGCGGTTTTATTGGAACTGGCACTCATCAATTACGTCATCACCACTTTGGTTAAAGAAGGTTTCACTCCAGTTATTCCGCCACACATAATTTCCATCCAAGCTATGACCGCTATGGGCTACATGGAACACGGCGGCGAGGAAGAAATTTATCATTTAAAAAACGACGACGCCGTTCTTATCGGCACCTCCGAACAGTCCATCGGTCCAATGCACATGGACGAAATTTTACCTTTAACAAGTCTACCTCTCCGTTACGTCGGCTTCTCCCCGTGTTACCGTCGCGAAGCTGGCAGCCACGGTCGTGATGTTCGCGGAATTTTGCGCATGCACCAGTTTGATAAACTAGAAATGTTTTCGTATACCGAACCAGAAAAATCTGATGCCGAACATGAATTTTTACTTTCCATGGAAGAAAAATTAATGAAAGGTCTAAACCTACCTTATCGAGTCATGAGACTCTGTTCTGGAGATACTGGTCGGCCATCAGCTCGAACTTACGACATCGAAACTTGGATTCCTTCACAAAATCAATATCGTGAAACCCATTCCACTTCCAACACCACCGATTATCAAACTCGCCGCCTAAAAATTCGTTACAAAAAAACTGACGGTAAAAATGAACTCGTCCACGCTTTAAACGGCACAGCTTTCGCCATCGGCCGAATCATAATCGCTATTCTCGAAAACTATCAACAAGAAGATGGCTCAGTTGTAGTACCAGAGATTTTGCGACCGTGGATTGGAAAGGATTTGTTGGGTTAGTTGGTGGGGGGGGGCGTATGGCCTCGCCCGTAGGCCGGCTCTGCCCATAGGGCAACGCCCGAGGGGCTATGGCCGAGGGGGCGCTAAGGCAGAGAGAGAGACACAAAACCCTCCATGCCCCTAAAGCCCCTTAACGCCCTCCAACGCCCCCAACCAATAAACACCCCCCCAACCCCATATGCCTTCCCTCGACCTCCTTAAACAACTCGTCGAAATTGCCAGCGATAAAAAAGCTGTGTCTTTTGGTGGCCGGGTGGAATACGGGGTGGCTTGTTGGCTACGTGATTATGTGCAAAAAAATCTGCGCGGTTTTGTGGTCGAAGAACAAAAAATTGAAGAGGGTCGTATGAATCTTTTTGTTCACGATGGCCAGCCGACTTCTCTACTCTTTCTTTGTCACATGGACACAGTGGAGGCTGGCAGTGGTTGGACAACTTCGGCTAGTGGCGAACAAAAAGGTTTGCGTTTTTACGGTCGCGGCAGTGCCGATATGAAATGCGGCGCGGTGGCGATTCTGGCCGCTTTGCACCAAGCTCAAGAAATTAAAAAAACTGGCCTAGCTGTACTTTTTTATGCTGACGAAGAATACGATTCCATCGGCATAAAAAAATTCGTAGCCGAATACGAAAAAAAACTTTCGCCAAAGTTAATAGTTTGTATGGAACCAACCAACGGCAAACTTCGCCGTGGTTGTCGAGGTATTGTGGAACTCCGTTACGTTTTGCGTGGCAAAACTGGCCACGCGGCCAGGGCCAGCAGTGGGATTAATGCTTTTGATGGTTTGAATCAGGGCATAAATTCTTTAAACGAATTACTCAAAACTATTCAAGATCCATATCTTGGTCACCCAACTCTCAACGTCGCCACTGTACGTTGCGGTGCCATTCAACAAAAACGTCCAGACGATTTCATTGTCTTTGGCAGTGCTGGCAACATAATTCCTGATTATTGCGAAGTGGTTTTAGAAGTTCGCACAGTTCCCGGTTTAGATAGCGAGAAAATTAAAAAGGTTTTTCATGAAGGTTTAAAAAAAACTGGTGTGGTTATTGAAACCGTAGAAACTCGACTCGAACTCGGCTCATTTGCCACGCCAAACGAACAACTAAAACTTGTCGAAGATATTTTTTACGAGGTTGTTGGTGGTGACATGTATCAAGACATTGAACAAGGCGGCTATTCCGATGTCCAAATGTTAGCCTCGCTCTGGCAAACACCAACCGTCATCTGGGGGGCCAAAGGCGACAACGTCCACGGCGCTGATGAATATGTCGACGTCAGCAGTTTTGAAAAACTGGAAACCGGTTTGAAAAAGTTAGTGGATAGGTGGGAGGAAAATTGAAGGAAACAAAAACGTAGAGACGTTGCAATGCAACGTCTCTACGTTTTTGTTTCCAACCCTTGACCCCAACCCAAAAAAGTGATGAACTTTAGCCGGGAATCAAGCGCCACCGCTCGGTCGGCGTTTCCCAAAACCCCCTCAGAATTCCGCGTTCCACCCAGGGAGACGAAAAAAGAATGCATCAGCGTTCAACCCCTTTTCGTCCGCGCGGGGTTTTCTAGTCGCGGGCATCTTCACCAAAGCTTTCCTAAGCTTTGGGAGGACAAAATGAGACCCACCACAGAGCTCGATGCCCAACGACTCTACAACCTTCTCGACAGCATCTTCGCTTTCAGAAGAGGCGATCATCATCTGCTTTTCGCCATCGATCTGCCACGCAAAGGTGTCAAAGACACCAAAGCCTGGCGCTGGTTGCGGGAAACCGCGACCGATTGGTTCAGGCGTTTTCCAAAACAATCAGGATCGCCTACCTGCAGCCTCGTATTCTACCCAGCCACTGGCACCGATGGTTCTGATCTGCCGAAGCATGGTGTGGAATGGTTTGGGGGAAACCTGCCAAGAAACTGGGAAGGAATTTCTAGCGGCCCCCAGACCGCAATCACGGACCTTCTCGACACTTGCAACTGTGCCGTGTGGGCAACCCAGTTCTCGGCGACCGGCCCTCTAAAAAGACTGGTGGCCAAACACCATTTAACCGTTCGTGTCGCGACCCTACCAGGCTTCACGAGAGACATGTGGCCAGCCTTCCTCGTCGACTATGTCGAAGCCACTCGAAGGATTGCGACCATCAAAACTCTGGTCGATCAAGCGGTCGCCGCCGACATCGACTTTCTTGTAGATGGAGCAGACAAATATCGTCTACATGTAGACCTTAGAGGTCGCGAACAGCCTGAGTACGAGTGTCACGCTTCAACTGGCCGGATCATAGAGAATGGCCAAGTCGGAAACGGCATATCGGGCGAAGGTTTCGTCAAACCTTACAACAGGCGCGACAGCGAAACTGAAGGTTGGATACCGATTCAGCACAGACCCAACGAGCCTGTAGTTCTCTACTGCTTCGCTCACAACCTGGTAGTGAAAGTGGTGGGAGAAGGTCGTCGGGCTGATGATGAACGTCTTCTCATGGTCAGTGAAAAACCACACGTCTACCTCGGCGAGCTCGGTTTCGGGGTTCTTGATGGCCTGGGGGCAAAAATCCCCAAGAGAATTCTCGATCCAGACGCGCTAATGCTTTTCCTTGAGAAATTCACTTTGCACGTTGCCTTCGAAAATCCAACAAGGCATGCCGACAAGGTCTTCTTAAAAGAGTGCATGCCACGGATCCGGGCCACTCTCACCCTGGTCATGGCTGACGGCTCACGCCGCGTCATCGTCGTGAACAACGGCTACGCCCCAGGCATCTTCGCCTAAGCCCGACTTCGACAAAACAACCCCACCCTCTTCCCCGCTCGGAAGAGGTTTTTTAATCCTCACATGCCAAAACAATTTATCTCCCTCTCCATCGGGAGAGGGCTGGCCTGCTCCGCCGAAGCCCAGCGAAGGGGAGGGTGAGGGGCAACAAAAAAACAGACGGCCCTCAATTTCGAGAACCGTCCAGACACGATGGACAAAACTCCGCAGCCGAAGCGCGAAGCTTACAAAAGAATCATCGGCGCCTCGATGGGTGCCGAAAGAACGGGCCAACAGGCCGGTCAGAAACCGACTCGCTGGCTCGAGCTCGAAGCAGGACCTCTCTGAATCCACGATCGTGGACGGAAACCTGTTCCAGATTGGCCGACCGACTTTATCGTCTTTTCTGTTCCTTGAACGTTCCGGACAGAAGACGGGGTCAGGCCGACCTGGGTTTTTGCAACCACCGTAGCCACAGTCGAAGACAGGAAGAGTGAGATCAGAGATAGACATAGGTGGGCCCGTCCCATGAACCGTCGACTGAATCGTCGAAGCGGAGGGTCCACAACCGCAAGCCGGATCCGTTCCGGATTGCTCGAATGTTCTTATTCAATGGTTCCGGTATCGGGGTCGTAATACACCTGTCACCCATCTCTCTGCCCTGCTTTAATCTTTTTAACAGATGCTGGAGATTAAACAATGGCTAGTTGTGGATAATCGGTCCTCACCCGTGCCACCCACGAAGCCTCTCCGGCCTCTCAAGCCACCAACCAAAACCCAAAATCCTACAAAATCCCATAAATCCCCGCCAATTCCAGTCCGACTTATCCACAGAAACCCCAAAAAACAAGCAAAAAACCACCCTTGACTTGACAACTTAGCAAAAATATGGTGTAAATGGATTAGAAGGGTCTGCAAAAGTTGACCCCAACGCCCTTATAAGGCGTTAAAGATCCATCTTGGATCGAACCCACACCCGCGCTTAGGTCCAAACTCGGACCGAGGTGAGCCATGCACGCAGCGAACTTCCTGTTTGCTCTTCTGAGCCTCGCCCTGCTTGCAGGGTGTGGCAATCCGACCAACGATTCCAACCCCGACACCGGCGTCGAAGCCGATGCCGATGCTGATGCCGATGCTGACGGCGACACGGACAGCGACACGGATGCGGATTTCAAGGCCGTCGTAAACGGTGAAACCGATCTCAAGGGCTCGACCCTCAACATCCCCGGTGCCACCTGCACCGGTACGAGTTGCGAGGTTGACAAGCCTGGTTCGTACGAGGGTTGCCTCGATGCCCCTGGCTATCTCACGATTTGCCAGGCCACCGAAATCGACGCTCCAGGTGAGTACACCCTTCTCTTCGACGGCGAAGGGCAGTACGCAGCCGAAATCCGTGACGGCATCTACGAAGGTGAGTTCGGCGAGTACGAAGTATCGATGGATATCTATGACGGCTTCATCCAGATCGATCTCGGATCCGGAATCTGGAGCACTGTCACTGGCGACTACTTCTTCGGAGAGCTGGACAACGGCTCTTACGAAGAGGGGTTGATCATCTCCGACGTCGAGATCTACTTCTTCAACTGGTCATCGTTCTATCCGGACGATCCAATCGAGGATACGATCACCTTCGTACGTCCGTCGTAAAACTGACAAGTCGCTCGCCAAACTTGCCAGAATCGGCCCTGCACACCCGCTAGTGCTCGGCCATTTTTTTATCAAAAACCGCCAGCTAGCGCCGACGGATTTTTGATTTATTTTAATTTCCAACCGACCGATTGAGGGCGAGAGGTCTCTCGCCCCTACGACACCAATCACCAACCACGCCGATAATCATAGAAATCATTCAATCGTTTTAATCATCCTCCTTCGCTCGCGACGAGCTACGGAAGGACACGGTGGTTCAGACAATCAATACGACATCACGAAGCGAGACTCTTCTCTGGCTCAGAATGACAGGGGAGGAGGTCACACCAATCCTATTTCAGACAAACTTATTGTGTCGCCCAATCAACGATTATTACACCGTCATAATTGATCCAAGGATTATCAATTCCGCCGTAAGATCTATCAGGACAATTCGAGGAGCCTCCCTCACTTGGACAATTAATTGCGTCACATTCATTATCGACAGATCCTTCATAACAATTATCAGAATCTTCGTCTGGGTTAGAAGTGCAATACCCCGTACACCACCCCCAATTGTCCATCACGTGGACACGCGGCTGGAAGACACATTTTTCTGCACCTTCGGTTATAACGCCGCCGGTGCATGGTGAGTTTAGAAGGCGACCGGTGGCTTCGTCGGCCCACTGGCAGATGCCTTGTGGGTCGACGGCCAAAATGTCCTCGACATAGCCTTTTGAGCAAAAATAATCGTGTTCGTAACTGAAGTAGGAGGTTTCACAAGCGCTGGAAGTTAAGCCCCATTCATCATAATCACCACAGACAACAGTTTCTTCGTCTTCCAAACCACGACGATTTTTGTAATAGCTGCTGGTGCTACTGACATCACCTACCGGATCATCCGGCGGCCAGTTGTAGCCTGGGCTTTCGGCATAACGATCGCCGTCACCCCAATGAACCACTACGTTTCTGATTGGCATTTGGTTAGAGTTAGCCCAGGCAAAGAATTTAATCGCTGCGTGATAACCGCCGCCTGAACCCAACAAATCATCGCTGTCAAAACCGTTAACGCTAAACTTTCCCTGATTAAGTTCAATACAACTGCTATCAAAACATTCGCCAACCGAAGCAATGATTGGTGGGGTTGGTTCACCATAATTGGGACCGGAACCGTAGACATCACCATCTTCAGAAATATCTTTTCCGTCTGTGGTGTTAAAAGCCGTGGCGTAACCATCAAAATTAATTCGTTTATACATACCACCGCCACCATCATCGGCTCCAACCCCGCAAGTATTGGTTACACTCCCTGTCGAGTCGGCCTGACCGCAATCCCAATCATATTGCAAGACGTCATAAACCTTGGCAAATAATTGTTGAAGTAGTTCCGTAATAGCGGATGGACTTGAATGTTGGCTATTACCCAATGTATCAATGACTGTATCTACAGTTATATCCGACATTTCAGTACTTGTGAGTGGCAAGACTTCATAAGGTGCAGCTGAACTGTATAGCAAACCGGCACTGTTTAATGCAGTATTCGTGGAATCGTAATAATATTGCTGAGTATTTGGATATAGATTTTGATCCGGCGCCGAAGTTGTAGGTAATGTAGATAAATTATAACCGTTACCATAAGCAGCCACTGGCAAAGGCCAGGAATCTTCTTCAAAGTTCCTCATGAAACCGCTGGAATCAAAATATTCGTCGTACAAAGCGCGACCATCCGGAGTCGGAAGAGTTTCTGGGTTGTAACTATAATCAGATGACATGGTGCTGTAAGGTTCAACACTATTTGGATTCCATAAACGGTTGGTCCAGACTTTATTTCCCTGATCCAAGCTGGTTGTCTTAACCAATTCATAACAGCCAAGATATGGAGCATAAGAACCGGAAACCGAGGTACCTTGTATTGTACCAAAATCCAGATGATAAAAACCACGACGCATATCCTCATCATATTCATATTGTGTCAGACCCGCGTACAAACCATTCGAGTCATAAGTAGTCATAAAAGGTCCGGATGTAAGACTGGAAAAAAATGTTCCCGATTGTCCAATTGGTACACCTCGTCTAACACAATCTTGGAATTTTGTTTTATCAGAATAACTTCCGTCCCATTTTTCGTCTTCAGTATTATATAGGTCGGCTAATAAATAATAAGGTCGGTTAAAGTCAGAAGATCCGTGTATTGCATCTGGGTAGCCCTCGTTTAAACTACTTGGATCTGTTGTTGTGGTACTAACACACAACTCACCAGCATCTTCGCCCTCAATGTGTCGGCTGTTATTAGGGATGCAAAAATAAGGACAATCATCTTCACTATCATCAACGGACTCTGGACTTTCTTCAAGTGCGTCATGCTCACTTTGCACACACAACCCCCCATCAGCCGGACTTAAATCAACAATAACATCATCGTTATTATCAGTAGGTTGTTCGGCTGAATCAGCGTCTTGGTTACAATAACCAACCAAAGCCACATAATCAGGCGGACAATAGGCATTTTCATAACAATTTTGTCCATCTTCTCCACCTCTATATTGTCCATAATCGCAAGAGGCGCCGGCGCCGTCATCAGTACCCGAAGCACAAGCGTAACCCATACCTGTCACATTCCCTTCCAGATCAAATTGTGCTCCCACCGGATACAAATCCGCATAATATCCCACCTCAGTACAATAGTAAGAATCCTCATTTATAAACTGACCGGCGTTTGTATCGTTAGCATAGGCATTACGTGAACCGGTTAACTGATCGATTGGAAACCAGGAAAGACAAGCTAAATCTTCATCACTATTTGAACCAAAAAGTTGAATGGAGGTATCGCGCTCAATGCAATAACCATCCCAGCCGTACATAATATCTTTTTGCGTCAATTTCTGACAAATACCGCTACCTGGATACGCGGGATCAGTTGCATCGGGATTACATTCAATATCATTATCACAAGAGGCGCCGGGAATATTACCACCAACACAAACTCCAGGCAGTACATAACTGATTGGGGTATTAACCGGGTAATAACGGATGGCCGCGCCTTCACCATAACTAACCTTGTCATAAGAACAAAGGCAGTCGTCGTTTATTTCATAATTACCGTCCGGCATATGAGTCGGAGCGCAGGTTGTCGCATCGTTAAAACCGTAGACATATGTATATGACATGGCGTCACGGTATTCAAGATAATCAGACTGACCAGCGTCCAAGGCGTTATTAATATTTGTAATATCTTTTAGATCGAAATCCGAAGATGAATTTACAAGATCGTCAGGATTAATCCACTCCTCCACAACTTTTGTGGTGAAAGGCGAAGAAACTTCTGGATAACCGCGACAAGTTTTATCCTCAGCGTCTTCGACATCAAGTGGATTACCGTCAATGCCTATTAAACACGAGTTATCGTAACAAATACCAGTTTTGGCCAGTGCCCCGTGTACACAGGTTGCCCCACCTGAGCAAGAACGAGTTCCGGTTTGATCACAAGTTTCAATAGAATTATTAGCACCAGTAGTTGTGTCGGTACAAACACCATTTTTACAGTCGTTGTAAGGAGAGGTTGTACACTGACTGTCTCCAGAGCAATAAGTTGTACTAGCCTTTTCGCAATAACCAACAATACATTCGCCGTCTCCGGAACATTCATTACTATCGGAACACGAAACGCCGGAAGTAGTGCAATAACCAGCAGTACACTCTGCTCCATTATTTTGTTCACAAGAAGAAGCGGCATAAACCAAATGGTAGTTATTTATATTAATGCCGTATTCTTCGATATCGGACGCGCTCAAATCAAGAACATCTGTGCAAACATAGCCTGTCCCAAGAGACGAAATACAATCAATGCCTTCTGAACATGAAGTTAGATCATACCAATAAGGAATAACCCCGGTACTAAGTGTACAATAACCGCCAGATGAAAGATTCACCTGATCGTAATACTGAACCGGTAACTGCTCCGGAATAGCAAAACCAGAATAGTCCATACCATACCAAGAAACATCGCGAGAGGTGTAACGATCGGAATCTAGGACGGTCGGTATATCTTCAGCCTGACTAGAACAACTGCCATCACCGATTGGCGAATTAGCATCACATAAATCCACACCCTGACAAACATCCGTCCATTGAGCTGTATTTTCGTCCCAAACGTCAAGAGGACTTGAACAAGCCAACCATTCAGCGCACTCCCGATCACGATAAACTTTGAGGACGCGGTTGGTGTCATCTTCAAAAACATAACTGGTAAGATTAAATTCAAGACGGTCGTTTGCATCAATAACACCATCATCGTTGGAATCAAAGGCGGCTTCGGTCGCATCAACACGGTCATTATTGTCGCTATTCAAATTTACACAAACACCCTCCGCTCCATTACCAAAAATATCGACACCTAGTTGACAGTCCGTATCGTAAACGCAGGCTGAACCATAAAAGACTGTGGAAGTACCAGCTGAATTGGCTGGCCCCTCAACCGTACTCAAATTGGAAATTCCACTACCAGCACTAACAAAATAAGCGCAACGATTGTAACAAACATTAATTGAATCCCCGGTCGTGGTCGTAAATTCCCCATTGTCTGGATCACTGCAAGAAACTGGATTTTGGAATGAGCGTGGATTTTCGCCAAAGAAAATATCAGCATGTTCGGAAACCAGGTAGCTTGGCGAGGAAGAATAAGTTAATTCTTGGTTCATGACATCGTTAAAAAGCACACAGCCTTCCTGTAAACTTGCTTGGCCATTACAACGATCTGTTGAGACGTTGTTTTCTTCATCGATCGCGTCATTATCCAAATAGAAATAAGATGCACCTTCAAGATTTTCGTTTTCTTTGGTGTCGAGTGGGTCAATAAATTCCGTGCAGTAGTCATAAACGGAATCGCAAGTACCAGCCCAACCGTCGTAGTCATCATCGCCACTAAACCAGAGGCTGGATAAAGTGCCGTTTTTCAAGTAGCTGCCATTTGTAATGGTGCAGGTTCCGGCTCCAAGCCCAGCACAATCGGCATCTGTAAAACAATCTTCAAAAACCTCGTCCCCATTTCCGTCCACAGAAACGCTAACCGAACAAACACCTTCGCCGTAACAAAACTCGGTCGTGCCGGTTCTAAACCAACCATCATAAGAAACCGAATTCAAAGATACACCAGATTTATATTCGCAGGATTTATTGCCCGGATCTTTAAAGTAATAATTCTCCGCTTTGGTTGTCACCCATTCACCGCAGAATAATTCATTGTCGTTGCAAAGAATATCGTCATAAGAATCCGGTTGATTCAAGAGATAAGCCGATTCAAAACTCGTAACTAAAGAATTATCGTCGCTGAAAGTCGGAATGCCAACTTCTGTACAACCCATATTGGCCGCCGAACAACTGAATTCACCGTCGTTTATAAGATAAGCCACCTCGTCAGCCGGCACAAAAACCGTTTCCGGCCCAAGAGCCAAATGGCGAGCCATTGGTGTTGGTAAAGTACCGTCATAATCAAACTGACATTGATTATGGCCAGCAGCAATTGTACATAATTCTTGACCCGTCACAGTGCCGTCAAGTGTGCAGGACGTAGCCGAAGCGACAGCATCTTCAACGACCAAACCTGAATTTAATCCGGCAAGAAAAGTATAAGCAAAAAACGAATCGCCGTCGGTATTTACCGGATTATAACAGGTGGCATTAAAAATTTGAGCGTAAGTGGCGTCTGAATTTTGGGTAACATAGAAATCGTCGCAACCCACGGCCCCTTCGGAACAAATGCTGGAAAATTGATAAATGTTATAAGTGCTGTTATTTTGATCAGCATATTCCTCGCAACCCAAATAATACTGTTCTGAAACAACACCCTCTGGAGTTTCGTCGCAAGTTGAAGGTGTGACCCAAGAATTTTTAATCAAAGTTAAATTTTCCTCGGTTTGTTCGAGTTGAATATTATCAATGTAGAAAGTCTGAGCGCCGGCACTCAACGAATAAAAACCAAGAATTGCGTTGTCATCAAAATTTGTTAACAGTGAAGTATCGAGCGGACCTAATTCGTATAACTGCCAACTGCCGGATAAAGCCACGGCGGTTAATCCACTAATTGCCGCCGGAGGCGAGGTTCGGTCTGGATATGCCAAATCTCGAATTATTCCACCGGTTGTGCCTCCCTGCTCTGTTAGTGCTACACCAATGTTGCCAGAACCTTTGGCCCAAAATTTAAGAACGTAAGTTTTTCCAGCCACCAATTCATCGACTAAAGTTCCGCAGCTTTCTGCTCCATTTTCTACGGTACAAAGAGTGCCAAGCGAATTACAACCGCCAGCCGTTAGACAAACACTCAAACGATCTGTGTTGTAATAATCCTGAAGAGTTTTGAAACCGTCACCAGCGGCCGTAGCACTAACTCGCAGTGAGTGTCCATCTACCGCCACTGACTCATTACTAATTGTCAAGGTTGAATTTGTGGTGCCAACTTTAACATAACTGTCATAAGTTCCGTCCTCAAAATAATCAGTTAAAACCGTTGATGAATTACGACTGCCGCCGCCGGTGTATTCTCGACAACCGGCTGACGAAGTTGAACAGATGGTGCTTTCGTCTGGTTCAATAAAATATCGACACTCGCCGGAACCGGTCCAGTAACCACCTGAATCATTACAATCGGTCGCGTTGGCGTCAGTTTTTCGGTAAGCGGTGCAAACGTCAGAAATACTGATGGTTTCGGAATACAAACGATAATGAATATCGCCAAGGCTATCGTAAAATTCGCGGCAATCAGGATTGGTTAAAACATCGGAATTTTCATTACAACTATGAATATCTTTCAAAATTGCGGTGTTGTCATCACAAACCAAAGTATTTTCAGAACGAACATCCCAAATGGTACAAGGTGCATTTTCCGGCGTTGAATCCTCTTCTTGCATTCCACTTCTACCATGGCCTTCGTCTTGATCCAAAACACCATCGCCGTCATAGTCTGTGTCTTCAAAATCCCAAGTTCCATCACCGTCCGTGTCTTGGGTATATTGGACAACACTAGTATTTGAAAGATTTGAACTCAACAACTGATAAGAAACCAATTGGTAACCGGTCATGTCCGAACCTTCCCAAGTAAAGTAAACCGCACTTCGATCTACATCGTTCACATCTGCCATTTCCGGTGTCAAACAAGCGCGCAAATGTGAGTAGGCCTCAATCCCCTCGGTTTCCAAATTTGTAAACTCATCGCAACCAACATCTGAAGAACTACAAATTTGCGCTGAATCAGCGATAAAATAGAGTGGAAATTCTTCAGTATCATAATCAGTCGATTCCTGTTTGTAGGTCGCGTAACCGACGCACTCGCTTGGACATTGATCACTGTCGGAAATAACGGCCGGTACCGCTGGATCACCATCACTCGGCGTGTAAAGAGAACAACCAACCTCGGTGGCCGAACAAACCTGGGTATAGTTGGCGCAATCAGCCGGATCGGTTGCTTCACCAGTACAACCTAACCAATCTGGTGGAATTTGTAGGTAGGCTGTAGTTGGTGCACTTTCATTATAAGCAGTGTGAAAACCAGAAGCGGTTTCCCGGGCTTCGATTTGAACAGCATCGACATAAGTTCCATTAGCCGCCCTGAAACTTAAATCAGCCACGATCCACAAACGATCGTTGGTTAAAATCGGCGTATTAAAAGTACATTCATAACTTGTAAAAACAGCAACCGAGGTGGTAGTAGCCAACTTTGTAACATTATTACCAACACTCGTCGTACAATTCGAACTGTAGCCGGTCAAACTGACAGTCGAATTATCTGAAGCGCTAAGGGTTAGCCAAGCTGTGACAACGTTACCACTGGCTACTCCTTTGGCGTAAAAAGAAAGAACGTATGAATGATTTTGTTGAAGAGGGATATCTTCTTGGCTAAGAACACTCCCGGTACTTAATAAATAATTACTGTTTCCTTGATGACTTAAGGAATCGCTTTCGTTATAAACAGGCGGACTAACAGTCGATGCTGACCACAAATCAGCCAAACCATCATCGTCCTCATCGTCTTCAAAACTAGGATTCCGAATAATATTCAAAGAAAGTTCGTCATCACCAATGGCATAAACCTCGGAACAGCCGGCTTCGGATTCGGTGCAAGCTTCCACCTCGGAATTAAAATACGCGCGATCTTCAAACGCATAAACGTTGTATAATCCGTCATCGTCTACACCATCAGCATCGGTGTCATAGTCAAAAGACGCGCGAGTTGAATAGCTAGTACCATCATAATACTGTTTTGAATCATCACGAGTCGAAGTCTCGTAAATCTCATCGCCGGGCAACCATTCAAAAGCATCATCACTAACATCGTCGGCTGTGCCACCGTTGTCTAAATACTTATTGGTGCGATACCACAAACAACCGGCATTGGCGGCCGAACAGACACCCTGGTCAAGACTATTAAAAAGCCAAGTGCCGGTTTCACTAGAATCAGAGTTGGTGAAATTGAGACAAGAAAGACTTTCCTCAGGACAAGAATCGCCATTGAAATCCCAGGTATTTTTTTCACGAACGCAATCGCCGTAAGCTTCACAAGTTCCATCATCATCCTCGGCCAAACAGCTTGGTGAATCAACACAGGTCGCCGAACGAGCGGAAATCATGGAACTAATGGTTATTTCACCAACCATCGAAGCATTGCAATTTTGTTGAGGATACTTAAGAAGCCAATTAGGATCAATCATGTGACACCATGGAGTTGAAGGGCTGGCCTTACCGTCACTGTCACAATTATTAAAATTATCAACCACTTCCTGAAGAGTTATTGGATCGCTGGTATCCGATAAAGCCGCCGCCATTTCCCAACCAACCGGAATAATACGGGCCTTGCGCAATTTCACTAAATTTCCATAACAATAGCCATAGGTATAACACAAAGAATCTTGATTATGGATTCTATCGTCTGGGGAATAAAGCGGCCAGTCGCCGTGCAAATATCCGGCCTCGAGAGCGTCGGCCACAGTAATAACCTCCGCGCCAAAAGTCCGACCAATTCCCTGAACAAGCGAGGCGTCAGCTACGCAATTATTAAGTTGACGCGTACTTGGGCTGGATGGACAAACAGCAAATTCAGATAAAACGTTATAGTCAGACAAAGTAACCGGTATGGTAGAAACAAGATCCGCATAAAAATCCTCGGCGTCCGATACCGTGGAGGAACTTTCGGATAATTCACTAAAAGGATCAATTAAAACATCGTCCGTCTTAAAAAAACCGGTTTGAATATTTTGGATGAAGGTGCCGACCAAGGTGGTAGTAAAAATTTTAATCGACTGATAAGCAATCGACGACCAAATATCTTTATTTGACAACATGGTGGCAAAATATTTATCCGACTTTCCAACAACCGCTTCTCCTTGACTAAGCCTTACCTGTTCTCTTACTACATCGCTTGGAGTCAAAACCTTTCCATTTACTACTATGTCTTCCACCGGCTTATAACCAAGACTGAATAAACTTTCCATGAAATCGGCATTTTTCTTTTCGTCGACTTTAAAAATTATTTTGTTATTAAGAATTGTCATGTAGGCCAAACTGGTTTGCCCGGGTTGAAAACTTTTGGCCAACATATTTAAAGCCTGACCAGTTGGATCCTCGGTTGATTCCAATGTGTTTTGTATGAAACCGTCCCAATTTTCCGCCACCGCTTGCCATTCGCATTTTGGTTTACGGGGCTGGTACATGCCCTGAATACCAATTTGCAAACCCAGTCTAAACAAAGGCTCTTCCGGCGCACAAAGATTAAAATTGATATCGTAATAATCGTTGATTACCTGAGACAAGCTGCCTAAACCGTCGGCCGCTAAATCTAAACCTAAAGTTTTCCAGCTTTCATAACCGGTTAATGATTGAAATAAAGGTTCTTGACCAGGGGCGCCATTAGCTATCCAAACAGCGGTATTTTTAGCCAAAGTATCAGACGCATAACTAACCAAATCAAACATGGCGGTTACGGCCATTTGTTTTAAAACCGGCGCCACATAAAACGCCCAGCCCATTTGGACAGCTTCCTTAACCGCAATTAACGCACCTTGAACAGGTCCTGGTTTTGGTGCGGTTAACGATGCCTGCATTGAAGTTATAACAGCTCTTATGGCCGGATTGTAACTTGCCATAATTTCTTCTTCTGATGCCGCTAAAGCGGATGCCGTTGAAAAAAAACCGCTAAAGAAAACCAGCAACAGAAAAACCCCGCCTATTTTTTGTTTTGAAAACATACAGCTAATTTACAATTGAGCTATTCTAAGGTACCGGAAGCCGAAGCTTGGTTATAAGCTTCGTCAAGCATTTGATTAATTTGATCATCGGTTAATTGGTCAAGGTCTGATTTTGGTACACCTTGTTCAATTAAAGCAGCGCGAATTTCTTCCGAACTCATACCGGCAAAAGGATTAGGATTTGTTGCGGCCGTACCGTCAGTTTCTGGAAGAATGCTATCCAAAGCACCCGAAGCCGTGGCTTCTTTTATGGTTTCTTCGAGCAACTGCTTAATTTGCTCATCGGTCATTTGATCGACAATCTCTTTGGAAACACCTTGAGAAATCAGCATGGACCGAATTTCTTCCGGATTCATTTTGGCAAGAAAATCTTGAATGTCTTGGGTTGATTCAAAAGTTACACCGCTTAAATCGCTGGAACCCAAGTTAAAAACATTGGAAAGAATATTACTACTTTCATTACCAGAATCGTCACTACTGAAAATTTCCGAACTTACAGAGGCACCAGCGCAATCCTTACCTTCTGGACAATTAGGATTGTTGCTGGAAAAAATTTCGGTCCTGTCATCAAAGCCATCAGAGTCGGAATCAGACAAGTATGGACTGGTTTTATAAATATAAAGTTCGTCGTAATCAGTCAAACCATCGTTATCGGCATCGGCTGTTTTCTGACGAGCGGTTTCTTCTTCCTCCTTTTGGCTAAGGGTTTTAAAATCTGCACCGGTATAACTGGCCAGCTGAACTTCAAATGGCCGACTGAGCGTGGCGGGAATTGATTTAAAACCGAAAGATACACCAAGAATAGTAACAATAAATAACAAAAACAAAACGGCCTTTTCCTCTTTGGTTAAGGCTTTTTTCTTTTTCGGTGACATCAACTGTTGTTCGTCCATAGTCGATGAATATTATAGCACGAAAAAGGGCATAAGGGGCATAAAGGGCGGAAGGGATTGGAGGGAGGGTGTGGAAAAGTATTACAGTAGTTGAAACGTAAAAACGTAAAGTTGTAAAAACGTAAATTTTGGTTTATTTTTACAACAAAAAATCACCATTACTGGCGATTTTTACTTTTTTACAACTTTACGTTTTTACAAAATTCCACCCAAGCCTCAACCGATAAATTCTCAGCCCTGGCCTTTTCGCTCAAACCAAGTTTTTTTAAAATTTCCCGAGTTTTTTCCGAGGAACAAATTCCTACCTTTTCTAAATTTCCATGCAATTGTTTGCGACGAGAAGAAAAACCAACCTTAACAATTTTCAAAACCTCCTCTGGATCCACGTTACCTAATTGTTTCAAACGAAGATCAAGACGAATGACGGTCGAATCGACTTTTGGGGCCGGACGAAAAGAACCTCGACTAACCTTCATCATCTTCTTCCCTTCTGAATACAACTGGCAAGCAATCGAAAGGACACTCGTATCTGGTGGCCCGGCCAAAATTCTATCAGCCACCTCACGCTGAACCATAAGCGTCAACCTCGACGGTTTCGGCTCAGCTCGAAACAAAGTTTCAAGAATCGGTGAGGTGATATTGTATGGGATATTGGCAACGACTGAATATGATTTTCTAAGGGGCGAATAGCCATTCGCCCTTACGATAATTTCATTGATCGAATTCCATGTGGTAGCCGCCAAAATATCACCTTGAATCAGATTAATTTTATCACCGAATTTTTCTTTAAGCGGCTCGATAAGATCCTCGTCCGTTTCCACAGCAATTACTCGAGCTCCAACCCCCAACAACGCCTCGGTCAGAATTCCCTGCCCCGGGCCAATCTCTAAAACCAAATCATCCGACTTCACTTCGGCTGACTCGACAATTTTACGAACAATATTTTTGTCGTAAAGAAAATTTTGTCCAAGGGATTTTTTTGTTTTGAACATACGTCTGTTACGAATTACGAAAAGTGCCGAAGATACGAAATTGGGTGGAAATATTTGTCATTCAGCCCCTTAACCTTTCAAATTCGTATATTCGTTACTTTTCGTAATTCGTAACAAAATTAAATTTTGATCTCGCCCTGTCGCAAAACAATAATCTCACCTTCTTTTTCCATAATGATCGTCGAAGGCTTAATCTTCTTCAAACGACCAACATCTAAATAAAAATCCGGTTGAGTTTTTTGACCAACAAATTGTTTTTTAACGACTCTGACTGAATAACAAACTGGCTCACCAGAAACATTGGCCGAAGTCGAAACAATCGGTCGACCGAGACGTTTGGACAATTCACAGGCGATAGGATGGTCCGGAACTCGGATGGCGATGGTGCCGGATCGGATGGTGCCGTTACGTAGGGAACAAAAATTTTTGTTCCCTACGATGGTTTGTACCGGCACCACCACCGTCAACGCGCCCGGCCAATATTTTTTGACCAGTTTTTTTATCACTGGCGATAAAACTGCGTATTTTTCTACCATTTTAAAATCAGCGGCAATGAGTGGAAAACTCTTTTCTTTGCCTCGGCCTTTAATGGCAAAAACGCGACGAACTGCTTTTTCATTCGTCGCGTCGGCTGCCAAGCCGTAAGCTGTTTCGGTTGGAAAAACCACCACGCCGCCGGCTTTTAAAATCTCGACTGCCTTAATCGTGAAAATATTCTTTATTTTTTTCAAACCAGGCATAAGTTTTTTTTAAACCTTCTTCTAAACTATTTTTTGGCTGCCAGTCCAACTTTTTTTTAGCTAAACGATTACTTAAAACCGAACGTAAAATTTCACCCTTGGAACGAGGCGGTAATAATTTAAAATCAACTTTTTTACCGGAAATTTTTACCAAAGCCGAAAAAAGATCTTTGATTTTTATTTCTCGTCCAGAACTGATATTAACAAAACCAATTTCATTATTATCAATAGCCTTATGAAAAGCCTCAACCGCATCACCAACAAAAATAAAATCTCGAGTTTCTTTTCCTTTATTAAAAACCTCGATTGGCTCCCCAAGAGCGATCTTTTTGCAAAAAACTCCCACCACTCCACTGTCCCCTTTCAAACCTTGGCGTGGACCATAGACGTTGGACATTCGCAAAATCATCGTCGAAAAACCGTGTTCGTGGCCAGCTTGTAATAAATGATATTCAAAAGCCTGCTTACCAATACCGTAAGGCGATAAAGGTTTCACTGAACGAAGTTCCGGAGTTGGAAAAACCGGATAATCCCCATAAATCGCACCACCACTTGAGGCGAAAAGAAAACGCTTAACCCCACTCTTTCGCGCGATTTCCAAAAGTCCGAGCGATTTCAAAATATTGTTTTCAGCATCGCTAACTGGATCAGCAACTGATTTCGGCACACTAATCTGAGCCGCCATATGCAAAACAACTTCAGGCTTTTCCTTTTGAAAAACCTTCTTAACTTCTAGTGAACCAAAATCCATTTGGTAATATTTAGCTTTAGAATTCAACGGTTTAAAAACCCCGGGTTTATTTCGATCGATGACCACAACTTGATGACCATGACCAACGAGGGCGTCAACTAAATTAGAACCGATAAACCCCAAACCGCCGGTGACTAAAACTTTTTTTAATTTCTTTTTAATCATATTCGGGATTTGAACCAAGCGACGGTGGTTTTAAAACCGGTTTGGATTGAGACCTTTGGCTGCCAACCGATGGTTTTGGCGGCCAAACGCGAATTTAAACTGATTCTTTTTATACGGTCCTGTTTTTTAGCATCAAAAATCAATTTACAATCTGACTTAGTTAAAACTTTAAGCGTTTTAAAAATCTCTAAAGTTGAAATTTCACGACCAGAGGAAATATTTATCTCGCCTTCTTTTTTACTTTCTAGAGCTAAAAGAAAAGCCCGAGCCACATCACCCACAAAAATATAATCACGTTTCGTCTGGCCATCATTATTTACCACCGGTTGCTGACCTCGCAACATTTTTTCAGTAAAAATTGCCAGCACCCCAGAATCGCCTCGACTATCCTGACGTGGACCGTAGACATTGGCTAAACGCAAAGCTAAACCGGAAATTCCTAAAACTTTATTATAAAAATTTAAATAATGTTCGCCGACCAACTTAGAAATCGCGTAAGGGGTAAGCGGCCAAGGTGTGGCTTTCTCGTCAATCGGAAAACTTTTTTGTTCACCGTAAATCACACTGCTCGAAGCAAAAAGAATCCGTTTAATTTTAAAAGCCCGACACGTTTCAAAAACTCTAAGTAAACCAATAATATTATTATCAGCATTTTCTACCGGTTCAAGAACCGAAGTTCTATCCTCGATATAAGCGGCCAGGTGAATAACTGCGTCTGGTTTTTCTTTAACAAAAACACTTTTTAATTTTGGATCATTAATGTCGATATGATAATAAGTCGCCTGCTTATTGATCCAGCCTTTTTTCTTTTCAATGGAATCGACAACCGAAACCTGGTAACCATTTTTAATCAAAAGATCAACAACATGAGAGCCGATAAATCCAGCCCCACCTGTCACAAGAATTTTAGAATATTTTTTTTTCATATAACCCCTCACCCCAACCCCTCGGCCATAGCCCAGCCACGGGCGAGGCCTCTCCCGCCCCACTTCGCTCGAGCTTCGAGGGGCAGGCCGAGAGGGAGTATTTTTTACTTTAATAAACTATTTAAAATTTCCAAAGTCTTATTCAAACCGGTAGTTTTAACCGCCACACCGCCAAGTTCAGCAAAAACCTTGAGGACTTTATCAGAATCGTCGATCAAAACTGTATCAGAAAGTTCTATTTCGAATTTATTGACCATATCGATAAACTGCTGGCCACCTTTCTCATTTTTCAAATAACCGACCTTACAAGAAATTACCATATCATCAAAGCAATCGTCTAGTTTTAGAGCCGGAATTGTGAACCGTTTAAAACAATCCATGTTTCCGGTGATCAAGACTATTTTTGAGGTTTGTCTAATCTTCGAGAGCTTTTCTCGCAAACGAGCATCGAAATTCATTGTTTGGCAATCGTAGACAAAAGAGTTCCACAGCTCATCAAAAGAACAACCCGATTTTTCCGAGATTCTTGCATTAATTTCTTCGGAACTGAATCCGCCCCGCATCCAATCGTCAACCAAATCTTTTTCTTCTGAAAATAAAAAGTTTACTGCTTCCCTAACCCGCTCATTTTTACTCGTCAGACTCCGCCAAAAAAGATCAAAGCACAACGTACCATCCCAATCGAGAAAAAGTAATTTTGGGGTCATATCGATTGGTTGTCTGAACCTTGATTTTCTTGATTAAAGCCTCGCCCATAGGCCAGCTCTGCCCATAGGGCAACGCCCGAGGGGCTATGGCCGAGGGGATTTTGGGGATTATTATTTTGAAGTTACTCCCGATTCTCCTCGACCCATCGAAAATGGTTTTCGTTTAAACAAACTTTTTCTCCCGAATTAATTGGCCGAGTAAATTGTTTTGTGACCGAATCAAAATCACATCTAGTTCGAACAATCTCTGCGACAACTCTACCAGCCAAAACCGGATCTTTCCAGTTTGGTTCTTCTTTTTTTACCAGTTCCGAAACCTCATCCGACGCAAAATCCCTGGCCTCGGCTGGAATTCTGGTTCTTAACCGACCAGGTTCAATTATTACGACAAAAATATCTTTATTTTTTTCTTGCTGAGAAAAATCTTTGAGAAATTCTTCCATTTTCTTTTTACTTTCAGCGTAAGCCGTCACACTCTTGGGCGGAACCTCCATTTGAGTAAAACGACTGGTGAAAAAAATCAACGATCCGCGGGAACGATTCAAATCTTCGCTGGCTTCGTTTAAAATTTCGACGTTTGAGTCAAAGTTAACTTTTTTTGCATAGTCAGCCCGTCTTTCATTTTCTTCTTGGTCTAAATCTTTTCTTTCAATCCCCGTCACGGCGGCATTCAGAATCAAAAGATCTAGTCCGCCGAGTTCGTTAATAGAACTTCTGATAAATTGTTTGGCTTTTTCTTTATCAACCAAATCTAAAGATTCGGTCACCAAAGTTTCTCCGAGTTCATTTTTCAAATCAGCGATCCGATCAGGTGTCCGAGCACAAATCGCCACCCGTGTATCAATTTTGCCGGAAAAAATTCTGGTAATTTCTCTTCCCAAACCTTCCGTTCCACCAGTAATAATCACTCGCGGTGTTTCAAAATTATTTTGTCCTTCTTTTAACATATTTATTTTTTTATCAACCAAACAAAATCGATCCAAAATCATATTAATCATTTAATCATGTGAATCATCCTCCTTCGCTCGCGACGAGCTACGGAAGGACACGGTGGTTCAGACAGATAATATCACGTGGCCACCCTACGCTCGCGCCGAGCTACGGCGTGGCAAGCGAGATCCCTCTCCATTCGACTGGGCGCATGGTCTGAGGCCTATCGAAGACTGGCTCGGGATGACGGATTATTTTTTTGATTTCTCCCTCTCCGGCGGGAGAGGGTTGGGGTGAGGGGCTTACTCCCGATTCTCCTCCGCCCACCTATCAGCTTCACCGAGTTGCTTTCTAAGATATGCCTCGACGAATAAATCCAATTCCCCGTTCAAAACACCTTGAGTGTCCGGTGTCTCAAAATCAGTTCGGTGATCTTTGACCAATTGGTAAGGTTGGAGGACGTAACTGCGAATCTGATTTCCCCACTCTGCGCTTTTATATTCGCCACGGAGTTTTTTCTTTTCGCCCTCTAGTTCGGCTTCGGCTAAATGATGTAAACGTGAGGCGAGGACTTTGAGAGCTGTCTCTTTATTCTGTTGTTGGCTGCGCTCGTTTTGGCATTGCACAGTAATATTGGTGGGGATATGAACGATCCGCACGGCTGAATACGTGGTATTAACCGACTGACCGCCCTTGCCGCCGGACATAAAAGTATCGATTCGCAAATCTTTGGAATCGATTTCTGTCTCTGAGATTTCTTCGAGTTCGGGGATAGCCTCAACCAGGGCAAAGGAAGTATGACGCATTTTTTCTGCGTCGAAAGGCGAGATACGAACCAGACGATGGACACCGGCTTCGGATTTTAAATAACCAAAGGCGTAACGACCAGAAACTCGAAAAGTGATGGATTTGTAACCGGCCTCCTCACCGCGCGATTCCCACAAAACCTCAAAAGAAAAATTTTTCTTTTCAATGAAGCGCGTCAACATACGAAAAACCATCTCGGCCCAATCCTGAGCATCGGTTCCCCCAGCGCCGGCGTGAATGGAAACGATGGCGTTATTGATATCGTGCTCGCCAGCAAAAAGCGTCTTGAATTCCAAGGCCGAAAAAACTTTTTCGATTTCTATCAAACGTTTATCAATCTCCTCGTGTAAATTTTCGTCATTCAATTCGGCCAAATCATTAAGCTCAACCAAATCACTTTTAATTTTTTCCCAAGTTTCAAGCTCGGTTCGCAAATCAGCGGTTTTTTTGGCAACCTTTTTGGCTTTTTCCGGATCAGACCAAAAATCAGTCGCGGACATTTCGACTTCCAGAGCTTTAACCTCGGTCTTAGCGCGATCAAGGTCAAAGTAACCCCCAGGTTCGCAGGACGCGAGCTTGGAGGGCTTGAATTTTGGCTTGGAGATCGGTCATATTTGGTGGGGATTGAAAGGCCTGAGAGGCCAGAAGAGGCTTGAGAGGCTTTTTGTTTTTTTAATTTTTGATTCTTTCCGTAAATTTGAATAATAAAAAATCTGTTTGAGTTCTTAAATCTTCTAAGTGTATGTATTCATCATCACTTAAATAGCCTAAATCTTTTGAAAGTTTTAAAAAGAATTGACACTCCCATAAAGACGCTTTGGCAATATTTAAATATCTCAAAAAGTCTTTCTCAGTTTGTTTAGCTCGGCCTTCAACTATGTTAGCCGAAACAGAAACTGCGGCACGACGCAATTGGCTGGTTATTCCATATCTTTCTTCACCTGGGAATCTTTTTGTCAATCGATAAACCTCAATCACAAATTCATAACTTTTCTGCCAAGCTAAAATATTTTGATATGGTTTAATAGAATAAACATCATCCATAAGCCTTTCTATCCTTTCAAGCCTCTTCCAGCCTTTCCAGCCCTCGACCGCCTACAATTTTATCTGCTTCGTATACTTACCCAAAACTGGCAATTCCCATTCCTCGCCGTTCAGCGCATGAACCATGCCAAGGATAACCAAAACCAACAAACCAATTGAACCGAAGAAAAATACCAGCTGACCAAGCACTGGAACAATATTGCCGACCCAAAGAATCATCCAAGTAACCAACAAAACCAAACCTTGTTTGCCATGAAACTGACAAAAAGCACTGTCGCGTTTGGCGAGCAGCGGCACCAAACAAAGAATACCAAGATAGCCAACGGCCGCCAAAAGCTTGTTTTCTTCAATATCGTTGGATTTAGCAGGCGGAACATTTGTTGGATTTTCCATAAAGAAATAGGGTTATTTTTTACCGGTTAAGTTTAACAAATTGGCGTGAATTTTCAAGACGTTGTTCCCTTCTGTTGATCGGTGGCTGGTGGGTTAAAATTTGGTTGAAGAAAACTTATGTTCTTCAGAAAACAACGTTTGGGAACAACGTCTTGATCAGAATAAAAAAACCGACCCGTGAGGATCGGTTTTATTTCAAAAAATGAATTCTCCCTCTCTCGCATGCCGCATGCGGGGGAGGGTTGGGGGTGGGGGGGCCGATCAATACATCCCCATTCCACCCCCGCCACCATGTTCATGACCCGATTCCTCTTTCTTTGGCAAGTCAACCACCGCCGCTTCGGTTGTCAAAACCATCACCGCAATGGAAACGGCGTTTTGGAGAGCGGAACGGGTGACTTTGGCTGGATCAATGATGCCGGCTTTTAGCATGTCTTCGAAAGTGTCAGTTTCGGCATTGTAACCAAACCCAGCTTCGCCGTTTTTAACTTTGTCAGCAATCACCGAACCGTCTTTGCCGGCGTTGGCGGCAATTTGGCGGATTGGCTCTTCGAGTGCGCGACGAAGAATATCGAGACCAACGCGTTCGTCGCCAATGATCGCGACAGCGTCGAGACAACCGAGGACGCGGAGCAAGGCCACACCACCGCCAGGCACAATTCCCTCTTCAACGGCCGCCTTGGTGGCCGAGACCGCATCTTCAATACGATGTTTCTTTTCTTTCATTTCAGTTTCAGTTGCGGCACCGACTTTGATGACTGCCACACCACCGGAAAGTTTGGCAATACGTTCTAAAATTTTTTCTTTTTCAAAATCTGACTCCAGAGTTTCCAATTGTTTTTTCAAAGTTACGACACGAACTCCAACATTTTCTTTTGAACCTTGGCCATCGACAATAATTGTATGATCTTTGTCGGCGACAATTTTACGAGCTCGGCCAAGATCGGCGAGTTCGATGGTATCAAGTTTCAAACCAACTTCATCGGAGATAACTCGCCCGCCGGTGACGATGGCAATATCCTCAAGCATGGCTTTGCGGCGATCGCCGAAAGCCGGGGCTTTGATAGCAAGAATACTGTAAACACCACGCAGTTTATTATAAACAATAGTCGTCAAGGCCTCACCGTCAACATCCTCGGCAATAATTACGAGTTCTTTTTTACCAGTCTGAGCAACTTTTTCGAGGAGCGGCAAAAGATCTTGAACCGAGCTAATTTTTTTATCAGTCAAAAGAATTAAAGCGTCAGCATACTCAGCTTCCATGCGATCAGCGTTCGTGATCATGTAAGGCGAAACATAACCTTTGTCGAACTGCATACCCTCAACCACTTCAACATCAACACCAAATGACTGAGATTCTTCGACGGTAATCACACCATTCTCACCAACCTTACCCATCGCCTCAACAATCTTGGCGCCGATTTCTTTATCGTTCGCTGAGATGGAAGCAACTTGTTCGATTTCTGCGCCTTTAATTGGCGTGGCGATTTTTTTGATTTCGTTAACCAAAGCGTCGAGACCTTTTTCCATACCGCGACGCAAAAGTTGCGGGTTGGTGCCAGCGGTGACATTTCGAATCCCTTCGGCAATGAGAGCTTGGGCCAGAACAGTGGCCGTCGTAGTTCCATCACCCGCCACATCATTGGTTTTTGAAGCGACTTCTTTGATGAGTTCAGCTCCAAGATTTTCAAACTTATCTTCAAGCTCAATTTCCTTGGCCACCGTCACACCATCTTTGGTGACAACTGGCGCGCCATAACCTTTATCCAAAATCACATTCCGACCGCGAGGCCCGAGGGTAATTTTTACGGCGTTGGCCACTTGGTCAACACCTTTTTTGAGTTTGTTGCGGACGTCTTCGTTAAATAATAATTGTTTTGACATATGGTATTTATGGGGTTACGAATTACGAAAAGTAACGAATATACGAATATTTTTGTTAAAACCGCGATACAAATTACCAATAGCCAAATTCGTATATTCGACTCTTTTCGTAATTCGTAACAAAGCTATTCAATAATCGCAATTATCTCACTCGCGCTAATCACCAAATAATTCTCGCCCTCGATTTTAAATTCTTCAGGCACATATTTTTTAAAAACGATTTTCTGACCAACCGAAACATCCATTTGACTTCGGGAACCATTGTCGAGGATACGGCCTGGACCGACAGCGATAACCTCGCCGCGTTCTGGGCGATCTTTATCGACAGTTGATGGTAGGACAATACCGGCTTTGGTGACTTCTTCGTTATTGAGCGGTTTAACGATCACATGATCGCCAAGGGGTTTTAGGGTCATAGAAAATTAAAAGATAATATCCTTTTAAGATATTATCTTGGCGGTTTTTACCAATTTTGTCAATCTTAAATGTCGTCGTTCAGCAATAATGTCACAGTCTAGCGTTCAGCAAAGATGTCACATTTAGGCCGTCAGAATGGGAGGGTTAGTGTGATCTCGAGCTTGAATTTAGCTTCAAAACAGCCTCTGTAAAAACCTAAATACTCGTTG
>JAZDHJ010000071.1:0-8600 GCA_043805995.1 Candidatus Uhrbacteria bacterium
AATAAGAGCCAATGAAGGAACTTATAGCGTTACAAATTTACTTCTTTATTCAGCCGTGTGTGGATGTGGCTTAGATGTTGTGCCAATTCCAGGTGATACCTCTGTTGAAAAAATCAAAGCGACACTTTTTGATATGGCTACCTTGGCGATTAAGCTAGACAAACCTTTATCAGCACGTTTATTAGTCGTGCCTGGTAAAAAAGCCGGCGAGATGACTGATTTTAAATCGCCATATTTAGTGGATTGTAAGATATTAAAAATTGAATAATTTTTTATTTTCTTGCCAATTATGGAAACACCGAGTTTACGACAATTTCAAGAATCCGATAAAGACGATGTTAAGCAATTACATATTGAAGGGTTAAAACAGACAGGCAGTTATATTGATGACTCCGAATTAGATATCGACCTCGAGAATATTAGAGAAACTTACACTAATAGCGGTGGCGAATTTTTGGTTGTCTCACTCGAAAATAAAATAATCGGTATGGGTGCCTTAAGAAAAGTCGATGATGAAACAGCAGAAATTAAACGAATGCGAGTTGCTATCAATTATCAAGGACACGGTGTTGGTTCTCTTATTTTAGACCGTCTTATTGAAAAAGCCCGTGAACTTGGTTATAAAAAAATTATCCTTGATACCAACGAAAAACAAGAAGCCGCCAGACGACTTTATGAGAAAAAGGGGTTCAAAGAATTTAAACGTAAAAAGACCAGTGAATTGGAACTAGTTTTTTATGAATTGGATATTAATTAGGATATTGTCGATAGAAAAATATGGAAACAGAAACTGAAAATTTTCAAGAAATAAAAATCGACCAAATTCTTCCCGAAGATTGGCAGAAATACAAAGCTCTTTGGCTCGAAGCTTTGACAGATAGCCCGCAGGCCTTTGGTTTTTCTTATGACGAACTGACTAATAGAACCGATGAAGAGTGGCAGGAAAAAATAAGGAAAAATTTAGCCGAAGGTTCGAAAAGCAGAATGTTTATAGCCAAAGATGGTGAAAAATTTATTGGCATGATGGGATTTTTTGAAAAAAGAGAAAATATAACTAATGTTTTTGGAGTCTATGTGAACCCTCAATTTCGAGGCAAAAAAATTAGCGATAAGTTAATGGAAGCGGTTTTGAATTCTTTAAAACAAGAATTGGATTTTTCTGAGGTTGAACTAACAGTTAATAAAAACCAAACGGCGGCTGTTGAATTTTATAAACGGTATGGATTTTTAATCGTCGAAGAAATAAAAGATGTAAAAATGGGTGACAATACTGTTTGCGATGAATATTTAATGAAGAGAGAAATTAAGTAATTTATGAAGAAAAAAATCATTGGCGTGTTAGGAGGTATGGGGCCTGAATCAACGGCAATTTTTTATCATGCCTTGATTCAACAATGCCAAAAGCAATACGGTGTTCAATACGATAGTGATTATCCTGAGATATTTATTTACAATCTGCCAATCCCGGATGTTGTAGAAGGTTTAACAAAACCTGAAGAAACACTCGCCGCACTTATCGGCGGTGCTCAAAAAATCAATTCAATCGGTGTGGATTTTATGGTTATGCCTTGTAACACGGCACACTATTTTTATCCAGGCATGGCCAAAGCGATTTCTATTCCGTTTATTTGTATTTTTCTTGCCACCGCCAAAAAAATAAAATCGCGCGGTTATACAAAAGTCGGATTTTTATCAACCGAAACGACGGTCAAATATAAAAGTTATGATAAAGATTTTGAGAAAAATGGCATAGAACTGGTTTTACCAGAATCAGACGATAAAGAAAGCCTGACAAAAATTATCATGAATATCCTTGCGGGGCGTAAACTTGATTCAGACAAGGAGGTGTTGAAACAAATTATCGAGCGTTTAAAAACCAGAGGAGCAAAAGCTATTGTGCTGGCTTGTACAGATTTGCCGATTTTATTGAAACAAGAAGATGTGGATATTGAAGTTTTTGACACAGTAGAAATTCTTGCCGAGGCTACGATTCAGTATTCAATCGGTAAAATAGGCAATGAGATTTTAGAGTAAAAAATCAAGAAAATCCTTTAATCCCGTAAATCAAGGTTCAGACAATTATGACCCTCCTCATCTTCCTCCATGGAACAATAATCATGCACCAGAGTGCGGTTGGAAAAACTCGTGAGGAACGAGTTTTTCAAAGTTTAAATCGAGAAGAATCTGTTCTTGATTTCAATTCTTACGTTCCCGTTGGTAATGCGGTCGCAAAACTGACTAATTGGCAACAGCAAGGTTTTGAAATCATTTATCTCAGTTCTCACGAATCAGAAACCGGTGTCGAAAAAGATAAATCGGTTTTGAAAAAGTTTGGTTTTCCGATAGGACAGATTTTGTTTAGAAAGAATGGAGAAAAATATAAGGATATTGTTGAACGAATTGTTCCGGACATTTTGATCGAAGACGATTGTGAAAGTATCGGCGGTGCCGATGAAATGACAATTGCTCATGTCAATTCGGAAATAAAAAAGAAAATAAGATCGATTGTGGTAAAAGAATTTGAAGGAATTGATAATTTGCCGGATAAATTTTAAAAAATAAAAATCCGAAAAATCCCTAAATCCCATCCCCCTTCGCTCGTGGCGAGTTACGGCGGGACAAGAAAATCCCAGTTCAGACAATTATGACCCTCGGCATCTTCGACTCCGGCCTTGGTGGCCTTACCGTCCTCCAATCAATCAACGACCGCTTGCCGGAAATTTCGACCACTTATTTTGGTGATAATGCCAACGCGCCTTATGGCACGAAAAGTTTTGAGGAAATTTTTTCTCATACGCTCGACGGTGTCCGGTTTTTGTTTTCGCGCGGTTGTCCGCTCGTGATCCTGGCTTGCAATACGGCCAGTGCTCAAGCTTTGCGAAAAATTCAGCAAGAGATTTTGTCGGTTGAGTTTCCTGATCGTCGAATTATTGGAATTATTCGTCCGACGGTCGAATATCTGGTTGAGGAAACTGAGGTGAAAAGAATTGGTGTTTTTGCGACGGACGCAACTGTGCGTTCCGAGGCTTATGTTCATGAATTTGAAAAAATCTTGCCGCTCGCCAATCGAGAAATTTCAATTTTTCAGAGATCTTGTCCTGGTTTGGTCGAAGCAGTTGAGGCCGGGTTGCCCCCACCCCCAACCCCTCCCCCAGGGTGGGAGGGGGAATGTGAGGCCGATGAACTCGTTAAAAAATATTGTCAGGATTTTGATGGCGATGCGGCTTTGTTGGGTTGTACTCATTATCCGTTTTTTAAAAAACAATTTGAAAAATATCTGCCCGGAGTTTTGGTTTTGTCGCAAGGCGAAGTGGTGGCCGAGAAACTCGTGGATTATTTAAAAAGACATCCAGAAATTGATTCTCAATTAGATAAAACCGGACAGCGCGAGTTTTTTACCTCGGGCGAGGCGGTTGAGGTGGCTAAAAGTGCGGAGGTGTTTGGTGGAGATGGTGTCGAGTGGAATCGGGCGGTTGTCTGAACTGGAAAGTTTGGAATAAAAATTAATTCTCCCTCTCTCACCGCCACGGTGGGGGAGGGTAAGGGGTGGGGGAAGAATGATAACGTGGCGAGATCCCTCTCTGGCTCGGGATGACGGATAGAAATAATCCGTCGGTTAATTTCAAACAAAAAGCTGTGTTAAAAATTTTGCTAGACACAGCTTTTTATTTTACTTTCAAAATAAAAAGTCAAAAAAAGTTTGTCAGGTTTTTGGCTGGCCGTTATTGTTGAATTAGGAAGGTTGTTAGTTTCAGATGTTCAATCGTTCAAATGTTCACTTTTGGTTTAGTTCGCTGATCCGACAATGAACAAATTGAACCCAAACCCCAGGGTAAAAAATGCTCTTTCGCTCCATGCGACTCTCGGACACGCCTCGTGTCATCGATCTCCTTCGCCAAATCGGTAATCAGGACTTTGTCCCGCCTTCAAGACTCTGGTTTTTGACCAGATGGCTTCTGCCAACTTTTCACATCTTCGTCCTTGAGGATGAAACCGGTTTGGTCGTGGCAATGGTTTTTCTCAACCGTCTGCCAAATCCAAAATATGGTTGGCGAGGCTATATCGACTACGTGGTGGTAGAAAAATCATGTCGTCGACGCGGGTTTGGTCGCCAAATCATGACCGGAGTTCTGACTGAGGCCGAAAAGCTCGGCTGCCGTGAAGTTCTTTTGACCACCAGTCATCCTGAAGCTCAAGCACTCTACGAGTCGCTTGGTTTCAAGACTAAACCTAGTTCAGTCTTGGTGAGGAGGACTTCTTGAATCCGTCATTATTGTGAATAGTATCTCTTACTATTCACAACTGACGGATTTCTTTTTTGAAGTTAAAATTTGAATATGAAATTTCCAGAAAAAAATATTGTTTGTTTTGGCGGTGGTACTGGTTTGCCGGTTTTATTGTCAGGACTCAAGTATAACCCATTTTTTAAAGTCACGGCGATTGTAAATGTGTTTGATTCTGGTGGTAGCTCTGGCGAGTTGAAAGATCGTTTTGGAATTTTACCACCAGGTGATGTCTTGAAATGTGTGTTGGCTTTATCAGAAAATGAAAATTACGCTAAGAAAATTTTATTAAAGCGAATAAACAATTTTAAATTTCCTGGTCATACTGGTGGTAACGCTTTGCTTCTTGGTTTAGAAAGAATTTTTGGCGATTATCCGGCCGCCATCGAGGCACTCAGTCAGCTTTTGGCTATTCGCGGTCAAGTTGTTCCGGTTACACAAGAATCGGCAGTGCTCTGCGCTCAATATGACGATGGAACAATTTATAAAAGTGAAACCAGTATTGATATAGGTATTCGTGAAGGAAAAAGAATTGAGAGAATTTTTCTCGAGCCGGAAATATCAGCTTCGCCAGTGGCACTTGAAGCGATTAAAAACGCCGATCTTATCTGTATCGGTCCAGGTAGTTTTTATACTAGCGTTCTCTCAAACTTTTTACCGGTCGGTATTAAACAGGCAGTTCAAGAATCTAAAGCTCGAGTTATTTTTATTGCCAATTTTTTAACTGAGGGTAAGGGGATGAAAAATCTGTATCTTGAAGATATTGTGGTGATGGTTGAAGAATATATCGGCCGATCGCTGGATTATATTATTATGAATGATGTTTGGCCGGAAGATCTTTTGATAAAATATTCGGCGGAAAGTAAATATCCCATAATTTTCAGAATAAATGATGATAAACGGGTAATAGAAGCAGATCTTTGGCAAGACAAAATCGTGGCTAGGCATGATTCGGCTCGTTTGGCTGGATTAATTGCTAGATTAGTTATGTAAGAGCTGAAATTGGTTTTTTGTCCAGTTCTTGACCAAAAAACAAAACTTCGCTATACTTTGCTAAGTAATTTAAATATTCCCCCGTTAACTTGAAAATTCGATAATTTAATAATTCGAAAATTCAATAATTCTAAGTTATGCCTATCAAAAAGAACGCCATCAAAGCTTTGCGCCAAAGCGTCAAAAACGCCGCTCGCAACAAAACCGTCAAAGCCGAAATCCACTCTTTGCGGGTTAAGTTTCGTAAAGCCTTGACCGTAGTAAACAAAACCGAAATGGCCGAAGTCGCCAAAAACATTGGTCAGAAGGTCGACAAAGCGGTTTCCAAAAAGATTTTAAAGAAAAACACCGCCGCCCGCATCAAATCCCGTCTTATGAAAAAGGTGAATACTTTGGGTAAGGAAGTAAAGGCTTAAGGGGAATAAAGGTGAACCCTTCGACTCGGCTCAGGATCTTCGAGGGGCTGAAAAGAATTTTTAAAAATCGATTGGTGTGAGCCGATCGATTTTTTGTCTTGAACCATGATTTACTTGATTAAAGGATTGGTAGGATTTTGGAATAATTGATAGGATATATTTTGTAACAAGTTATTTTTTTAAAGTTTATATGATTGGTGAACAAAAACTCGACCAAAGAGATTTTTCTCGAGAAAAAGTTGTTATAGAATGTAATTCTCAAGCTGAAGCAGTTAAAATAGTTCAGGATTTTTGGTATTCAATGCCACACGCCGTTGATCTTACTTTACCACCCGTTGAAGATCTTGATGGTTGGTGTGAAGAATTGACCGCGGGAGACAGAACAAAAATTTTTCAAAGTCGAATGCCCGCTAATCGAGGTAAGTGGCTGGTTTCAATTTCTGGAAACCACCAGCTGTTAACTCCTGAAGCAGAAGAATGGAACAGGAAACGCAAATAGAGGATTTTTTAAAACCGATTGGTGTGAGCTGGTCGGTTTTTTTGTCTGGAACTCCTGTGCCCTTCCGTAGCTCGTCGTGAGCGAAGGAGGGTGATTAAAACGATTTATTGATGGGCTATGATTTGGAATAATGTTTCCAACGATCATTTTAATCATTTGAGCCAAG
The DNA here is from genome assembly GCA_043805995.1 of Candidatus Uhrbacteria bacterium. Classification (GTDB taxonomy): domain Bacteria; phylum Patescibacteriota; class Patescibacteriia; order UBA9934; family GWF2-40-263; genus UBA12403. The sequence goes on from JAZDHJ010000071.1 coordinate 6,358, forward strand.
GTTTAAGACACCAACAACAAAAAAATAGTTCTTCCTCCTTCACCGCCACGGTGGGGGAGGCCTCGTCCGTGGCTGGGCTATGGCCGAGGGGTTGGGGTGGGGGAAGTTACGTGGCGAGATCCCTCTATGGTTCGGGATGACGGGTGTCCACCATCGCCACCACCGCCAAATCCACCGCCAACTTATCACTATATTTTCCCGACTTCATCCCCAAATCCAAATCGTAAAAAAATGAATGAATTTTTTGAAGCTCGGCTTCCGAGAATCTTCTGGCTTGTTCCAGAGCTTTGCTGGCGACGAAGGGGTGGAGGCCGAGATTTTCGGCGAGCGATTCCTTTGTGGCTCTTGGATTTTCGGCGAGCACGGTGCGAACTCCGAGTAAGATGCGAATCTGGCGGAGGAGCATGCTGAAAATGTAGCCATCAGCTGCGCCGGAGATTCTTTCTTCATCGAGGAGTTTGATAACCTCGGCCGTTCGGCGAGAGGAGACGGCGTCCATAAGATTGAAAACATTGCTATCAAAAGAAGCACACACCAATTTGCTAACCATGTCTTTGGTGATTTGTTCACCGTCAGCGAAAGCCACGAGTTTTTGAATTTCGCCATCAATTTGCCAGAGATCATTTTCAGCCCGTTCGATAAGTGCTCGAAGTGCATCGGGAGCGATAGTTCCGCCTCGTTCAACCACTCGGCCGGAAATCCATTTGGCCAAAGCTGCGCCTTCGATTCTGGGGAAAGGATAAAAATGAGCTTCGGCGACGGTTTGGAGTTTTTTGAAAAGCGGTTTTCGTTCCAGTTCCTTTGGTTCCAGCGTCTCCCATAAAATAAAAATCGTTGAAGCCGGAACCTTGTCCAAACCCTCAGCCCAAGCCAGATCCTTTTTATTACTCGCTGCCAAATCGCGAGCAATAACCATGCGTTTTTCAGCCAAAAAAGGAAAACTCATGGCTGAACGAATAACTTCATTCGGATCCATTTTGCCGGTTTTGACATCAGGAAAAACTGACAGGTTCATACCAGTCGGATCAAACTTGGTTTTAAAAGCTGTTCGCAGACTTTCAACTTTTTCTTGAACTCGGAATGAGTCGTCGCCGTAGACTAGGATGATCATAAGAACCTCAGTTTATCGTATTGTAATCACTGATAGCAAACTATCTTCAAATCTGCCCGAAGAATGATAAGAAAAATATTTTTCCGGTTCGCACATCGTACACGGTGTTTCGTTATCGATATTATTTTTTGAAACTCCGGCGGTTATCAACTCGTCAATAACCGCGGCTTGAAGGTCAACAAAAGTTTTTCCGTTGGTTTGAGAAAAATATTTTTTTAGGCTAATCATTTCTTTTTGCCGCTCGTCAGAAATATTATAATGACATTTTTTAATTGATGGTCCGATGGCGACGAGTAATTCGGCCGGATCAGAACCGAGTTTTTTGAATTCTTCGACGGCCGAGGCGGCGATATTGGCGACCGTGCCTTTCCAACCAGAATGAATTAAACCGACAATTTTATTTTTTGGATCAATGATGAAAATTGGCAGACAGTCGGCGGTTTTTACAGCTAAAATTAAATTTTGTTCTTTTGTGATTAAACCATCAAAGCCATCAATTCGTCCTTTTGGTTGTTCAGAAGAAACAATGGCTATTTTATTTCCGTGGATATTTCCGGACATTACAACATTGTTTGGATCAAGACCCAGTTCACGATAAAAATTTTCTCGAGCCGATTGCCATTCATCGCCAACCTCGTTGATGTTTGGATAACGCAGCGAACCAAAATCTTTGGTTGAGGTGGTCTGAAAAAGCCAGGAAATTTTTTGCAAAAGTTTTGATTGCCAGATGTTCATATCGGCGTCATTGTATCCTGTCAGCTGTCTTTTTTCCACCTTTTGATGGTTGACAAAGAGCGGAAAAAGTGTAAGAATAAATTCATAAATTAAAACTCCCCCAGACAAAAGCAGCTTTTTTGTCTTTGGGGAGTTTTTTTGAATTAAATTTTTTAAAAGTATGAATGAAATGGTTCCTTATGAACAAATCGAAGGGAAAATTTATCTTTTTCGAGGTAAGAAAGTCATGTTGGATCGAGATTTGGCAGCTCTTTATGGCTGTGAATTACGAAACTAAAAAATAATCAAATTTTAAACCAAACCAAAAATTATTCACTGTTAAAGTGAATTTTTTGTTTTAAGGAATTGTCACACAATTGAAACGTCGTTTTGGAAGTAATTGGAATGGAGAGAAGAA
>JAZDHJ010000072.1:0-14087 GCA_043805995.1 Candidatus Uhrbacteria bacterium
TCATCGAGGAATCAACTCGGAGACTAAGAAAAAGATGATCGAAACTATTCTGAATATTCCCTCAAAACCAAGGAAACAAAAACAGTCGGTGAAATAAATTCACCGACTGTTTTAGCAACCCGAAATGTCTATTCAGCCAAACATTCGACAAAGTTATTTTGTCGAATGTTTTTTTAAGCAACTTATTCTCCCTCTCCAGCCTGCCCCTCGAAGCCCGAGCGAAGTGGGGTCGTGAGAGGGTAAGGGGTGAGGGGCCACCCCGATAGACAGAGTGAGGGGAACCCCAAAAAACCAAAAAATTACCTCTTAAAAACCTTCAAAACCTCAAACCAAACCGCCACCAACAAAACCGCCACAGTAATTATCAGCAGGTCGCCAAAGCCTACGGCGGCAAAACGGAACAGGTCTCGTAGCCAGGGAACGAAGAGAATTGAGACGATGGCGGTTAAGACTAGTGCAATAACCAGCCATAAGGTTCGGTTGGCGGTGACGAAAGTTTTGATTAGTTTTTTTGACCAGGACAGGTTGCTGACGATTAACATGAGGTTGCCAAAAACCAGGGTGACGAAAGTTAGTGTTCGTACTTCGGTTTCGTTTTTTCCGAGGTGGAGAGCGTAGAGAAAAACGATAATTATTATGGCGAGGACACTTAGGCCTTGCAAGACGCTGAAGAGAATAGTTTTGGTATTAAAAAGCGGTTCGTTTAATTTTCTTGGTGGCCTGGTCATGGTGTTTTCTTCCTCAGCTTCGGCCTCAAAAACGATCGAGCAAGTTGGGTCGATGATGAGTTCGAGGAAGGCGATGTGGATTGGTAGTAAGACAATTGGTAAATCGAGGACGAGTGGAAAGAGAGCGAGTCCGGCGATGGGGATGTGAATGGCAATGACGTAAGACATGGCCTTTTTTAAATTGTCATAAATTCGTCGACCCATTTTGGTGGCCGCGACAATCGAAGAAAAATCATCGTCGAGCAGAATCAGTCCGGCCGCTTCTCGGGCTACATCAGTGCCACGAAGACCCATGGCTACGCCGACGTTGGCGGCTTTCAAGGCTGGCGCATCGTTGACACCATCACCGGTCATGGCCACGATTTCGTTATTGGCTTTGAGCGCGTTGACGATGGCTAGTTTTTGCTCAGGCATGATGCGAGCAAAAATGTTGATGGTTTTTATTTTTTCTTTGAGTTCAGTCAAAGACATTTTTTCTATTTCCACGCCGGTCAGAAAAACCTCGGGATTTTTTAAACCGATTTCTTTGGCGATGAATTGCGCCGTGCCCGGATAATCGCCAGTGATCATAATGACCCGAATGCCCGCCGTATAGGCTTCTTGCAGGGCTTTTGGCACAGCTGGTCGGATAGGATCGGTGAAACCGAGCAAACCGATAAACTCGAACGAAAATTCTCGTTGATCTTCCGGCAGATTGGTTTTTGGTAGCGAGGCTTCAGCGACGCCGAGTAAACGGAAACCTTTGGACGCTAATCTTTCGATTTGTTTATTCAGTTCTGTTCGGTCTTTTTTATTTAGATGACACAGATCAGCGATAGTTTCCGGGGCGCCTTTAACAGCCACGATATAATTTTTTTCATCAGGCGGTTCCCAAACGTGCGAGAGGGCAATCAGGTTTTTGGTGAGTGGATATTCTTTGACTAGTTTCCAATCTTTTCTTTTGTGAGCCGTGTGATTAATAAATTTTTCCGCCTGACGTTTGATTTCTTTTTCCAGCGGATCGAAAGGATCTTTTTGACTGGCTAAGTTAGCGAACTCCAGAAGACGATGATAATTTTCCGGCAAGCTTTTTTCTTTCTCAGCAAACTCATGACAATGATCGGCCGCACAAACGGCACTGAGTTGCATTTTGTTTTGGGTCAGCGTGCCAGTTTTGTCGACGCAAAAAACCGTGGCCGCACCGAGCGTCTCGGTGATGGCGGTGTTGCGAGTTAAGACGTGACGTTTGGACATGCGCCAAGCCCCGAGTGACAAGAAAATTATCAGGATGACCGAGAATTCTTCGGGCAACATCGACATGCTAAGAGTGAGGCCAGCCAAGATGCCTTGAAGCCAATCGCTTTTGACGAGGCCGTAGATGATAACCACGGCTGAACACAAAATTAGTCCAGCCAAAGCCAGCCAGCGAACCAACCGCATGGTTTCTTTTTTTAGGAGCGTGTCGCCGACTTTAATGCCTTGCAACGCCTTACCAATTTTCCCCATCTCGGTCCGAATGCCGGTTTGAATGACTTTGGCTAAACCGTGACCGGAGACGACCAGGGTGCCGGAATAGATGAAGGGCAAATCCTCGCCACCAGGTCGTCCAGCTTCCAGCTTCTTATCCCATTCCGATTTGCGAACCGCGAGTGATTCGCCGGTCAAAAGCGATTCGTCGACGGTTAAGTTGGTGGCCGAAAAAACCACCGCGTCAGCCGGCACTCGATCGCCTTCCTGGATAATCATAATATCGCCAACCACCAGTTCGTTGCTGGCCACCAAGATTTTCTCGCCACCGCGGATAACCAAAGCCTTAGGATTCGAAAGTTTCTTCAAAGCCTCCAAAGCCCGCTCAGTTTTTCGTTCCTGATAAAAAGTGATGCCAATAACAAGAAGAGTACAAGATAAAAGGATGATTGAGTCCTTTGGTTCACCCAAAAGCAAATAGATAACCCCACAACCAACCAACAAAAGCAACATTGGCTCCTGAATAATCTTCCAAAAAATCAAAAAAATATTCCGCTGCTTTTCGCCCGGCAGTTCGTTCAAACCGTCTTGTTTGAGTTTGGCAGTGGCTTCTTGGGGAGTTAGGCCAGTGAGCATAAAAGAGAAGTTACAAAAACAATGCCTATATTTTAGCAGATTTTTAAGGATAAATCTTTCCACCGCCAAGTTCTTGCTTTTTTTCAGAGTTTCGTATATTCTAATCACGTCCTTTGGACAGAAAAAAATTCCGGGGTAGCTCAGCGTTGTGCTCGCCTCTGATGGAGTAGAGCAGTACCAGCCCCGGGCTGGCCAGCCCGGGGCTGGGACTGTGTATTTAAAATTTTAAACTCTAAATACTAACCTTCCATATTTTGGAAATTGGTATTTGGAAATTGGAATTTTCTAAGATTCCGGGGTAGCTCAGCGGTAGAGCAGTAGACTGTGGCACTAAACCCAACGCAGCTTCCGACGGTAACGTCGGAATGATAACGAGGTGAATTCAGGGAAGCCTTTAAAATGGTAATCCTGAGCGAAGCCGTGCATCAATTTGATGAACGGAACGTGCAGAGACTATCCAGAAATGGAGTAGGTCGAGCTAAGCTTGATCGAAGCGCCTCGCATCCGAATTTATTCGGATGATGATATAGTCCACTCTTTCGGGAAACCGAGAGGTTAAGTGTAATCTATTGGTCCTGGGTTCGATCCCCAGCCCCGGAGCCATGAGAAGGCGTGTGAGGCGACCCACGTGCCTTATCAAAAAACTATCATCAAAAATGATAGTTTTTTGTTTGCCGGCTTGGTTGTCTCAGTTCTGAAAACGGTTCGAACCCCACTCACTGTCTAATGATATGGGTGGGACGGGGGAAATGACGAAAGTCGGTTTTTTGGTTGTTTTGTTATGGAATTTGTTAGTTCGAATCCCAGCCGTAGTTTTAGATGAAACAACTTTTGAAAACAGAGGACAAAATGTTGAAAAACTGATAGAATTTTGTGGTTGGAAGTAATTAAAAACATCTATGAAAATCGGTATTATTGGTTCAATGCAATTCACTGAAAAGATGATGGAATTGCGCGATCGGTTAATTGATCTTGGTCACGAAAGTTTTTTGACCGGTTTAGCTGAACCTTTTGTCGGCAAAACCGACGAAGAAAAGGAACAAATAAAAATTCATCAAAAAATGAACTGTGATGCTATTCGTGAATTTTGGGATTTAATGCAAGACGGTGACGCAGTGCTGGTGACTAATTACAAAAAACACGGCGTGCCGAATTACATCGGAGCAAATACTTTTTTAGAAATGGGTTTTGCCCATGTGCTTAATCAAAAGATTTTTTGTTTAAACCCATTACCAGACAATAATTATTTAAAAACTGAGCTGGAAGCGATGCGGCCGATAATTATTGATGGCGATTTAACTAAGATTGAATAAAAAATATGAAGATTACCCTCTGCTCCAGCGCCAAGTTTTTCAAAAATCTCTGGGCCGTAAAGGAAGCGCTCGAAAAAAATGGTCACGAAGTTTTATTACCAAGTATGCACGACTACCATGACATGGAAGAAACTGCCTTGGCTAAAATTCAACATAATTTGATTCGAGAGCATTTTGAAAAAATTGATCAATCAGAAGCCATATATGTGGCCAATTATGAAAAGAATGGCATTCCGGGCTACATAGGCGGTAGTTGTTTACTGGAAATGGGCAAAGCCTTCTCAAAAAATATTCCAATTTTTTTAATGAATGAAATTCCACAGCAAGTCGGTTACAGAGAAGAAATAATTGCTTTACAACCAATCGTCATCGGAGAAGATTGGGATAAATTAAGATAACCAAAATTAGATAAAATCTATGGCCGACGAACTTATTGATATCTGCGACGAAGAAAATAATCTCACTGGTGTCCAAAAAATGAAGAGCGAAGCGCATCGCGATGGTCTGTGGCACAGAAACGCTCACATTTGGATTTACAATTCAAAAGGCGAAATCCTTCTTCAATTAAGAGCCAAAGAAAAATTTCTTTTTCCGGATGTTTGGGATATTTCCGCGGCCGGTCATGTTGGTCTTGGTGAAGATCCGATCGTTTCTGGTTTGAGGGAAATGGCCGAAGAAGTTGGCTTGAAAATAAAGCAAGAAGATTTACATTTTCTTGAAATTCGGAAAACTCAAACTGTTTATAAAGACATTAAAAATAACGAATTTTATTACGTTTACTTGTTTAAATTTGATGGTGATATCAGTGGCCTTAAATTGCAAAACGAAGAGGTTCAAGAAATAAAGTTTTTTCCAGCGGAAGAAGTTGAAGAAAGGTTGAAAATTAACTCTGAAAAATTTGCCCCACACGGAGATTATTGGTTTAAAATAATCAATGAAGTTAAAATGCTTACAGCTAACCATGCTTCTATGTCTCAAGTTTTAGAAACGACAAAATCAGCGTTTGAAAAATCAAAATATGTCAAAATTAATCATGACAAAATTACCGAACTAGCTAAAACTTTTCAGCACGGCAATGTTCCTCATTGGCTAACTAATTCGCCGTTAAGTTTTTCTCACTTAACTGATGAGGAAAAATTAAATTTTCTCTTAGTTTTTAATTCCACTAGTTTTTGTTATTGGGGTGAACCAAAATGGACAATTGAATACAAGGGAGAAAAATATGATGGTTCATGGGCAATGATTGCTTGTATCCTTAGAGCTTTGGAAAACGGCAAGCCGATTTTGGACGCCAAGTATCGTTCGACTATAAGCAGACAAGAATACTCGGAAATCTTAAGTGGAAATGTCGAAATTCCATTATTTGATCAGCGGCTTAAAATTACCAGAGATGTCGCTACACGCTTATTGGAAAAATACGATGGTAGTTTTGCGAATTTAATAAAACAAGCCGATGGAGATGCAATGAAACTATTAGATTTGATTGTTCAAAATTTTCCAGCTTTTGATGATACCTCTATTTATTACAAACAAGTAATTTATTTTTACAAACGAGCTCAATTATTGGTCGCTGACATTTATCAATTATTCGGTGGTGAGGGTTATGGTAACCTGAAAAATGTCGACCAACTCACTGCCTGTGCCGATTACAAACTTCCGCAATCACTCCGAACTCTAGGAATTATCTCCTATACAAAAAGTTTAGAGGAAAAAATTGATAATAAAATTCCTCTTATTCATTGTGAACAGGAGGAAGTCGACATTAGAGTCAATACAATTTGGGCAGTTGAATTTATCCGACAGGAATTAGAAAAATTAGATAAACACGTATTGTCTATTGGTATCAACGATCATCTTTGGCTTATGGGACAAGATAAGAGTAAACACGATAAGCCATATCACAGAACAGAGACGACGGCTTACTAAAAAATAAAATCACCACAAATGAATTGTGGTGATTTTTTGAATTTATTCAATCTCAATCTTCCCATCCCTCAATGTCATCTTCGTCCGAAGATGCGAAAGCAAATCCCTCTTTTCCTCCTTTGTCCCATCCTTCAAAATATATTTTGCACAAGCATACACATCAATGTCCGGCATAATTTCGGCGACCTTTGCGGTTGCCACGTGTCCACCCAAACTTGCAATCATTTTTGTTAGCCGTTCGATCTCTTGTTTTATTCGTTCAACTGCCGCAAGTTCGTCAATATCCACTTTGTCGATAATTTTATAAAGTTGATCGAGTAAATCTTCCTCGCGAATGTATGGTTGTTTACATCCCGTCATCCAGCGTTTCATACAGCCATAATATACATATCGTTTTGTTGTTCCGTCTTTGAGTCGTTTTACTTTTTTATCAGCAGTTATGCCTGATCCACAGACACCGCATTTGAACATTCTAGTGAAAGCGAATTCGTGAGTGCCGGGTAACGATCGGGTCGGACACTTCATAACATCTTGCACCCGGTCGAAAACCTCCCGAGTTATCAATGGTTCATGTTTTCCGTCAAACCATTTTCCACTGCCTTTTGGAAATTCGTATCGGCCGGTGTAGAAGGAATTATCCATCATTCGATAAATCATGCTTAAGGTTACTTTTTTACCTTTTCTGGTAGTAAAGTTTTTTGTGTCATCGAGCCAGTTTTTAATATCTCGCCCTGTCCAACCTTCGTACGCCACTTTTTGAAACACTTCTTTGATGATCGGTCCTCGTTCAGGATCGACATAAATCCGTCGCGCGCCTTTTTCAGCATACTTGTCGTGAAGATAACCAAGCGGTGACATGTTTGGTCTATAACCCATTTCGACTTTAGCTCGGAATCCTCGTTTCACATTTACACCCTTGTTGTCGTTTTCCAGCTTGGCCTGACTACAAAGCATCATGAGCATGAACTTGTCGCTCGGTGAATTTGTGAACCTTGGCCCACTGGTTCTGATTTCTTGAAGCAATCCTTGATCCATCAAATCTACAACCGTTCCCAAATCTCCGGCGTTACGACTAATGCGATCAGCCGCCCAAGTCAGAATTCCATCAAATTTCTTTTGTCGAATATCGTCTATAAGACGATTAAACTCCGGGCGAGACCCGGAGTTTTTAGCTGAATGGCTTTCTTTGCGGACTTCGGCGATGTTTAACCCATCACGCTCCGCTTGCTCGAGCATTTCTTTTATTTGGCTATCAATGGACAAAGCCTGTCGTTCGTCGTCCTCAGATGATTTACGGGCGTATAGGCAGTATCTGGGCGGTACGATTGGTACGATTACGGTCGAGTTTTCCATGGAGGGCATATGTTGTCTGGTTATCTCTTATGACCCACATGTTACCGCGTCTGTCCCGGGTGCCTAGTCTGGAGAGGAGGTAAGTTGGTGGGTGTGGAAAAGGGCTTGAAATTAGCCTAAAAGATCGAATAAAAACTTTTTTATAAAAGCCTTGTTTTTGAGGCCTGATTAAGTTAAAATGATTACTATTACTGATAATGGTTGACCAGTAAAATTATTAATTAATCAAAGAAATTATGGATTTAAAGATTTTGACTCAAAATTGGAAGAAAAATTGGGACGGTGGCTGGAGTGTTTTAAGCTGTGCTTATCTCGGTTATCAATACACCAAGCAGTTGGCCGATGTTTTAGGAACTTCTCTGGAAGAAACAATTATTGTTTCCCATCGAGGATTTTCTGCTTGTTATTTTTTAAGCGATAAAAAAGAAAAATTTGGATCTTTTTTTGCCGAAAAAGCTCGAACCAATCCAGAAATTATTGAGGGTTGGGCGAGAGATTTAAAAACTACCACTGATAAAATTTTAAGTCTTATTAAAACATTAGCGACTCAGGAAGCAACCGAACAAAATTTTTCGGCCTTTATTCAAGCAATGTTTGATTATGGCGTGCCGCACCGAATCGTAAAGGTGGCGGTCGATTATTTGCCAGAAGAATTGTTAAAACAATATCTTGATGTTTTAACTGAGGCTCGGGTTTATGCTGAGCCGGTTTATACGGAAACCGAAAATTATATGCGATATTTTGTTGATAAACTTTCAGCCAAGCTACAAATAAAGCCAGAATTGATTTTGGCTATGAGTCGCCGACAGCTTCAAGATTATTTTTCATCCGGTAATTTACCAAGTGAAGATTTATTGAACGAGCAATATGAGAATGCGGTTTTATATTTAAAAAATGGCGAAGAAGAATTAATCTCAGGTAATAAGGTTAAAGAAATTGAAAACAATCTTCTCGGTTTTGATTCTAAACAACTTAAAGGACAAACAGCTTTTGCTGGTAAGGTGACTGGAAAAGTCAGAAAAGTTTTTGATCCCAAATCAGAAACAGTTTTTGAAGAGGGAGAGATTTTAGTAACTGGTATGACTCGGCCAGAATATGTTCCTTTGATTAAAAAATCCGCCGGTTTTATCACTGATGCTGGCGGCATTCTTTCTCACGCCGCAATTTCAGCACGGGAATTACAAAAACCGTGTATTATTGGAACCGAAGTAGCAACTAAGGTTTTACATGACGGCGATTTAATTGAATTAGATGCTAGTAATGGCATTATTAAAATTTTAAAATAATTTATGGCTAGAAGTGAAATTTCTCGAGTAGAAAACGAATTGTTACTCAGTAGCGAAACCGGACACGAGAGAGAACCAAAAATCGTTCTGCATTTTTTCCGTCATAGTGAAAAAGAAAAAGCTCCGGGTAAGTCAGATAAAGATATTCGGCTTTCTCCGCATGGTCGAGAATTAGCTAAACAAAAAGCCAACGAAACCAATCTTTCACAAGCCGTGGCTTTTGGTAGTCCAAGAGAGCGAACTCACGAGACAGCTCTTTTGGCTATGACTGGTAATCGTGATGAAATAACCGGTAATGAAACTCTTGAAGAATTAAGAGACAAAATCGATGCCGAATTAGCCGTTGGTTCAAAATTAGGTGTTGATAATCGTCTTGATTTTACTTTTGATGAATCCGGGGCATTGTTTCAAGAAGCTTTGGCGGCGGTTAAACGTAATGAGTATTTAAAGTTTATTGTTGAACAAAGCGACCAGAGAGCCAAGGATCTAAACGATGAGATCGGTTCAACTTATAGCCGCCAAGCCGCAGCGGTTTCCGAAATTATTTTAAAGTATATCGGTATTGTTCCTCGCTGGGAAAAAATTTTAAAAGTTGACTCGGCAAAAAAGTATTCTGATACTTTGGAAAGATTTTTTGGTTCACATCAAGGTGTCTTGGAATCGTTTTTGGCCAAGGTTATAGAACTTACCGAAGGAGAAGAACGACGTGATGAATTTGTGACCGTGCTTGATAATCAAGGTTTTGATTATGTTGAAGGATTTAATGTTGAGATTAGTCAAAACGAACCAATGGTTCATTTAAGTTATTTTAAAACAAAATTAGACGGTAAACCTTTTGTTTTTAATAAAGAATTAACCAGTCAACAATTGAAAGATATTGCTAATTTGAAATAATTTATGGAATTTCTCAAAACTTTTTTCGAGCTTAATAAAACCAACGCAGCCATTGCTGGTGGTAAGGGTGCCTCGCTTGGAGAAATGACTAATGCAGGCATTCCAGTTCCGCCGGGCTTTGTGGTTTTGTCCGCGGCTTTTGAAAAGTTTTTAGAAGAAACTGATCTTAACATAGAAATCGATTCGATTTTAGAAAAAGTTAAACACGAGGATATTAATACGGTTGAACAAGCTTCGGAAAAAATTCAGGCCTTAATTCTTTCGGCTAAAATGCCGGACAACATCGCCGAATTGATTCAAAAATATTTTAGCGAACTTGGAACGGAGTTTGTAGCTGTTCGTTCCAGTGCCACAGCTGAAGATAGTGCTTCAGCCGCTTGGGCTGGTCAGCTTGATAGTTTTTTGAATACTACCGAAAAAGATTTGCTCGAAAAAGTAAAACGTTGCTGGGCTTCACTTTTCACCCCACGGGCTATTTTTTATCGTTTTGAACAAAATTTACATACTCAAAAAATCTCCGTCGCCGTTGTGATTCAAAAAATGGTCGTCAGCGAAGTCTCGGGTATTGCTTTTTCGGTTCACCCAGTCACTCAAGATTATAATCAACTCATTATCGAAGCCGGTTTTGGTTTGGGTGAGGCAATCGTCTCTGGCCAGATTACGCCAGACAGTTATGTGGTCGAAAAATCTCCACGAAGAATTATTGATAAAAACATCGCCGAACAAACCCGAGGAATTTTTCGAGCCCCAGGTGGCGGTGATGAATGGCTGGAAATTCCTTCGACTCGCGGCAACCAACAAAAAATAAGCGATGAGCAAATCCTTGAACTCTCAGAAATTATTTTAGGCATTGAAAATCATTACGGTTTTCCGTGCGATATTGAGTGGGCTTACGAAGCTGGGAAATTTTATATTGTACAATCGAGACCGATTACGACGTTGATTAAAAAAGACGGTGGAGTGACACAGACTTCGTCTCACGATCCATTTAAAAAAGATGCCAAGATGTTTCGTTGGGGGCCGGTGCCTGGTGAGTATTTTTACATGTCAGAGTTTCTTTATGTGAGTACCGAACAGCTGGCGGAAAAATTTAATGGTTTGATGTGGCCAAAAGCCGTTCTTTTATTTGATGGTGAGGGACGCATGCTTTGGCTTAATGATTTGGAGCAAATTGAACGCGAGGGTGGCGAAGTTTTCATGAAACTAATTAATGACGATGACAAATATCAAGAACTGCAGGCTGAATATTTAGAAAAGCTGACGGATTTAGAAAAAGTTTACATAGAAATTAATCAAACTGATTTTTCAAAATTATCAAATGAAAAACTTGAGGATCTTTGGCAGCGTTTTTACCAAATTGTAAACGCTTGTTGGTTGCCGACTGTTCCTGCCGAGCTTGGAAATTATGGCTCAGCTCATATTTTAGAGAATCATTTGAAAGAATATATTAAGGACGCGGGCGAGCTGGCTTCGGTTATGGAGATTTTGACGGCGCCCGAAAAAATGTCATTTTATCAGCAAGAAGAAATCGAGCTTTTGCACACAGACGATGTGACGGCTCATGCCAAAGAATATTCTTGGTTAAAAAATAGTTACGCCGGAGTTAGGGTTTTGCCGGTTAGTTTTTTTGAAAATCGAAGAAAAGAACTTGAGCAAAATCTTGAAAGTAAAGAAGAAGTTAGAATCGAAGCGGTAAAAAATAAAAAACTTGAAACTCAGAAAAAATATCAAATCTCTGATGAAGTGATGCATGTCGCCCGCTCTTTGTCGCGAGCAATTGAATGGCAAGATGATCGCAAAGAATTTATTTTTAGAAACCTGGCTTACAAAGACAATCTTTTGCACGAGGTGGCTAAAAGAACCGGCTATGATCATGCCGACTTATTACATTTTAGTTATAAAGACATTGCGAAAATGTTAGGGGATGAAGATTATAAAGAACAAATCGAATCTCGACGACAAGGGTTTGGTGTAATTATCGAAAAACAAACTGAAAGCGTTGGTGGCGAGGAAGCCAATCGCCTTTGGAAACTTTATGGACAAGAAAAAGTAGAGGAAGATGTAAAAGAATTTGGTGGCGTGGTCGCGAGTAAGGGTAATGGAACAGTTGTTCGGGGTCGAGTAAAAGTTTTGTTTCGTCCACACCAAGGCTATTTTGAAAAAGGTGAAATTTTGGTCGCGCCCATGACTTCACCAGAATACGTTTTTGCCATGAAACAATCAGCTGCCATCATTACCGATGCTGGCGGTCTCACTTCCCACGCCGCAATTGTCAGTCGCGAACTCGGCAAATCATGTATTGTCGGCACTAAAATCGCTACGCAGGTTTTACACGATGGTGATTTGGTAGAGGTGGATGCGGAGAATGGGGTGGTTAGAATTTTGGAGAAAAACAACACAAACAACGATGATAAAAAAACAAAAATCCTCAACAAAATAAAAGCCATGAAGTGGGAAAGGTGGTTAGAAAGGCCGTTTCATGCCTTTGGCCTTTCTTTGTTTGAAAATGCTTATAAAAAAGAGAGTTTTGAAAAAATCGGTTTGAATGGTTTAGATTCAAGACCTCAACTTTTTCAACAAGGCTTTTTTTATCTCAACAAAGAAGAGATGAAAAAAATGGATATTCAGGTCGGTAAATACTTGGAAAACCATAACATGGCCGATATAACAACCGCCTTGAAGAATTTTAAAGAGGATAGTGAACAAAAAATAAACGAACTTATTGAAAGTAAAAAACCACTGGAAGCGAGATTTGCCGAGGTTTTTGATATATTAACTCAAGCCTGTACTTTCATCTGGTTGGCTCATGGTGTTGAATCGTTTTATGATAAAAAACTTAAAGAAGAAGTGCCAAAATATGTCGCCGGAGATATTGATAAATTTATCGGCGATGCCAGTTTTCCTTTGAAGAAAAACGCTAACGCCTTGCTCGACACTTTGATGCGCAGTGATATGTCTAGTGAGGAAATAGCCACCAAAGTCGGTTGGGTTAGAGTTCGCGATGGTTTTTCTGATCCTTTTACGGCCGAAGAAATCGAAAAAATGCGAAAAGAACTGCCGCCTGTTATTGAGTTTCCTCGAGTAGAAATTCCTGCTGAATTGAAAGATTTATTTGAGCAAGTACAAGAGTTGGTCTTTTTTAGAACCGAAAGAACCGATGTTTTTTATCAGTTGTATTTTTTAGCTCGACCAATTTTAAAGGAGTTAGCTAAAAAATATAATCTTGATTTTAAAGAGTTGCAATATTATCGTGCCAAAAGTTTTATCGATGGCCAACCGGAAAGATTTAACTCGTTGTGTAGTTTTGCTTTTGACGGTGAAGATGTTTTATTTCAAAACGAGCCGATAATAAATGATGTTGCGCTTAATAAAGACAGTGTTTCTGGCACGATTGCTTTTAAGGGTAAGGTTACCGGCGTTGTCAGAATTGTGAAAAATCCGAATGAATTAGATAAGGTTAAACCCGGCGATGTTTTGGTGACCCAAATGACTTTTCCTTCCTTCATTCCCGCCATGAACCGCGCCTCGGCTTTTGTCACTGATGAAGGCGGAATAACCTGCCACGCGGCCATTGTGGCCAGAGAAATGAGTAAGCCGTGTATCATCGGGACTAAAAACGCCACCCAGGTTTTGCACGATGGCGATTTGGTTGAGGTGGATGCGGAGAAGGGAATTGTTAGAATTTTAGAGAAATAATTTATAACAAAAACAACTTTGTAAAAAATATGCAGAAGTTTTCTTTTATTAGACATGGTGAAAAAATGGGTGTGGGTGAGGAACGGTCGGCTATTGAAGTGTCTGGGCTTACAAGCGATCAGCAAGCACGTTGGAAAAACATTTGTGAACGATTGCACGTTGAGGATCCAGAAGTGACCTATCAAAGTGTTGAAAAAATGGAATCTTTGGCCAAGGAAATATTTTCTTCATTGCCAGATCGCGCCCTGGTCGTTTTTTCGACGACCAATTATCCACGCACACGTTTTACTGCGGAATATGTTTTGGAAACTTTAGAGGATTTGGCTCGTGAAGATAACAAGAAACACATTTATACAGAAGTGATTGGTGAATCAACAACAGACACTGGTGTCAGAACCGTGGGAACATCTGGTTTGGCAAAAGAGGCTCCGGGTATGTTGCCGCTTATGCAACAAATTGCGCGACAGGATCAGGCCGATGACGATGGTGTGGCTCAATATTTATCTAGTACAGGCGGTGGCAAGGGGCATGCGAAGGAAATGGAACTATTCTTTGCGGCCGTGAATCAAGATTTGGCCAGTGAAAACTCTTTATTAAAAAAAAGAGCTGGTGAATTACGAGCTGAGGTAGAACAATTAAAAGAAGATGTCCAGACCAATGATGAATTGCGGCTGAATAGACATTTCGGGTTGCTAAAACAGTCGGTGAATTTATTTCACCGACTGTTTTTGTTTCCTTGGTTTTGAGGGAATATTCAGAATAGTTTCGATCATCTTTTTCTTAGTCTCCGAGTTGATTCCTCGATGAGT
>JAZDHJ010000073.1:0-7909 GCA_043805995.1 Candidatus Uhrbacteria bacterium
TAAATTAATATCGACGCCCTGTGGTGTTCGCCGCCTCGGCGATCCCACAGGGTAATTCACAGATGTGGTCAAAAGGCATAAGGTTAAATTTTCGACTCAAATAGGAAATCTGGGCTCGCACCTCATAAATAATTTTGCAACTTTGTATACCGTGCGTAAACTTCTGGTTGTTTTGAATTTAAAGAGCGCCTCCACTGTGGAGAAATACATAAAATATCTGGAAGAAGCGTATCTAATTTTTTCTTTACTTCGATATTCGCCCAAATCCATACAGCGAATTAAATCACCGCGGAAAGTTTACGTTGTTGATAATGGTTTTATCAGTGCGAAAGCAATTCAGTATTCTCCCGATAAAGGCAAGCTTATGGAAAATCTGGTTTTTACCGAGCTGGTAAAACGCGGAATAAAGCCAAACAAAGATTTGTTTTATTACAAGACCAGAAATAATCGCGAAGTTGATTTTATTGTGAAAAAAGGAACAGTTATTACAGAACTTATACAAGTTTGTTACGAAGCAATAAATTTAAATGTCGAATCAAGGGAAGTAAAAGCTTTAGTCGAGGCAAACGGTGAACTGAAGGCGCAAAAATTTACCGTTCTGACCTGGGATGAAAAACGAGAAGTGAAAAAAGAAGGAATGATTATACATTTTAAACCCTTATGGGAATGGCTTCTTGAAAAACCCGCGATGGACTCTAATTAACATTTGATTGTTTGGGTGAAGATTATGTCAATTAAAAATCAGGACTTCCCGGCCGATAAAAAGAAAAAACAGAAGTTTTTTCTTGGGTTTTTAATTGCGATTTTATCTGTCTCGATCGTGAGTCTTTTTTTAGCTTCCCGGCTGACAGACAGAGAGAATGAAGAAATTCCCGTGCCAGTCGTGCCAGCTCCAATTGTGATTTCTGATATTCAAGGCATAGAAAATGTTTATTCGGCGGCCGCCAGACTTGATCCGGCCGGTCTCTCTTCGTTTGAGGGAACTGTCAAAGCCGCGCTCATGCCTCATCATACCTTAATCGCCAATCAACTGGCTCAAAAGTGGCATGATGTGGCTGGAGTCGCTACACATCCTTCGGTCGTCGTGATCATCGGCGCGGCTCATGAAAATCAGGGCAGCGGTTTGGTTCAGACTACCAGCGATGATTATGAAACTCAGTTTGGTCAGCTTGAGACGGCTGACGACATTGTTTCGAAAATTGTTTCAGATAAAGTGGTTGTCGAAGACGCGGGTTCATTCATGGACGAACATTCGGTTGGTGTTCACTTGCCTTATATCAGCAAATTATTTCCCGGCGTACCAATCGTGCCCATCATCGCTAAATCAAATGCTGGTGAAGGCGAGGCTCGTTCCTTAATCGATTCACTCAAACGAAATTTGCCAGAGAACGCTTTGGTGATATTTAGTATAGATTTTTCGCACGGTTTGAGTGCGGAAGAAGCTTTTAAAAATGACGCGACGGTTTTGTCACTCATGGAAGCAAAAGATTTTCAGAAAATCAGTTTGTTAAATGAAACTTTTATTGATTCGCCGTTTACTTTGCAATCATATCTTTTGTGGCTCGAAAAAAATTCTGATGCAGTCAGCGAGTTAACAAGTGATTTGGTTTGGCACGAGCACAGCGGAAATATTACTGGAAATAAAAACGAGCCCGGGACGAGTTATTTAATTTTTTTCGCCAAGCCTCAAACCCCAGCTTTGACCATTACTGCAGTCGGCGACATGATGCTTTCGCGCGCGGTTGGCAGTAAATTAAAAACCGTTTCCGTCGAGACAGCTTTTTCTTCGGCTCGCGATGTTCTTGATGACAGCGATTTGGTTTTTGGTAATCTCGAAAGTGTCTTCTCAACCTCGATGATGGAAAGCAGTAAAGAAATTCGTTTCAAAGCTGATCCGGCCCGCATCGATGTTTTGCAATACTTGGGTTTCACTCAGGTTTCAGTGACCAATAATCACATTGGAGATTATGGTCGAGCCGCTTGGGATGAGTCAATTGTTTATTTAAACGCCGGTGGCGTAACTCCAGTTGGTGGTTATGGTAATGATGGCGCGCCGGTATTTACTGAAGTCGAAAATAAACGAGTGGCTTTTTTGGCTTTTGATACGACGATTTGGAAAATGGACGCGGTGACCCTGGGAGAAATTATTTCACCTTTGAACGCTCAAGCTGACATCATTCTCGTCTCCTTCCATTGGGGAAACGAATACCAACATTTGCCCAACAACCAACAAGTTGAACTCGCTCACGCCGCCATCGACGCCGGCGCCGATGTGGTCATCGGTCATCATCCGCATTTTTTGGAGGGTATAGAGAAATACAAAGATGGTTTGATTTTGTACTCGCTCGGAAATTTTATTTTCGATCAGTTTGGCGAACCAGAGAATGAATCTGTTGTGGCTCGGATTAGTTGGCGTGGAGAAGAGAAGAACTTGGAATTGATTCCAATGAGAATCGAAAATTATTTTCCTCGACCGGCGACTGAAGTGGAGAAGACAGCAACTCTTGAGAGTTTGGCTAGTTGGAGTGATGAGAGTTTGAGTGAAGAAATTGGGAGTGGAAGGATTAAGTGGTGAATTCATTTATGAAAAAATATTTTATTTTTATTGGTTTGGTTCTATCTGTGATCGTTGCAATTTATCTTCCTTATCAGTCGGTTAAGAATTTTTTTGCGGTTATCAGTTTGCCGGAGTGCAGCGAAAAAGGTTTTCAGTATCCAGCAATTAGTAAACAATATTCAAATATTTCCATAGATTCTTCGACGACCGAAGAATCGCTTTGTGATGCGGTGGTGTCACTGGAAACATCTGACCCGGAAAGGACGGTTTGTAATTTTGAGAAAATTGTTTCCGACGAAACAGATAATCTTGGTTTTCTGACGGTCTATCGAGAAAATACCTGTCATCTTAGTGGTGACTTCGAACCTTACAAAACATATTTTTATGGTATTGCTGCCAAGGATGCTATTTATCATTTAGTCGATGTCGGATATTTTTCAAACCGGCCTGATGTCGAAACAGATTTTTTAGACTTATCTTTATTTGAATATAAAAAAGTCGCCACCTATATTTCTGATCACGACTTGCCACCCGAAGCCGGCTTTTATCTGGGTCAGTATCTTTATTTTTGGGGCAAGAAAAATAATGTTTCTTGTTTTGAAATGAATCTACCCGACGATATCAATTCTCATTGTTTTCTTTCGGCCGCCAGTGATTTGTATCCCGATTATAATCTTTACCAGCCATCAACTGAGTGGCTATTAAATAAATTTGGTTCGTGCCACGACATGCAATCTTTAAAAATGCCTCACGAACCGTTTCATTATTCTAAAGCTATCCAGTCTTGTGCTGTAACGACTGCGGCTTTGCGAGATGATCCTTTTTATTGTCTTCATACAATGTTTAATGAGCATGAAGGAGAATTTGCCGGGTTATATACCTGCATTCAAAAACTGACTACGCCGATTACCGAACAATATTGTTTGGATTTGGCGGCGCAAGATGCTCGTGATGCAGGAATTGGTTCCTGGACAATTGCTCATTGTTATAGAGTGCTCGCTTGGACAACGAAAGACGAAAAATTTTGTGATTTAATATATCCTGATTGGATAAACGGTGACGGTTTTCAAGACAGATGTCGCGATGAAGTGATAAGACTTGAACAAGGTGATTTTCCGGTTTTGGTTGAGTAGAAAATTTTTTGTGCATAGATCGACTATTGACCCCTTCGAGTCGCCTCAAGGTCAACTCTGAGCGGCGTCGAAGAGTTGACAAAAGCAATATTTCGTGATTAAATAAAAACATCTCAGTGAGGTTCAAAAAAGAATCTTATCTCTGGGTGTTAACAATCAACTCCCCCGAGTTGGAAAAACACCAGATTTTAAATATCAAATTTTGAAAATTTGGTTTTAACTTTTGGCTTTTCCGGTTTAGGGAGTTTTTTGTTTGTTTAAAAAATCTCGGCTTAATTGGGCCCGTAGAGGTAATGATAACCTCACTGAGCTTAACACCCAGAGATACGGGTTTGATTCCCTTTAAATATAAAATTTCCAAATACCAAAATATTTTTACGGATAAAATTAGTTGGTTGCCAAGCCCTTTTAACCTAAAAATTCCTTTGTTTTAAGCAAATTCTATCCGAAAGCCATTGACAAAAGGGCTATTTTGTGGTATCCTCGCAAGTCGTAATGTTCTATTTGTGGCAAGGAAAATTCACCTACAACGTCAGCAAAACGGCTGCATGCCATGCTGATACGGAGAAAGAAACGTCATGAAGAATCCATTTTCGATGCTCGGCGGTTTCGGGACGGTCGCGATGCTCTGCATCGCGGTCTCTGTCTTCTACCAGATGAACGTCGTGGGCACCGCGCTCTTCGTCACGCTCGGCTGGTTTTGCTACGGGAAGTTGGCACTCGCCATGTTCTTCATGCAGGGCTACGGTGTGAGGCGAGTGAGAACGGTTTTCGGGATGCCGCTGGTGATCGTCGTCTTCGTGATCGCGATCGCGGGCATCATCACGTTCTTGCTGGCGACGACCTATCAGCCCAGCACGCTGCTATCGGGAACCATCGCGAACCTCCGCGCGGTCGGATGGTCGGCCGCAAGCGGTGTGGCCACGGCGGTCGGTCACTGGTACTTCTACGCTCGTCGAGCGTACTTCTACCAGAGTGAGTACAACATCCGGGTGGAGTGCGGTGCTCTCGGCGACCCGCCGGAAGTCACGGAGGCAGTGGTCGCCCGTTGCCGCTCGCTCGGCATTGTGCGGTAACTGCAAGAAGCCACCCCTCCCAACAACCTCGCGCACCCGCGCGGCAGACGTACTCGTCGCCTCCGGGTGCGTTTTGCTTTTCAGAAATGGAATTAATCTTTATTCAGAAAGTCTGTAATCACCCCACTGTCTGAACTGCCAGGTAGTTATTGAACGGAGTGTGGTCCACCAGAGCAAAAAAAGCTTTAGCCGAGACCACCTAACCCCGCCAATTTTTTATCGGCGGGGTTTTGGTAACCAAAGTGGGGAACCCAAACTTATCCACAGAAACCATCAAAAAAACAAAATTCAGCTCAATCCAGCTGAATTTTTTGTTATGGCCAAGTGTTGACGGGTGTCCTGAAGTGGAATAAAATGGTGATAGGTGGAAAAAAGTGGGGATTGGGTTGAAATACCCGATGCTCATTTTTATTTCTAAAAAAGAGTTCCACTGATATTTTCGGGGAATTTCCTAAAGTCAGAGTTCAAAAAAGAACTCAATCAAAAAGTTTAACTACCTATGTTCATCGGCGAGTACCAACACTCGATAGACGAAAAAGGTCGGCTGGCCGTGCCAGTCAAGTTTCGTAATGAACTCGCTCAGGGTGCGGTAGTTACCCGCGGCTTAGATTCATCCCTGTTCCTGTTCCCCAAGGAGGAGTGGGACAAGTTGGCGACCAAACTAGCCAATTTGCCCCTGGGGCAATCCGATACCCG
This sequence comes from Candidatus Uhrbacteria bacterium, assembly GCA_043805995.1. Classification (GTDB taxonomy): domain Bacteria; phylum Patescibacteriota; class Patescibacteriia; order UBA9934; family GWF2-40-263; genus UBA12403. The sequence goes on from JAZDHJ010000073.1 coordinate 5,463, forward strand.
AGCCTTCGCCAGACTCATGCTTGCTGGTGCCATGGACGTGGAATTGGATAAACAGGGCAGGGTGATCTTGCCGGAATATCTTCGACAGTACGCCGGACTGGGTAAGAATGTGGTCGTCGCCGGTTTATACACCAGAATGGAAATCTGGGACGCCACCAAGTGGACAGCTTACAAAAAAGCCACTGAAGCCGACGCCGAACATATTGCTGAGAGGTTGGGAGATTTGGGTGTTTAAAAAGGGGATGCGAATAACGAATTTTGTTACGAATTTACGAATATACGAATGTTGGCGGTCGATCGTAGAGACGTTGCATTGCAACGTCTCTACGGACGGAAATCCATATTCGTAGATTCGTAAATTCGTAATTGATTCGTTATTCGCACCCCCCCCATAAAAAATATGTCTGAGTTTCATCATGTACCGGTTCTACTAAAAGAAACGATCGAACTCCTCAATCTTCACCCAAACGATTCGGTTGTTGATGGAACAGTTGGTCTTGGTGGTCACGCTGCGGTTATTTTGGAGAAAATTTCGCCGCAGGGAAAACTTCTGGCTTTTGATCGTGATCCGCGCCAGATTATTACGGCCAAAAAAAACTTAGCCAAATTTGATAAACGAGTTACTTTGATTCATGACTCGTTCGCTAATCTTGCCAAACACGCCTATGATCAGGGATTTACTGCCGTTGCTGCCGTGCTTTTGGACCTGGGCTTCAGCTCAGTTCATGTCGACGATCCAGCCCGCGGGTTTTCTTTCCAATCTGAAGGACCTCTTGATATGAGGTACGATCCGACCGGTGAGTTGACGGCAGCTGATATTGTTAACACTTGGTCGGAAACAGAACTGGCCCGAATTTTCCTAGTTTATGGTGACGAAAAGAATTCTAGAAAAATTGCTCGGGCGATTGTTGAAGCCAGAGAAGAAAATAAATTTGTTACCACCACTGATCTCGCTCAATTAATTGAAGTGATTACACCGCGACGTGGCAAAGTTCATCCAGCCACCAAGGTTTTTCAAGCTCTGAGAATTGTGACGAACGACGAGCTTGGAGAATTGGAGCGAGCCTTACCGGAGATCGTTGAAATTTTGAAACCTGGTGGCCGCTTGGCCATCATCACCTTTCATTCACTCGAGGACAGAATCGTCAAAGCATTTTTCCGAAAACAAGAAAATAAAACTTTAAAAATAATTAATAAACACGTTATCGTTCCGTCGGAGGAGGAAATAAAAGTGAACCCACGTTCACGCAGCGCTAAACTCCGGGTGGCCGAGAAGTTGTGATTCGAAGTGATGAAGTGAAAAAGTGTTGAAGTGATGTAGTGAAGGAGATTGTTATTCTAAAAAATAATTATCCACCACTCCACCACTCCATCACTCCACCACTTTCATCACTCCAATAAATATGTCCCGCTTCAGTCAAACCCTTTTTTCATCCATTCGTAAGACCAATAAAGCCGTGGCTTTTCTTTCGCGCCACATGGTGGTTTTGAATCTTACTTTGTTTGTTTTAACTACCACTTTGGCTTTGACTTATGTGGTTCAAGTAAATAGTTCGGCTAATAAAGGTTATCAAATCAGAGAACTGGAAGTCGCGATCAATCAACTCGAACTCAATAACCAATCAATGCAAGTCAAAATTGCCGAAACCAGATCCATGGAAAACGTGGCGGCCAAAGTGCCAATGCTCGGCATGGTCCCAGCCTCGACACCGGTGTATCTTTCAGGATATCCTGCGACGGTTTCTATGAATCGGTAGGTGATTGGAGGGGATGGAAGGGGTTTAAGGGGTTGCAGGGGTATTCTGGTTTGGTTAAGGGTTATTATCGGAGTTGGAGAGTGATTGTTTAGGTGATTATTTTTTTCTGAATTCTTGTTCCATATAAATTATATAAGAATAATTTTTCCAATCAAAAAATAATCACCTAATTAATCACCAAAAAAATCATCCCCTCCGATAATCACCGAGTCCAACCACAACCTAAAATCTCCCCGCAACCCCTTCCGCCCCTTAAACCCCTAAACAACGGGTGTTAGGAAAAACAAAAATAAAATAAAAAAACGTCGATTGTTTCGACGATTTTTTTGTCTCGATTTTAGTTCACAACGTGTACTCTGGTGAAACAAGGTCCTGTGCCATATCCGACGCGTTCTGAAATATATACGTTTAGTGATAATGGTGTTTCGCTGTTCGTCCAATCGCCGAAACGTGTAATTTCATCTTGAGAAATGGCGAAGAGTGATTTTCCATTTTCATCTTTACCAACCCCGCTTTCACCAAGGTCGGCTAAAACTCTTGGATCATTCACTAAGGGGTCTGTTCCCGAACAACCTTTTCAACTAAAAATTATCCAAAAATAAAAACAAACCCTATTTAAGGATTCCTGTGTCAGGATCTTTTTTTGTTTTTGGTTGATTTTTAATCTTCCTTTGGTGTTCCCGAATACAA
>JAZDHJ010000074.1:0-19369 GCA_043805995.1 Candidatus Uhrbacteria bacterium
CCTTATCTGTTTTTGTCATACCCATCCATTATACAGCACCGAACCTACGGGAGTTAATCAACAGACTGTGCGGCAATTCATCCCTGTGAGATCGCCGAGGCGGCGAACATCACAGGGAGTTCTTGCCGTTGGCTTTAAATTTTGGAATTTATTTGCCTTTCGATCCGACTCAAGGCAACAATGAACCGAGTCGAATTGTTGGAATTTGGAATTTGTGATTTGGCTGTGCCCACCATAGCCCGAGCGACGGTGGGAGCTTAAAAAAAAGGCGTGGCAATGCTACCACGCTTTTGAATGTCTTGCAAGTGTCGAACCTGAGCCCTTTTTTATCTTTCTCGGGCAGCTCCGCCTTGAGGAACATAATCACTTGGCGTACTTGGTACAGCTGGTGTTTCAACCCTTGGCACTGAAATACAATGATCACTGGTAGTTGCGGCTATAATTGCCGCTGCTCCAACAGCAGGTGGCAGCATGGTTGCCGCACCGGCAGCTATAAGACCTGCCCTAAACAACGCATCGGATTTAAATTGACATTTGTTAGTGGCCGTATCTCCTCTGGTCGCCTGACAAGGATCATCCTCACAAATATTCTGTAAACCCAAATCTGAGCCATAACCTGTTTGAATAAACGCCATGGTATCATCACCGACAGCACTAGTAACTTTCACCTCCTGATAACTTTCACAGGTCGCAATGGCCGAACAGTTGAGTATCATGAGAGCACAGGAAGTCCCGGTAATATCAATTGATGTATCGTTAGTTTTAAAACACTGTTGCCTTGTCTTTAGATTTTTATCAGTATCTGATATTTGTATGTCTTCGGCGGATAAACGAGTACAAGCCTCGGAAGTCACTGCTACATTAAAAGGATTTTCGTCATAAATATTTGAACAACCCATACAATTAAACGGCCGGTTTTCGACAGTACTTCTCATACAAGCCATGATCGGATTACCTTCACTGGTCGAAGAACAAGTTGTCCAGCTGCAATATTTTTTTTCATTTGGTGCTGAACCATTTATTTTTACAATTTCTGGCATAGCGTCTCCGCAGTTTCCAGAGGCAATGTCATTTTTTAGCTCATAAATAGGATGGGCCGGATCTATATTCTGAGCCAACAAAGCTTCACAAGAAGTTTCATCAGAAACAAAAAATACCGTTCTGGCTTTAGGTATTTGTGGCAACATGAGTCTAATTAACTGAGGGTTAACTGTATAAAGGATAACGTTAGCAAAAAAAAGCAACACAACCCCAATCATGGCATTATAAATTCGCTTCTTGGCCTCACCGGCTTCTGACCCACCACGGGACACAACATACTGAATACCGCCAATCATAATCATTAGAATAGCTATTATGCCAGAGATGCTCAATAAAAATATGTATAATTTATTAATATAATCACCTAGGTCTTGAACCGTGGTTACGCCAGTACCCCCCAAAGGCAAACCGACTGATAAGGTGGTTTCTAATGGATAAGCATAACAATAACCATAAGGTTCACCGCCACAGGTATCCATTGATTCCGAACTCTGGGCATCCCACAGGCCGTCCGGTATTTTATTGTTATCCCAATCGGAGACACAAGGTTCCTCCATCCAACAAATAACATTATCGGCTGGATCAGGTTCCTCGGCTACTACGGCGGCTGTGTTGGCAACCGCTGTCCCTTCAGCTAAAACAGACAAAGGTAACAAAACAAATAAACAGCTAGCAAAAACAAATAAACAAAAGTTTTTCATAATTTTAACTTTCAGGTTGACCAATTTTTTCTATTAGCGAACGCAAAAAAACGGCTGGGATGGCCCCCTTAACCATTTGACCCCCGATAAAAAACGTTGGCGTGCCATAAACACCAGCCTCAAGACCTTCATTATAATCGGCAGCAATTTCATCTTTATAATTCTGACTATCCAAACAAGAAATGAAACGACCGATTTCCAAATCAAGAGCCCTGGCGTGGCTTATTAAAGCCTCACGAGATAAATCTGATTGATTTTGATAAATACGATCAAACATGTCCCAAAATTTTCCTTGAGCCTCTGCACAATTTGCCGCTTCGGCCGCTCGCTCAGCATCAGGATGAAGATCAGTTAAAGGAAAATCTTTATAGATTAATCGAATTTTTTCTGGATATTGATAAAATAATGAGCGTAAGGTAAAAGCTGATTGTTGAGAATATGGACAACCAAAATCGCCAAACATAACAAAAGTAAGCTGGGCTGTGTCATTACCTAAAGACGGTTCATTGATCAAAGAAAAATTAACTTCACCTAAGGTTGAAGATGCCGCGGCAGCCGCCAAACGACTAACACTCATTTCTTGTTTTTCTTCAAGTCTTATATCAGCTAACTCGCCGGACTTAACCAACCCTACATAATAAACAATCCGCCAAATAAAAAAACCGATGCCAACTAACACCAATAAGGTAACAATTGTTGGCCACCACGATCGTGATTGTGGCAATTTCTTTTCCTCCATTATAGACATAAATTTAAGTGATGAGATTAACGTTATTATAACAGAAACTTAATTTTTGCGGAAGAAAAAATCTATTTGGTTGACGGAAGACGTCAATTCTGATATTCTACGTCTCGTATTTAACCTTCTGTCTAATCCGATTACGTTATGACCGAAAATATTCTCAACATTTCCCAAGCCGTTTTAGCTCTGGTTCTTATAATCTGCATCCTGCTTCAAGCCCGTGGCACCGGTCTTGGCGCCGCTTTTGGTGGTTCTGGCAATGTCTACCGCACCAAACGCGGAGTTGAAAAAAAACTTTTCCAGGCGACTATTGTAGTCGCCATTCTCTTCTTTGGTGTTTCTCTTGCCAACGTCCTTTTCTAGTATAAACAAGGACACTGGAAATTAACCGCTTGGCGTCTAATTTCCAGATACTATTTTTGTGCCTACCGGCATGTCTTTCAAATCTTTATCTATGAATTTTGCGCACCGACTAAAAAATGTTTGGTCTAGTTTGCGTTCTTACAAAAAATCTCCGGAAAGTTTGGCTAAAAAACAGGTTTTAAATTTAGCCACTTCCCGACGCTGGCCCTCCTGGAAACAATGGCATCAGTTGCCACGAGTTTTGTCCGGATTGGAGAAAAAAATATTACAAGGAGCTTTTTTAGTCTCGGCTGTTTCCTTAATAACCCTTGGTAGTTGGTTTTTAATTTCTCACCGAGAAGAACTTCCGGCCGTGGGTGGCGAGTATACCGAAGGCTTAATCGGTTCCCCACAATTTATCAATCCTCTTTACGCTTCGGCTAGCGATGTTGATTCTGATCTGACTCGTTTAGTTTATTCCGGTCTATTCCGCTGGGACCAAAAAAACGGTCTGGTTCCCGACTTAGCTGAATCGTATTCTGTTTCTGAAGACCAAAAAACTTACACCCTTAAAATTCGCAGCAACGCCAAATGGCACAACGGTGATCCTGTGCGTTCAAGCGATATCCTTTTTACCATCCAAAGCATCCAAAACTCGGCTTATCATAGTCCACTAGCCGTCAGTTTTCGCGGCGTCACTATTTCCGAGGTTGATGAACTGACAGTTCAATTTGTTTTAGATGAACCCTTTGCACCATTTTTATCCTCACTCACGGTCGGAATTTTACCTTCAAGCTTGTGGGCGGAAATTTCACCAAAAAATGTACCACTGGCTTCACTCAATCTTTCGCCTATCGGCAGCGGCCCTTACAAATTTGAAAAATATACTCTGGAAAAGAAAGGGGGGATAAAATCCTATACCCTGGTTCGTAATGCTGATTATTTTGGCGAACCGGCCAAAATCGAACGCCTAACTTTCAAATTTTATAACGACGCCCAGTCAGCCGTGGCCGCTTTGCAAAATCAAAATGTCGAAGGCCTCAGTTTTGTTCCAAGTTATTTAATAGAAGAAATTAGCAAAAATAAATCCATTAACCTTTTACATCCAAGCATGCCACAAGCCGTTACTCTTTTTTTCAACGAAGAAAATCAACCGTTACTCAAAGATGAAAACATAAAAAAAGCCTTAGCCCTAGCTATTAATAAAGAAGAAATTGTCGCCGAGGTTTTAGAAAACAATGGCACGGTAATCGATTCACCAATCCTTCCAGGCGAACTTGGCTATAATCCCGAGGTAGCCAAAATCGAACAAGACACAGTGGCCGCCCTTGCTTTAATTGATAAAACAGACTATCTTGAGACCTCACCTGATGGCTACCGAGCCAAAAAAGTTAAGGTAACCGAAAACAGTGAAACCGTTGATGCTTTGGAAGAACTGACCTTAAAAATCATTACCATCAATCAACCGTCGTTTATTCGCACAGCTGAAATGATCGCAGCTCAGGCTAAAGTTGTCGGTATTAAAATTCAAATAGAATCAACGGAACCAACTCTGCTTTACGAGGAAGTCATCAAACCCCGAGCCTACCAAATTTTACTTACAGCCACCCAGTACGGTCTTGATCCTGATCCATATCCGTTTTGGCACAGTTCGCAAATTAAAGACCCAGGTTTAAATCTTTCTCTTTACAGTAACCGTACAGCTGATGAATTATTAGAAAAAGCTCGCTCAACCAGCAATACCGAAGAGCGGGTCGCGGCTTACAAAGAATTCCAGGATTTGATTGTCGAAGACCTACCGGCCATTTTCTTATATCAACCGACCTACACTTACGCCATAAGTGACAAAATCAAAAACGTTGATCTAAGCACCATAAAATCCCCAACCGATCGTTTTCAAAATATTTCCGATTGGTATATTAAGACGAAACAGGTGTTTCGATAGGCAAGGTTACGAATCACGAATTTTGACACGAATTCACGAATCAATAAACGTAGGGTCAATCATTGATCTGTTCCTACGGACGGAACCGATATTCGTTGATTCGTGGCACAATTCGTGATTCGTAACCCCGCGGATGTGGCGGAATTGGTATACGCGCAGGTCTCAGAAGCCTGTGACTGCAAAGCCTTGAGAGTTTCCCGCCGACAGCGGCTTTTGGCGGGACCCCGCCACAGGCCTCCGAAGGCGGGGCGAGTCTCTCTTCATTATTGTTAGAAAAAAGAAAAAATTTTGGGCAAGTGGCGGAATTGGTATACGCGTAGGTCTCAGAAGCCTATGTCTGTAAAGACTTGAGGGTTCGAGTCCCTCCTTGCCCACCATTCGACTACAGCTGTGCCGCACTGCTGCAGTCGAATGTCCCGAGGCCTCTCGAGGGGCTCACAGCTTCCTCCACTCCAACCGCTCATGGCAGGCCATAACATTAGTACAAAATAAAATCATTCGACTACAGCAGTAGTATTTACAGCTGTAGTCGAATGTCCCGAGCGACGCCTCGGAGTCGAGGGGCAGTATTTAACAACCGCTCATGGTCTTCGACCATAATGTTAGTAAACGTCAACCTATTTTTTTTACGCTCGCGAGTGACATGGCTGGCCGCAATTCCATCTCATTTGATTTTGGGAAAAAAAAATCTATAATACATGGATAAGATTTTAAAAAAAATTATAACTTGGGCAGAATCACAAGAACCAATACGTGCTTTAATTCTGACCAGTTCTCGAGCCGGAGCCAGTAAAACTGACGAATTTTCTGATTACGACATTATGGTTTTAACTGATAATACCAAGTTGTATTTAGCATCCGATGAATGGTTAAAGACCATAGATAATGTTTGGGTTTACCAAAAAGAACAGTTTACACACGGCGAGAGTATTATCCCCGCTCGCCTGACAATATTTCAAGGTGGCATAAAGGTTGATTTTTCTTTTTGGAAGACTGGCGTTTTAAGAAGTTTTATAAAAAATGGATTTTCTGAAACCGAAGATTTAAACAGAGGATACCAGGTGCTTTTAGACAAAGATTGTCTCACTAAAAATTTACCGAAACCCTCAATAAAATTTTTTAAAATTCCTAAACCAGACAAAGATGAGTTTTTAACCACAGTATACGATTTTTGGTTTGAGTTCCTTGGTGTTGCTAAATATCTTAAACGAGGTGATTTATTTTTCGCCAAAAAAATTGATAACGGAATTGTTAAAGATTTGTTCCTGCGAATGATAATCTGGAATGTTTTAGCGAAAAATAATTGGGCAAAAGAAACTCCTTTGCACACGGACGGCAAAAAACTACAATCATGGGCAGGTAAAGAAATTTTTGAACAGTTAAGTAAAACATACTCCGGATTCAACCTCAAAGATTCGTGGAAAAGTTTATTTGCCTCAATAAATTTTTCCAGAAAATTATCAATTGAAACATGCAGACTTTTAGGGTATAAATATCCGGAACGGATTGATAAAAATATTAGTGAGTATATTGAGGTCATATATCAAAAGTGACCAATTCGTTTTCAAACTAGCTTCAAAATACCGCACTCTGTTGCTCGCGAGCGACGTGACTAGCCATAATTCCATCTCATTTGAATTTTCCTGATTTTTTCGGGGGCATCCAAATGATATAGGAAAAAAGTTTTTTCAAAGTTTATTTCAAATGTTGTTTACCAGAAATTGTGGCTTCTGGATTAGCCAATTCAACAGCAAAAAAAACTTCAAAACCTTTTCCTCTCTCGCCAAATTTATTCCTTTAATTTTTTAAACCGCTTTACAGTCTAAGCCACCAAAACTCGATAATTTTTATTTTAAAAATAAATTCATCGACGTTTTGGAATTTGTGATTTGTAATTTGTCCCGCCGATAGAGGCTTTTGGCGGGACCCCGCCAAAGTCCTACGTCGGCTGGGGAAATAACCTTTATATTATGGTAGAAAAAAATTCTGCTCAGCCTTTACGCCGAGCCAACCAACCAAATCGACCTAACCGGAGTCATCAACCAAACCGACCGAGTACTCCGAGCACTCAACCAAACCGATCACCCCAACCAACTCGATCAAATCAACCAACTCGACCAACTCGACCGAATAATTCACCGGCTCGAACAAACCAACCGGCCACCAGTGGTTTTAATCGTTTCCGCGGACAAATTTTTCATCGCGCCGATGTTATAAAAACCGCCCTAACCAAAGCCGCGCCGACAAACACAACCGCCAGTCCGCTTAAAATTGTCATCATCGGCGGCTGCGAGGAGGTCGGTCGCAACATGACAATTTTTGAATACGATAACGATATTGTAATTTTAGACATGGGTATTCAATTCCCCGAGGAAGACATGCCAGGCATTGATTATATTATTCCTAATATTAGTTATTTGCGCGGCAAAGAAAAAAATATCCGTGCTGTTATTTTCAGCCACGGTCACTTGGACCATATTGGCGCCGCCCCAATTCTTCTGGAAAAACTTGGTTACCCACCAATCGTCGGTCGCGACCTGACTGTGGCCATGATCAAGAAAAGACTGGAAGATTACGAACCAAACTCGGCCAAAAAACTTAAAGTCATTCCTATCAAAACCATCAATGATCGCTTTAGTTTTGGTAAATTCAAAGTCGGCTTCTTTGAAATTGAACACTCTATCATGGACGCGGTTGGGGTAATTTTAGGCACACCTTCCGGCAATATTATTCACCCCGGCGACTGGACCATGAACAAAGATTCAGAAAAAAAACAACCAATCTCTTATTCTCAGTTATCAAAAATTCCCAGCCCAAGAATCTTAATGCTTGAAAGTCTCGGCGCGACCGATTTCCGTCCAGTCTCGGTTTCCGACAAAGACATGTATGAAAACTTGGAACGTCTAATTTCCAACGCGCCTGGTCGAGTTATCATCGGCACTTTTTCCTCGCAAATCAAAAGAATCGGTAAGCTGCTTGAATACGCCGAAAAAATCGGTAAAAAAGTCGCTCTCGACGGTTTCAGCATGGAAATGAACGTGGAAATTGCCCAAAGTCTTGGTTATATAAAACTGGCTCGCGGCACCCTTATCACCATCAACGAAGTCAACAGCCATCCTGACGATAAAATTATTGTCATTTGTACCGGCGCTCAAGGCGAAGGCAATGCTGTTCTTTCCCGCATCATCGGTGACAATCATCGTTTCATTAAAATCAAAAAAAAGGACACGGTCATTTTCTCGTCTTCAGTTATTCCTGGTAATGAACGTACGGTTCAACGTCTCAAAGACAACCTTTATCGCAAATGCGATAACGTCATCCACACTGAAGTCATGGATGTGCACACGAGCGGTCACTCCAATGCTGAAAATATAAAAGAAATGGTGCGCCAAGTCCGACCAGATTTCTTTTTACCAGTTTATGGCAATCATTACTTCTTAAAAGAAGCAGCCAAACGCGCTATCGAAATCGGTTTTCCAAAGGATCGAATTATCGTACCTGATAATGGTTCAATTATTGAATTCAAAGGTGGCCAAGGAAAAGTTTCCGCCGAAAAAGCTGATACCAGCTATATCTTTGTTGACGGTCTCGGTATTGGTGACGTCTCCCAAATCGTTCTTCGTGATCGTCAGGTTTTGGCCGAAGATGGCATGATTGTCGTTATCGTCCAAATCGATCGTAAAACCGGCAAACTAGTTGGTTCCCCAGATATCATCAGCCGCGGCTTTATCTTCATGAAAGAACATAAAGATTTAATTGAGGCGACTCGTCAAAAAGTCCGCGACATTGTCCTTGATAAGGACCCAAAAACCGAAGCCGATTCTGATTACATCAAAAATAATATCCGTAATTTCCTCGGCCAATTTCTGTTTCTAAAAACCGAACGTCGACCAATGATTTTGCCGGTGGTGATTGAGGTGTAGGCGACCTGTAATTGAAAAGGTTATTAAAAACCTCGAGTTAAATATCTCGAGGTTTTTGTTTACAAAAAGTTAAGCCTTGCATTCAAGCGAATTACTGGATTAGGTCAAATCTAACATTTTTTGCAAATGAATAATTTCTTCTAGCTTCAGGGCATTTTTTATTTAAAGCTCTTTATTACTTTTTACAAGAAAAATGGATTTTGTTACCCAACAAATAAAATATCTCCACCTTAATCAAAAATTTCGCTTAAAATAAAGCAAAAAACTGATTTTAAATTTCAAATCCTTGACATTTTTTTCCCATCTGCTAGGGTGTTCTCAGAAAGAAAGTTCCTTCTTCATTAGTTGCGGGCGCGTAGCTCAGTTGGTAGAGCAGCCGACTCCAAATCGGCCGGTCACGGGTTCGAATCCTGCCACGCCCGCCATTCTTATGGCCCCTTTTCATCGTTGCTCCGGCTTCGTTGTAGGGGCCTTTTTTATTTTTTCAATTGACAAATTATAAATTAAAAGATAATAAGGCTAAGGCATTCTTTCCAAAGGAGTCACTTGTGGAAAAAAAATCTGTTCTGCACGTTCTTCAAGGTGTCGTTCTTTGTCTCATCGCCGTGGTACTCTTCAGCACTGCATACATCGTTTTCGCCAACGAAACAAAGAATCTCGCAGCCAGCGTCAGCTTCTTCTGGTTCTCATGTTTCGCCAGCCTCACCTCTTGGATCTTCTTTCACCCGAAACAAAAATGGTCCAGCTCCATAAAACAAGGCGGCTACGGCTGGCTCGTCATGGACATCGGACTTTATTTTTTGTCGTTCTACTGCACTCTGTCGGCTCTCAAGGAACAACAGGCTGGTGTAGCTCTCACCGTTATTGCCGTCATGATCTTGCGGGCGCCCATGACGACCATCTTTGGATATTTCGTTGTCGGCGATGCATGTCAGAAATGGTCGATCTACTGGATCGGAACAGCCTTCATCTTGATCGGCCTGATTCTCTACCGTCTTGATGTGTTACAAGGATGGCAAGCAACCTCCACGGACACGGTCACCATACTCAGTCTTGGAGCAACCATTCTGGCTTCTGTAGAATCCACTGTACGCAAACGGTACCGGAATGCTCATCAGATCGACCCAGCCAATGCTGTTCGCAGCATGTTTACGGCTGTTATCCCCCTTGCCTTTGGCTGGACGATAATCGATATCCTGTCAGACAGCCCTGTCCAGTTTTGGCCAAATACGCGAGAGTGGCTATCTCTGGCCTACCTTGGGATTGTCCCCACAGGAATTGCCAACATCCTCTTCAACAAGGCCGAAGACAGACTTTCGATTCCAATCACCCAAAGCATCAACTGCTTGGGACCATTTTTCACTCTGGCCGTTGGTCTAATCCCCGTTCCGTTCTTCGCAATGTCTCAACAACACCTTGTCTCGAGACACTATATCGGCCTGTCAATAACGGTCGTTGGTGCCATCGTTGTGACAGCCTTTGCTGGAACCAAACGACGATTTCCAGACCTCCGATCCTGATCCATAGCTTCGCCGTCCCCACAGCTTGGGGATTTTTTATTTAAAAAAGATTCTCTTGTTTTTAGAGAATCTTTTTTAAGAGGGATTTTTGGAAATGAATTTCCGCGCAGCAAGCTGACGCGGTATCGAGCGGAAGTTTCTTAGTTTGAGAAACCGATGGTTTCTCAAACTCTTCCTTGCAAGGAAACCGCGCAGCAGAGCTGACGCGGAATCATCAAGTTGAAATATTTGTTTCTCTATTTTTTTTCAAAATAAATTGGACTAGACCAAGCCATGTGTCCATCTTGTTGAATTACTTTTACGAATACGGGGTTACTTCCACTAATTAACTTGCTAAGTTTATATTCAAAACTGATGGGTTTCGGATTTTTATCCTTTGAAACTCTATATACTTCTACTTTGGCGTCTAAACCACCCATATTAAACACCATCGGGTTTTGACCGATGTCTTTGATTGAGAATTTAAAATTTTTATTATTAATTTTTATTATTAATTCACCTTGATCATTTTTTAAATCAAACATCAGAGCCTGAACCCCACCAGTAGTCTCTCCTTTCCATTTTAAAATATTGGAATCGATCGTGGCATAATTATTTAAATTGAAAAAATTTATTTTTTCAATTTCACCTTGAAAAAAATTATTCTCCAGTGATACTTCACCTTCCCAGGTTATTCCCCGATCTCGACCCCTAACTTTTGAACCAGAATAAACAATTTTTATTTTACTATCTTCCAAAACAGGTAAGTAGGCATAAATCTTTTTATCTTTATTCCAAATCTCTATCCGATCAATTGCCGAAGTTCCGAAACAGTCGACTTTTAAAACCGGATTATTTTTTATTGTAACGATTTCTCCAATACTTCCGATCTCCCCAAATATTGAATAACTGACATCAAGATAAATTCTTGCACCAGTCGTAGCATAACAGCGTCTATTGTAAAGAGATTCAAAAACATTTTTCCGAGTTAGTCTAGGAGACATTACACAGGTTAAACCACCGAAACTACCGAAATGAGAAACTCCTGGATAACTAGCACCGGGACGACCTTTATGACCATCACTGTTGGCCACTACCCCAATTTTATAACCTCTCTTTAAGGCATCATGAAAAAACCACTCAAAAGTTCCCCAACCAGAATGAATCTCGACGGCTTTTTCTATCTTTTCATCGTGTATCCTCAAATCCGCATAACGGCCACCAACGTGAGCAAAAACAATAACTTTTTTTGACCTTAATTTTTTAAACAATTCCTTAGCTGTTGGAGCGTCGGTAGCAAGATCTTTGAAATCCTCTAGTAAAGCGTGTGACGATCTAAATATAGGATTATTTTCTTCTTTATAGATAACATTTCTATCGCCACCAAGAGGAGTATTTCCCGACCATTCATAACCAGGAAAGGCTATAAATTCACCTTCTTTATTTATGGTTTTGGTCACCTTATTTATTTTATACCAAAATTCCCTGGTAACTTGAAAATCATTGGCTTGATGAGAAGCTATATCAACAAAACCGTAATCCTTAGCAAAACTAAAATAATCGTCAACACTATTTGTTCCGACAGTCTCTCCAGATTGAGCATGAAAATCAGCCCAGTAATAATTAAGTTTAACTTTTTGGGAAACAATTACAGGATTTGAAATTCCCTCGATACCATCAAATTTTGCTTTAATAAAATGCGATCCGTCGTTAATAATTTTTAATTTGATAATTGCTCGTCCTTTTTTAAAATTAATTTTTTTCAAACTTCCCTGGATTTGCGGATTTTTTTCCAGTCTAAAAATTCCGTCAAGTTGACGACAAGGGTTTCCAAATCGATCTTCGATTTTTATTAAAGCCTTAAAAAAGGAATTTTTCTCGACCTTGGTTGGGGCCACAATTTTTAATTGCGAGGCTTGACCGGGTAACACTTCAATTTCTGGAGATTTTTCAATCTCTAAATATCTACCGGTAGCAAACGGATCAACGAAAATTTTAAAGGTGAATTTTTTTTCGCAAAAGGTCTGCATTTTCCAATTTTTAAAATCAACAAAAATCTGGTCACCTTCTTTAAAAAAAGCTCCGGAAAAATGCAGAGTAAACCCACGGCTCCATGGTCGAATGTAAATTTTTCCCAAGGCCCCACCCGACTTCGAGCCAACCTTAATTTTTAAATTTTCATTACTGGAAGATATTTTTACAAAATTATCCTTAGCCGGATCAATAAATTGGAATTCCTCAAAATCAGAAACTATTCTAAAAAGAATTTTTATGCTTCCACTATCATCAATACCATAAAAACCCGCTGTATAAGAAAGCCGACAATTTATTTTCTGACCAACAACAGTTTTTTTGATATTTAACTTAGCTATACCGACATTTTTTTGATATTTTTTTTGATAATTATCCATAAGCCTCTTAATTTTAAACTACAAGTTCTTTTTCTTCAAATCATTTTCCAAACAATCTGGTTTAAAGAAAAAGAGGAAGTTCTGTTTAGAGACGTTTCAGAACTTCCTTTAACGACGTTGGCTACCCTAGACGAGTGGCCTGATGGTTACACCCAAATCAAGTTCGCACATTCCACGAAAGGCCTCGTAGAGAGCGAAGAGTTCCGGGTAGGCCCGACATTCTGTCGCATTCTGTTCGGGTATCGGAAGATCCTCGTACTTGTACCCGCCTCGGTTTCTGACACCGTCGATGAATACCTCTGGCGGGGAGTCGTAGAACTTGAGGTGAGAATTTCTCGGATCTTGATCACCGAATTGAGGTGTTCCTCGCCAATCGCTAATGTGTCCGGTCGAATCGATCAATCCCAATCGATGGAACAGTCTCGATGCGACAGTCTCGGGTGGGTTGTCTCGAATGGCCTCATGGACCATGACCGAATGCTTAACCCCTAAGGAAAGGCACGATCTTCGGATGGTATCCGTTAGAAGAAAGGCCTCTCTTAGCTTCTGGACCTGGGCAGCCGGCCACATCCGCTTCCAGGAAGTCAAAGTTTGGCGAGGGTCTCGAAGAATCAGAATGACTTCAATCTTCTCCCTCGGATAGCCGACGTCCAGAAGATCAGAAACAGGGTCGAAGAACTCCGACGGATCACTTTCACCCAAGGTCTCCTTGGAGAAGATGACCCTTGACGAATTGTTCGTGATCGTCCATGGAACAACCACTTCACCGTCGCTTCTAGCCCTTCTCATCGACTTGATCGGTTGCATGTGCGATTCGATTCCGGCTCGCACGAAGACATTTGAGAGGGCGGTCGTGCCGGTTCGACACGGGCCGCAGAGCAGGATCAATCGAGGCAGGGATTCGCCCTCCAAGATAATATCTTTTTCGGTCACACACATCTTTTCTTCTCCTCTTGTGTGAAAGAACGGGCTCCGAAGCCTAACAAAAAGACTCCGTCTTCGCAAGTCTGCCAAAAAAAAGCAGGCTTGAGAGGACGGAGTATCTCCGCGGTACCACCTCTTTTCCGTATTGAAACTTACAGTTTTATTTGTAAATAAAAACACGGCACTTTCATGCACTCCGGCCACGGACATGCACTCCCCTATGATTACGGAGGGTTGCCGAGTCATCACGCCATTTTTTTTGCAATGACCACCTCTTTTGGGCCCAACTTTCGCGGAAACCAGCCACCGGGCTTACACTATCCCCAGTTCGCTTAAGACTTAAATTCCGTTACTTTTCCCAAAATGATATCGGTTTTGATTATTTCAATGAACTATTTAAAAGATAGCACACCCAAGAAAAAGCTGTCAAGAAAAATTTTTCACAAATAAAAAACTCACCAGAAGGTGAGCAGAGAGGTTGAGGCACGTCAGATTCGTCCAGCCTCACGAAGAGTCTGTTCAAGGTCATCCACAAACCGCCTCATATGAGCTTCAGTGTGATGCGGCATTATACAGAGCTTGTAGGCGATCAACGGACAACTGAACGGATCCATCGGATCGGTCGGCATACCGTCCGAACGTAGATGATACGGTTGCAGGCGACCTGTTTCTACCAGTTGTTCAGGGACGCTGCCACCCGCGATATCGATGACGAGAGGCAGAAAGTTCACCCAAGGCGAACACGGCAGAGGACGAACAACCTCAGAATTCTGACCGAAGCGCTCTTGAAGCAATTTCAGCAAGAAGTCACGCGTCTCGAGACAGTCCTGAACGTAGCGCCTCTGACCGTCCATACCCAGGCTTTGGAACCTATGCCAGGCCAAGACGGGCGCGAGGGCCGAGCGCGATCCGGAGATTGTACACTCCTGATGACCGCGAATGTAGGCTACCTCAAGCCCGACAAGCTCCTGAAGGCCTTTACGACACAGAGAGATGCCACCCGGATAGGGCAGACCGCCCATTTTGTCGCCGTCGAGAGCCACGGAATGAACTTGCGGCACCTCGAAACCGATCGGACATTGACCGCTGGCTACGAAGGGGATTGTGAACCCCCCGAACGAGGCATCGACGTGGAAATAGAATTTCACGTCGTACCTTACTTCCATTCGACTGATCCAGGCTCCGGTTTCACCTATTGGATCGATCGAACCCATAAGGCAGGTGCCAGCCGTGGCCACGATCATGAATTGGCGGTAGCCTTCTTCCCGAGCTTTGATGAAGACTCGGTTAAGGGAAGCGAGATTCATTTGGCCTGCCTCATTTACCCCAACCAACCGCAGATGTTCTGTGTCCCGATTCTTGGGGAGCAGGTGAGGCCGTCCACACCTGGAACAAGCGTCCCAGTTCTTTCGTCTAGTGAGACCGAGGATGTTGGTCGCCTTGAAGAAGACGGAATAGTGACAGAGCGGGGTGCAAAGGACAACAATTCCCTTGTTACAGGGGTCAGGCTGGTCCCGCAAAAACTCCCGACCGATGTACATTCCCTGCAGGTTGGCTTCGGTACCACCCCCGCAGAAATAACCATCGACTGTTTCGGGTGTACCGCCGAGTGTACTCGCGATCATCCGGATGGCTCGACGTTCCATTTCCTGGATTCCGTCGAAACCACCTTCGCCGATACCACCTCTTGTGTGAAAACCGATCGCATTGAGTTGTTTTCGCACGATCTCCGGGACAAACCCGAGCATCTTGGGATCGAGTGGAGTACCAGGGTAGCAAATCGGCGGTGGATCCTGCTCATATGGTGACTGGAGTCCATTGATCTGCACGATCCGGGTTGGATCTTCGAAACCATTGATTGGCCAACGCCAACCATCTTTTTCTCCGTTCTCTGTCGGCATGACATACCCCCGCTGGTTCGAAGTGGGTGAAAGAAGCCAAACTGATATTACCTCCGTTCTTAAAAAAGTCAATAAAAAAGAGAAATAATAAAAAAACCCGCTTTTCAGCAGGTATTGACCGCGAGTAACGCGATCGTTTAGAAGGAAGGAACGCCCATAAGCTCCATGGCTTGTTCAACCACCGGCTTGATGCAAGCCCGAGCCCTGAGCCCACCTTCGCGGAGAATTTCATCGAAATAGCTCGATGGTTTGGCATCAAGTTCGACCCGGCGTTCACGGAACTCGGCCAGCATCTCCACCACATGACCAGAAACAACCTGTTTGCATTCAGCACAACCAATGCCGGCGCTCAGGCATCCATTTTGAGCCCAGGCAATTTCTTCACCGCTCGATACCAGGTGATGATAGGTGAAGATATTGCAAACGCTGGGATTCCCCGGGTCTCTCCGTCGTTGGCGTTGAGGGTCAGTCACTGCCACCCTGAACTTGGCCTGAATAGTTTCGGGCGGGTCATCGAGGTAGATGACACCTCGATCATCACTCTTCGACATTTTGCCGCCACCTTGTAACGACGGAGCACGAACTGCCTCGCCCTCGAGCAAATCGGGGATAGGAAAGAGATTTCCGTACCGACGGTTGAAGCTGCGAGCAAGGCGCCGAGCAAATTCGACGTGAGGGTGTTGGTCCTGACCAACAGGAACCAAATCAGCTTGAACACCGAGAATATCGGCCGCCATAAGGACAGGGTAGTTCAGAAGACCGGCATTACCACCGAAAGAGTCCTCGTCGCTTCCCTCATCTCCTCCAAAACCAGCCACTCGAAGAGCATCTTTCTTTTCCTTGTAGTGAGGCATGCCAACAAGCGAACCGACAGGTGTGAGGTTGGACAACAACCAACTCAACACAACTGTTTCTAGCACACTGCTCTGGGCGTAGATGACTGACTTCTCAGGATCGATTCCGGCAGCCAGATAGTCACGAACGATTCCACGCTGATCCGCCAGAAGACCGGCTGGGTTCGGTCTGGTGGTCAGGGTATGAAGGTTGGCGACGAAAAAGAAACAGCTCATTTCCGGATCTCGGCTGAGGGCGACCGCGTCGCGCATGACCCCGAGATAAGTACCGTAATGCAAACGGCCGGTGGCTCGAATACCGGTAACCACGACAGTTCTTGAATCCTTCTGCATGACAGAACCTCCTATTGGAGTGAAGGAACGATTTCCTGCTAAACCATAATGAAAAAACCGAAAAAAGTCAAGATTCGCTTAAAAAAGAAAAAACATTTTTACAAAAATTGAATTTTAATTCAAAACTGATAAACTGATGGGGAACTTATATGTCTAAATTTCTTACTGCCATTCAACCTTCCGGTCTACTTCATCTTGGCAATTACATCGGCGCCATAGAACCCGCTGTCGATTCTCAACAAGAAAATGAGCTTCGTATGTTTGTGGTTGATTATCATGCCATTACAGTGCCACAAAAACCCGATGAACTCCGCCAGAATATTCTAAACGCCACAGCAATTTATTTGGCTTGCGGTATTGATCCAAACAAAACCCTACTCTTCCAGCAGTCCCAAGTTCCTCAACACACGGAATTGGCCTGGCTTTTAAATTGTACAATTCGCATGAGCGAACTTGAACGAATGACTCAATACAAAGACAAAGCCAAAGCCCGCGGTGAAAATGTCTTGGTTGGTCTTTTTGATTACCCAGTTCTCATGGCCGCCGACATTTTGCTTTACGACACAGAAGTTGTACCAGTTGGTGAGGATCAAAAACAACATGTTGAGCTAGCTCGAGATTTAGCCATTCGCTTCAACCGTGATTTTGGTGAAACTTTTATCGTACCAGAACCGCGCATCAAAAAAATCGGCGGCCGAATTATGGGTCTTGATGACCCAATGAAAAAAATGTCCAAATCAGCCGGCAGCGCCAAAAACTATATTTCCCTTCTTGATGACGAGGAAACCCTAAGAAAAAAAATCATGAGTGCCTCAACCGATTCAGAAGGCAAAGTCGCTTTTGACGAAAGTCGACCAGGTATCACTAATTTGGTCACAATTTTTTCTATTGTCACAAAAAAATCTTTTGAACAAATCGAGCTCGATTATGTTGGCAAAGGTTATGGCGATTTCAAAAAAGATTTAGCCGAAGCCCTAACATTATTTTTAATGCCCCTTCAAGCAAAAATCAAAACCTATTTGGAACATGAAGATGAATTAATAAAAATTCTCAACACTGGCTCAACTCGCGCTCGCGAGGAGGCAGAAAGAAAGATGGAAATTGTTCGGAAAAGAATTGGGGTCAGTTTATAAAATTTTGACGGGCCAAAAACCCGTCATTTTTTAAAAAAAAGAGCGACGCACCGTTCTCGGTGGGTCGCAAGAAGGTTTTCGATGAATAGAAAGAATCGGAGTTGTTGTCCCCTACTAGTCGGTGGTGATCACCAAATCCCCAGCAGCCACCAGACCGAAGGTCGTTCCCGACCTCCGTTTCGATGACCTGACGGAGGTCGCAACCGCTGACCGCACAGCCTGAACCCTGAGCCAGTCTTCGAACTGGGAAAGTACGCCCAGCCGACAGACGGTCTCGATGAACTCCTTGACCGTTGTGGCTTGATCGAGTTGCCAGGTCCGACTTCCGTGGACTGACCGCTTGGCGTTGTGGTCTTCGTGGAGGATTCGGTCACCGTCTCCCTTGTCGAAGAAGTGATTCCAGAGCCGGACCAGGGAGGATTCCGATGTTGCGGGGAACCTCCGCCCGATCAGCTCGATCGCGGCGGACTTTCTTTCTACTTCAGTTGGCATCGTCAGTTGTCTCCATCGACGTTTCGTCGCGTTATTGTTTCAAGAGACCAAAGGCGGTTCCCTTCGATCACCCGAAACGCCTGAGCAAAATATCACACGAGATGAAATCCGTCAAAGTTCTTCAAATTATCATTAAAAAATAAAGGGTTTTTCCACAACCATAAATTTGACAAAAATTCTTCACTTTACTACACTAAAGCAAAGCTATGAATAATAATCTCAGAAATCTTCAGACAAACTATTATCCTTGGTCCGGTACATTTGCCGAGCTGTGAGTTTTATTTGTCTTTTAAAAAAAATAGAACCCGTGGTCCGGCAAAGGTGCCGGACTTTTGTTTTCACGAAGGAGTCACGTGTTTGGCACATAACTTCGTCAAGTCCTGCGTTTTTCGCTTAACGTATGTCGCATACGTCTCGCGAAAAGCCTCGGCCTTTCCTCGTTCTGTATCCAAACACGTGACTCCTAAAAGGGGTTCAAAAAAATGAAAATCATCAGACACGAACAGATTCTTTCTCGCCCAAACTGGGCTGAAGAGCTGGCCGAACTAACTCGAATCGTCTGGACTGGCGCTGACGGCCGCTGTTATTTTCCATACCAACCACTCACCACCTCAGAATTCTGGCGGACGGAAATCAGTCGTCTTTGGCAGACTGGTCAGCTGCGTTCCTGGGTCATGGTGGTGAACGGAAAAATCGTGGCTCATGCAGCGCTGGTCAAGCGCAGTGAAAACCACTGGGAGCTCGGCCGTTGGTTGGCGCTCAACGATGCACTCAAAGGAGCCGTGACTCTTCTTTGCCAACAAGCGCTATCGACCACGAACGGTGATCAAGTCAGTGTCGAGTGCACCCAAGCTCACACTCGCTCGCAGGCCATCTGTGTCAAACTCGGTCTGCGTTTCGCTGGGATCGGTGCCTTGAGTGTCAACAGCCAGAATGGTGGTAATTGGTATATAATATACTTCGACAACCTGGATCAACCAGATTTCCAACCAGTGAATGGCGAAATTGGTAATCCACTCGGAGTAATAATACCCGGTTCGAGCGTCAGTCGAGAACAGTGGCGACAAATCGCGGCCACTCTCACCACTGATAGAGTTGGTGACTTACCACCCACCTGCTTCCATGTTT
>JAZDHJ010000075.1:0-7259 GCA_043805995.1 Candidatus Uhrbacteria bacterium
CGAAGAAAGAAGATAATCAGAATACAAATCGAGAAGTTGGATGTTCATATTGGAATATTTTCGGGCTCATCTTGCGTTGGAAACGATCGAATTGAGCTTGGGTTTATGATATCATAGATGAAGTGGTGCGTAAGGTGAGTACGTTATATTAGGACTGAACATTAGTTAAAGCTAATCTTCAGTCCTAACTTATAAAAAATATTAAGAAAGCCGAATATTTGGATATTGTTTTTGTTAAAACTCATGCTCGATGGTGAGAAATAAAAAAACACCGACCTTCTTAGGTCAGTATTTTTATATGAAAAATTTTGCGTTCAGACAACTTACCTCCTAATAATCTTCTTAATAAGCGGAACAATGCCAAATCGGCCGGCCTCTTCGAAAAATAACGACCAAACTGTGTACTGAAAAGCGTTTAGGAAACCGGAGACGAGTAGAATGGTGGCAATGACAAGGACGATGGAGATGAAAATTGAAAGGCTGTAGATTACCGTCGAGCCGATTAAGGAAGCAATGACGAATAAAATTGTTATTGGTATGGCGAGGACAATAAGGAGAATCAGGGTGGCCAAAATCGCGAGGAGCGAAGTGGTGAATAAAAGGATACCAAGTTCAAAGGTGACCAAAATATGAAAGCGAAAAATGTTCCAAGCTTCGACAATGGCACCGCGAACGTTTAAATGTTTGCGAACCACGCCAGTCATAGCCAACATTTGTAAAACGGTTACCAGAATAGCGCCGGTTAGGAAAAGAATTAAAGAAATGAATGGTGGATATTTGTGCCAGGAATAAGGCAGAGGATTAAGAAAAGCTACCGGAACTACGGTAATTAAGAAAACAAGGCCCAGGCCAATTTTTCCAAGAATATCCAACCACAGAACTCGGCCAAAAAAGTGTCGACCCGTTTTAATAAGTTCACGGAAAGTCGAAGGCTTTTTTTCGAGCGCACCGGCAAATAAAGCGCCTTGAGCGACAGCGCCAACGACGATTATGGCGGCGACGATCAATAAAATTAAAGTTGCCAGCAGATATTGGTGGAACGGTTCAAGTCTGGCCAAAAGACGGCTGTAAGTAACAAGCCAGGTGTAACCAGGCAAGGTGCCATTAATCAGTTGCTCCAAAAGTTTCCGCCCAGTCAAAGCCGTTTGCCAGTTGCCAGACAGGGATTCAAAAAGCCCGCCTGAAGCCATAGCAGTAGCAAAAATGCCGACTAACCACAAACGCTTGTGACGCCAAACAGTCTGCCAAGCTTCTAAAAAAAGCGGGCGATAAATTGATTTTGATTTCATATTCCTCCTTGGGGTTATTTGGTTTGGTTGAAAGGGGTTTAAGGGGTGGAAGGGGTTGCAGAGAGTTTTAAGATTGGAGTTGATTGGAAGATTCCAAATAAAAATCCCCTGCAACCCCTTCCACCCCTTCGTCCCCTCGATTCAATTCTAAACCATCAACGCCTCAAACTCATCTTTCTCAATCGTCTCCTTCTCAAGTAATTCTTTAGCGATTTTATCAAGACGAGGGCGTTCTTTCTTTATGATATCACAAGCGACGGTTTTTGCGCGAGCGATTATGTCGTTAATTTCTTTGTCGATGGCTTCGGCGGTTTTTTCGGAATAGTCGCGGGCTTCGTGAATTTCGCGACCGAGGAAAATCATTTCGTCCTTATCGCCAAAAGTTCTGGTGCCAAGTTCGCTCATGCCGTAAGAGACAACGAGTTCACGGGCCAGGGCGGTAGCTCGACGCAAATCGTCGGAAGCGCCGGTGGTTACGTCGCCAAAAACTTCTTGTTCGACCAAGTGACCACCTAAGAAGACAGCGATGTCGTCGAGGAATTCGGATTTACTGTGCATTTTTTTGTCTTCAGTTGGGAGTTTGAGAGTGTAACCGGCCGCCCGACCGCGGCTGATGATGGAAACTTTATGAACCGGATCGGCATTCGGTAAAATGTGAGCGACGAGGGCGTGACCGGCTTCGTGGTAAGCGGTGATTTCACGTTCTTTTGGTAAAAGAATAAAACTTTTGCGTTCTGGTCCGAGTAAAACTTTTTCAATGGAATCTAAAACGTCGTTGAGAGTGATGATAGTTTGGTTGTTGCGAGCAGCACGAATAGCAGCTTCGTTTAAAACGTTGGATAAATCAGCTCCAGAAAAACCAGGTGTGCGTTCGGCAATGCGGCGAACATTGATGTCGGTTTCGAGTGGTTTGCCTTGAGCATGGATTTTTAAAATTGCTTCCCGATCATTAATGTCTGGCATGTCGAGAATGACTCGGCGGTCAAAACGACCTGGGCGGAGCAAGGCCGGATCGAGAACATCTGGGCGATTGGTGGCGGCCATGACAATAACTCCGAGATTTGGTTCAAAGCCATCCATTTCGACCAAGATTTGGTTGAGAGTTTGTTCGCGTTCATCGTGGCTGCCACCAAGACCGGCACCACGTTGGCGACCGACCGCATCAATTTCATCGATGAAGATAATACATGGCGCACTCTTTTTGGCTTTGGCAAAAAGATCACGAACGCGTGAGGCGCCGACACCGACAAACATTTCAACGAATTCGGAACCACTGATGTGGTAGAAGGGAACTCCGGCTTCACCAGCGACAGCGCGAGCCATAAGAGTTTTACCAGTTCCTGGTGGGCCCATAAGCAAAACACCTTTGGGAATTTTGGCGCCAAGGTCGATGAATTTTTTTGGATTTTTTAAGAAATCAACTTCTTCCATTAATTCATCCTTAGCTTCTTTGGCGCCGGCAATATCTTTGAAGGAAATTTTATTTTTGGCATCTTTGGAAAATTCACGAGCGCCAGCCTGGCCAAAAGACATAGCTTTGCTGTTAGCACCTTGAAGTTGACGAATAACAAACCAAAATAAAACTACAATAAGAAGAATTGGTAAAAGAGTTGGCACAATTACGCTCCAGAAAGCACCCGAGCCGCTTTCACTTTTGATTTGAATATCAACAGCCGAGACAGCTTCTTTATCGACATTGTAATCAGCAAAAAGTTCGGACAAAGATTGCCCGGATTCTTTCATGGTTTTTTCTTTGGTGCCATCTTGAAGTTCGACTTCAATATCATTACCAGAAATAGCCAAAGATTTAACTTCGCCTTTAGCCACTTGTTCGACCAAAGCGCTGATATTTATTTCTTTAGGTTTGTCGCTGCCAAAATTGTAAGTGGAAAAAATCGCCCCGATAACCAGCAGGACCAGAACGAAAAGGATGATGTTTTTTGATAAGGGTTTCATAGGTTGAAGGGTTTAAGGGGACTAAGGGGCGGAAGGGGTTGAAGGGGATTTTTACCCGTCATCCCAAGTCGATAGGAATCTCGCTTGCCACTCCGAAGCTCGACACGAGCGAAGGGTGGCCACGTTATCATTTAATAATTAAGGCTCAACACGTGAATCGAATGAGGAAATTATACCTGAACGTGGGAATTTTTCAAGGGCTGAGTTTCGAAGGGAAAAATCGGTAAATTAAAAACCAACGGACTTGAATCCGTTGGTTTTTTTGACTGATATTATTCAACTTTTAGTTCCTCGACAACATCGGTTTTTTCTTCAATAACTGGTGTTGCCTCTGGTGCATCTGTTGCCTCAACAGCCTTCTTAGCTTTTTTGGCCTTAGGCTTTTCTTCAGCTTCTCCAGCCCCTAAAGTCTTTCCGGCCTCTCCAGCCTCAACCGCCGATGCGGTCATAGCCTTCAACGACAAACCAAGACGATGTTCTTTTGGTTCGATGGAAACGACTTTGAATTCCATTTCATCACCGATTTTGCCCAAAGTGTTAACATCGGCAATTGGTTTTTCTGATAATTCAGAGACGTGAGCCAAGCCGTGGATTTCTGGGGTGAGTTCGACAAAGAAACCAAACGGGTTGATTTTAAGAACCTTACCTTTGACGATATCACCGATTTTGTAACCTTCCTGAATTTTTTTCCATGGATCTTCGACCAATTTTTTGATCGAGAGGAAAATTTTGCTGCCTTCAATGCCGATGATTTCAGCCTCAACCTGCTGGCCAACTTTCAGAAGATCACGTGGGTGATCAATCCGCTGCCAGGCAATTTCGCTGATGTGGACCAAACCTTCAAGGGAATCGAAACGGACAAAAGCGCCGAAGTCAGCCAGGGCTGTAACATCGCCAGAGATTTTGTCGCCGACGCGGAAACGAGAAATCAAATCTTTCTGACGTTCTTCCCAGACGGTCTTTTCGGACACAATTAATCTTTCTTCGTTTTCATTGACGTCGATAATTCGCACATCCATATCAGTACCGACATAGGTGCGGAGTTTTTCCAAGATTTTGTTTTTATCACCGCCGGAAACTCTTGGGTAATGTTCTGGTGAAAGTTGGGAGACTGGCAAGAAACCAGTGACGTGGTCGATACGCATTAGAAGACCACCTTTGTTGGCTTCAACCACTTTGGCCGCGACGATTTCATTGGTGGTAAACAAACGACGACGTTCGTCCCAAGCTTTTTGTTGGCCAGCTGAACGGAAGGAAAGTTCCATGTCGCCGTTTTCGTTTTCCAAATCAACAACCGTGGCGTCGACTTCATCGCCGATTTTTAAACTGTCATAAAAAGCTGATTCAGCAAACAATTCGCGACCGCGAATCACGCCAGAAGTCATGCCTTCAACGTCGAGTCGAACCTCGCGACGGCTGACAGCCAAAACTTTGCCGCGCACCACATCGCCAATTTTTGGGATCTTTAAAAACTCGCTGGTGGCGAGCAATTTACCGAGTTCGCTATTTTCGTTACCGGGCTTTTTTAAAGCCATATGTTTTTCCGGCAGGCGTAGTCCATAAAAATGGTTTTGGCCCAACGGGATTAGTTAATGAAAAGCGCTGATACTATAACCGAAAGGGTGTTTTTTGGCAAGAGACGCTGCTTGGGTTGACTTTTTCTGTTTTTTTCATTAAGGTTGGCAGGGTTTAGAGAAACTTTTTCAGACGAGGTGGTTCGTGAGTATAACAGATTTTGAAGTTCGGCTTTTCGAAGCTGCTTCTCCCGATAGATTTCTTGTTCTCCTTCAAGAGGCTCGTCAAACCAATCGGCCTTGTGTGATAGTGAACACAATGCTTTGGCATTCGTGTGGTGATTTCCTTGCCAGCCTAATAGCGGCTTCGGCTGTCTGTTCGGATGTCGATGGAACCTTTCTCGTTGATTCTTTCTGGAAAAAAGCCAGAGAAGTTATGATTGCGATTGACGCGACCGATGACGCCAATGAAGCATTGGAATATTTTACTGGCAGTCGGAGCGACATCGGTGACATAGCGTTCATTTTCAGGAGTGTTGAACGGTTACGAAAAGCCGGTTTCTCACTCCAGGCCATCGAGAAAATCGTCAAGGTTCTGTTGGTGCGGGTCGATGCCATGGCTTTCCTGAAGACTTTTGAGAAAAAAGCCTTCGTCAGCTATGGCATTGAACAAGTGATCGCCGAACTGTGCCGTCAGCACGGACTGGATGAGGTTGAGACCTTCGCGCTCCGTCTTGTCTTCGGAGACGATGGCGTGCTTGTTGGTCGTGATGCAGCGACCGTGGTGACGGACGGTACCAAGGGTTACAAATTCGATACCTTCTGTGCAACACACAGCCTCGACCCTCGCCGAGTTGTTGTACTCGGAGATGACCTTACTGATCTTCTCATGCTTGAGAAGGGTATAGGCATCTTCGTAGTTCCACTGGCCGACGATCCGCAAACAGGTCGCGGCGTCTCACGTCTGCGAACCGTCGAAAACCACTGGAACCGTATCGGAGCCTTCTCGGTTTCCGACACCTTCGCTTCGTTGCTCCAGCTTCGTCAAAGCCGTTGATCCAAAGAGGCCTCCTGGTCGCCGACCCACATTCGGCGGCTTTTTTATTTTTAGATTTTCTGCTATTCTTTTATTGTCTGAACTGGGATTAAAGGATCGTGGAGATCGTTGGATTAGTTTTTCAAATTTGATTTTGAAAAACCGATTAAAAATCCCCTTCAACCCCTTCGTCCCCTTATTCCCCTAAAACCCACCCCGATATATGCACCCCCATGAATACCTCCTCAAAGACTACCAATACGCCATCAAACACTTGCCGCCAACCGTGCCGGCGGAAATAAAGGCTGAAGCGCAAAAAATGCACGATGCGTTTTTGGCTGATCCGAATGCTTCGGAAGAGCGAATTCTTGAGGCTATGACCAAAACTGGCCAGGCTGAATATCCATATCGCCATGCTTTTTTTGAACTTACAAGTTCGACCAGGATCGAAAGATTGAAGGAAGAAGTTTTGGCACATGTGGACGAAAAAACCAAAAAGAAACTCGAAGAACTTTTGGCTTCGGGGGCTGATGTGGTAGAAATTACTCGCAGTAAAATGTTTGAGGACGATTTTACAGCTGAAGAACGTTTTCAGATTGAGTGTGGATTGGTTGATGCCGACGAACATCTTAAGGAGGAACTGGAAGATTTGAGTGAAAAGGATCAGGGAAAGTTTGATAAGTTGGTAAAAAAATATTCAGACCAAAGAGACGAAATAGAAAAACAATTAGCAATTCTGCGAGCCATGGCCAGTCATGATCCAAAATGGCAGGCCGAGATTTTGGATAAGGTAAAAACTTTTGAAGAAGGTTGGTTAATCACCATGCCTGATCCTAAGCTGGAGACAGTTAAGAAAGAGATTGAATATTGGAAAGGTGTGTTTGGGGAGGAGGTGTAGTGGAAATTATTTAATTATTGAATTTCTTAATTATTGAATTTTGGAGGTTTGTTGTTTGAGATTTTTGGAATCCTTGGTTTAAAAACCAGGGATTTTTTATTTTTTTGGCTAATTTAAGCCAACGACCATTGACAAACATGGCTTTTTGTGGTATATTTATTCGTTTTTCAGGCCCTCGAAAGTTTTTTTGAGTTGGTTTGGAAACACTCTTTTTGCTGGAGGAAGAGAAGATGAATGTAAGACACGAGGACTCTCCTGTGCG
Source organism: Candidatus Uhrbacteria bacterium (assembly GCA_043805995.1). Taxonomy (GTDB): domain Bacteria; phylum Patescibacteriota; class Patescibacteriia; order UBA9934; family GWF2-40-263; genus UBA12403. The sequence goes on from JAZDHJ010000075.1 coordinate 6,956, forward strand.
GAGTGAGTATAATGTCGAGGCCGATCTGGCCGACATGATCAAGAACCGTCGACCGATCCAGCTTCGCGATCCGGCCACTGGTCGGTTCGTCAAGGTTGTTTCGATGATCAGCGATGATGGACCCGACCTCGACTGGGTTGTGGAGACCCTCGGCGGTCTCTACGCTGTGAATTACGAAACTCCAAAAACAGACAGCTTTTGACAAATTTGATAAAATATAAAAGACACCGATAAGGTGTCTTTTATAAACGACTAGTGTCTTGAATATGTCATCAAAAATATTCAAAAAACTTCAAGTCGTTGC
>JAZDHJ010000076.1:0-2177 GCA_043805995.1 Candidatus Uhrbacteria bacterium
CGAAGAAAGAAGATAATCAGAATACAAATCGAGAAGTTGGATGTTCATATTGGAATATTTTCGGGCTCATCTTGCGTTGGAAACGATCGAATTGAGCTTGGGTTTATGATATCATAGATGAAGTGGTGCGTAAGGTGAGTAAGTTAATTGGATTAAAATTTATTAAATTGAAAGGTAAAACTTGCTTATAGGTTAGCACATTTTTTTAGAAAAGTCAATCGGGTGTTGACAAGATGGTAAAAATAGGTTAGGGTTATTAGTTGATTTTTGTGCACAACCTGGAGGAAAAATGCCAAGAGCGGCAGGAAAAACCGGAATCAAACCGGTCGTTGTCCACCAGCGAAACCCACTGGTTTCGGCCTTTCTGGCCAGATTGGTGGATGTTTCCAGCGGAGTCCTGGTTTCAGAAGGACTCACGGTTCCATCACTGATGCCAGAAGAAGTTGAGATTCTGTTGGCAACCATAAGTCGCGTGGCGGAGGATGACGATTGGAACGAGGTCGGTTTGAGATCGGCCGAGGCTGTGATTAAAGATCTGGTGATCCGGGTCTACAAATTTCATGGCTCGGTGGCCACCGGTCCGGACTGGGAATATACCGAAGATTCTCTTGATGAGGACCTGATTGGTCCATCTCTTGATAGGTGGTTGGCCGAGTTTGAGGCTTGTCGCCAACTTTGGCTCTCCGAGCACGGGGGGTATCAAAAAAACCTGACAATTTTCAAGAGAGTCGGTTTCCAAAAGGCTGTTCTTGTGGCCCTCCTTGTCCATGGTCTGAGGCGAGCCGTTGAGCCAAGCCCCAGCCGTCTCTACGAGATTGAGGGCGGCCATGGCAACCCTCGACACCATCAGCGTCCGTCTATTCGTCTGGTGGGGGAAAACCGCTGAGAACTTCAGTGGTCATCGTCCTGTCCTCGTCTGAGCGGCAGGCGGTTTTTTTAAGGTCTAAACTGGAAAAAAGATTCAAAATCATCTATTGTGATCTCATGAAACCAAAAATTATCGCCGTCGTTGGTCCAACGGCGGCCGGAAAATCGTCTTTAGCTACTGAAATCGCCAAAAAATTTAATGGCGAGATTTTGTGCGTCGATTCGCGGACGGTTTATCGGGGTATGGATATTGGGACGGCTAAACCCCCCACCCCCACCCCTCCCCCAGGGTGGGAGGGGGGTGTTAGAGTAAATGGGTGTACACCGTTTTTGTTAATTGATGGTGTTAGACATTTTGGTCTCGACCTCGTTGAACCAAACGAAGAAATGAACGGGGCTTTGTTTAAGGAATATGCTGACAAAGTTATTGCTGACATTGTTTCTCGTGGCAAGCTGCCGGTTTTGGTTGGTGGTACCGGACTTTGGTTTGACATGATTATTGATAATTTGGAAATGCCGGAGGTTGAACCAGATTTGGGGTTTCGGGCTGAGCTGGAGAAGAGAAGTGAAGATGAGTTATTTGCCGAGTTTTTCGAACTCGATCCGATTGGGGCCGAAGTCATCGACCGAAAAAATAAACGGCGTTTGATTCGGGCTCTTGAAGTCTGCAAAAAAACCGGTCAACCTTTTTCCGAACTTCGGAAAAAAGGTGAACCGAAATACGAAGCACTTTGGTTGGGTATAGATTTACCAGCCCCAATACTAAACGAACGCATCGATCGAAGAGTTGATGAAATGATCGACCAAGGCTTGGTCGACGAGGTCAAAAAACTAACCAAGAATAATCCTAAGGGCGTTTACGCCCTGTCTGGAATCGGCTACCAAGAAATTTGCCAATACCTGTACGGCCAAATTTCCTTACCCGAGGCGATTAACAAAATAAAACTCAACACCAAACATTACGCCAAACGCCAACGAACCTGGTTCAAGAAAAATAAAAACATCCAGTGGGTAAACGATGTTTTGTCGGCCGAGAAATTGGTTTCGGAATGGTTATAGCTTTTCCTGAATCTCCCTCTCCTGTACGCCTCGTACGGGGGAGGGTAGGGGTGGGGGAAGTTAAAAATGGCCTAAAAACCGCCATTTTTTTGTTTATTTTCGTCCCAACCATCTGTTGTCACTCAGCAAAGATGTCACATATTGTCGTTCAGCAAACGTGTCACATAAGCAGTAAAGGTAACTATGAGCCATAAACACAGCTAACGAGTATTTCGCCCATTATAGAAGTGGTTTTGAAGCTAAATTCGAGC
>JAZDHJ010000077.1:0-18878 GCA_043805995.1 Candidatus Uhrbacteria bacterium
ATAGTGAAATCTTACCAGAGCGTATCTCATAAGCCACCGGTCAGAATTTTACTATGTTTTTTGTTTTTCTGCGTTAAGGTCAAACCTTTTGAGTCCACTGGTCAAACCAGTGGTTTACCGGGTGGGGTGGACAATTATTTGGGTCGCTGTCTCGACCGGCATTTTTTGTTTGGCTGATAAATCCACATGAGTTCCCACCCCAAAACCGCGAGCCAAAGCTTCTTTCATGACATTATCAGCGAAATTAATATTCCCTTGAGCAAAATCCAAACCACTTTCAAAAGTCATAATGACTTTATACGGTTCGGCTAAATCCATACCGTAACGCATCTGCCCAGCAACTTTTTTAAAATAAATTTCATTGGTATCAAAATTCAAATTATTTTCCAAATGGGTCATGGTGGTCAAATAAAGAATGGCTGGTTTGGTATTTCCAGCCGAATCAGTGGCTGGATTAGCACTAATATTAGTAGAAATAAGGTAACTGGCCAACACCATTCCACCAACAAGAAACAGGCCACCGAGAGCAATAAAAATTTTATTAATTTTTTTCATATTTTAAATAGCAAACAATTCCTTAGCGTATTCTAGAAAAGTATCCATTGTTTTTTTATCCAAATCGTTTGACAACATTTCTGGTGGACTAGCTTCGCTAAAAGTTTGGTTGACCGTGTAATCGTTCAAACGAACCCAGGGGACATCACCACTCACGGCATCATTAACTATCCGTATAGCTGAAAGGACGTCAGGTTGGGCGTGATCGGTTTCTGATTCTAAACGCTGATAAGGAATTTTTAATTTTGGTACAAAATTTATAGCTTCGCGTTCGGCCATAAATTCCTCGTCATCGCAAGCTACCTGACCTTTTAGATGGCCAGTCAAATCTGCATCGCAGCCGGCAAAATCATTACGATCAATTGGCCCTTCCCAATCAACCAAAAAACTGACCGGTAATTCAGGATAACGAGACAGAGCCCCGCTGGCCATAACTAAACCAAAAGAATAGGAGGCGACACCAATTTTTTCCACTTTAGCATCAGGTAATTCGTTAGCTACAAATTTAATAATTGTCGCCAAACCATCTTGATGATTATAACCGTCTTGATTTTCTTCGCCTTCACTTTTACCTCGACCGTCTGGATCAAAAACCACCGCGATTAAACCGGACTCAGTTATAACATTTAGACCTTTTTTGCCGGTAAAGGTATTGGAATCGCCTGTACCACCAGGTACAAAAACCAAAGCATTGACGGTATCGTTTTCAAAATTGGTTGGATAAAAAACTTTTACATATAGTTTGGCTTTGGTCGTTGGATTCGTCACCCAAAATTCATTCTCGCCACTACCGCGGGTCCAACTTACTTCTTCGTTCGTTGGAATAACCGTGGTCGTAGAAGAAGAAACAGCTGGCGAAGAATTTACGATCAGATTTACACCGGCCGTCGGTTTAGGTTTAAGGTTGCTAAAATAAAAGTAAACACCAGCCACGATTGAAAGAAGCAAAAGATCGACAGAGATGATTAAAAAAATTTTAGCTTTATTTGACATATTTTTTAAATTTCCTTTGCATAATAATAGCATCTTTTTTAAAAAACCACTATAATCTAAAGACTTATGAAAACTACAACCTTACCACCAAAATTTCTTGAACGTTTGGAAAAACAGTTTGGCTCAAACGGCCTAAAAAACATTGTCTCGGCTTTTGGCGAAAAACGCCTGCCAACTTTTCGAGCCAATACCTTAAAAACCACTGACGATCAAATCATGGCGGTTTTACGCGAAGAAAATATTGCCTTTGAACGAATCAAAAATATTCCGCACGCCTTTCGCATAAAAAACCGAACCGACCGAGAACTCCTTGAACACCAACTTTGCACAAGCGGAAAAATCTATCTCCAAGGTATTGCCTCAATGTTACCGCCGCTGGTTCTCGATCCAAAACCTGGCGAGACTGTCTTGGATCTCTGTGCCGCGCCGGGCAGCAAAACTTCGCAGATGGCGGCACTCATGAAAAACTCGGGGCGATTAGTCGCTTGCGATGATAATTCTGTTCGTTTTCAAAAACTTGAGAACACTCTCAAAATTCAAGGTGCGACTTTTGTTGAAACCAAGGAAATCGATGCCTCCCTGCTCCACAAAGAAATGCCGGCGACCTTTGATAAAATTTTGACTGATGTTCCCTGCTCAGCCGAAGGCCGAATCTCAACCAGCGATCCTCGCTCGTTCAGTTTCTGGAATGAGAAAAACATTATTGCCCATGCCAAACTCCAACGCCGCCTTCTCCGCTCAGCCGCCGTCTGTCTAAAACCAGGCGGCACCCTCGTCTATTCAACTTGCACTCTGGCTCCTGAGGAAGATGAACAGATGATTGAATGGCTGCTCCAAGAATTTACAGAATTAAAAGCCGTAGCCTTTGAACTACCAGTTTCAACGATTCGCAAAGGCACAAATAATACGATTTACGTTTTACCGAGTAAAGAACACGAGGGATTGTTTGTGGCAAAGGTGGTTAATTGTCTGAACCTTGATTTATAGGATTAAAGGATTTTCTTGATTATTTGCCAAAAAATATTTTTATATGAAAAATACGTCACCAGAAACAACACGAGAATTTCCTGAAGAATTAAAAATTGAAACAACTGAAACCCAAGATATTCCTAGAGTTCAACAAATTGCCGAAATGGTTAAACTCGATCCTAAAAATCCTGATCAAGAAAAACTAAATAAAGGTTTTTTGATTTATACACTTTCAGACAAACAGTATTCAATTCGTCTCAATGATTATTTTACAGTGGCTCGAAAAGAAAACGGTGACACAGTTGGTTTTTTAATGTGTTACGACACAGCCTTTCTTCGCAGACTTATTGCTTCGGGCGAGATAGCCCACGAAGATGGAATAATGAATTTTCTTCAAACCACAGAACCAAACGGTAATTATATTTTCGGCGATCAAATCGGCGTTGATTATTCACAAAGCAATAAAGGTGTGGGTAGAAAACTTTTAAAAGATCTTTTTGCAAAAATGAAAGCCAAAGGAATCGAAAAAATGTATGTGGCTGTTCTTAGCAAACCAGTGGAAAATCTAGTTTCAAAAAACTTTTGCAAAAACCTCGGAGCAAAAAAAGTCTCCGAAGTTGAAAATAACGACGGGTTGGGGTGGAGTATTTATAAATTTGAGGTTGAGTAAATGTCTGAACCTTGATTCTCATGATTAAAGGATTTTCTTGATTAGTTGGTTGTTATGGACTCTTTTAAACCCTAAACTTTTTGCACCAAAGTTTATCAATAATCCAATCTCCAAATTATAAGCTTCTAAATAATTTATTGCTTGGGCTAAATGTACATCTTCCAAAGAAATTAAAGCCTTAATTTCTACCATTATTTTTCCTTCAACGAAAAAGTCGACTCGTCTGGTGCCAATATTTTGTCCTTTATAAAAAATCTCCATTTCATGTTCACGGCTAAAATTCAATCCACACTCGGTCATTTCAATGACCATGGCTCGTTGATAAACAACTTCTTGAAAACCGTTCCCCAGAGTTGAATGAACTGCCATGGCACAACCAATAATTTTTCGAGTTAATTCTTCGTATTCCATAAAAAAATCTTAAAAAACCAACACAAAATCCTGTTAATCTTTTCCCGCCGTCGTAGGACTTTGGCGGGATCCCGCCAAAAGCCACTGCCGGCGGGATAATCAAGTAAATCAGGGTTCAGACAGCCGACCCGCCAAACGCCTCAGCCAACATAGCGGCCGTTTCGTCGGCCACGGCTTCGTGTGGGACGTGTACGGCCATGACAGAAACTGGGGCACCGAGAAGATCGGAAAGAATCTCGTCAATACTTTTTTTATTTTTTGCTCGATTTACGGTTTCGGCATGTAGCGCGTAGCCGAACTCAACCTCAATCTGACTACCCTTGGCTTTAGTAATATTTCCATTTTTTAAAACTAAGAGCAGAGATGGATTTTTTTCCTGAACTCGATTACACATTTCATCCCAATTTTTTCGAATTTCTTCAGGTGATATTTCCCGATACGGCAATGAAGATTTTGTTTCTTCTATTACCACTGCTTCAATTTTGACCGGAGTTGGTTTAGGCGGTTCTGGCTTAATTGCATTTTCTAACTTCTCAATTTTTGCCTGAGCGACAATGGCGATTGGTTTATTTTCGATGACTTCGACGGCTGAACCGCAGCAAACTTTTATAACGGCCATTTCGGCGGCCAATTGAGGAATAATATCGGTTTTAACCGAACGACGAGCCGTTAAAAAATTATCGATGATATTTGTCAGAACAATTGGGCTCCAAGTTGCGGTAAGTGTGCCAACACGTTTCAAAATTGATGCCTCGTAAGCCTCCTGAAATCTTTCCAGACCGCCGAGTTTGGTAAATAAAATTGTCCGCAAAAGTGCAACGACATTATCGATAAAAGAAGCGACATCCATGCCCTGTTCCACACCTTCATTCAAAACCCGAATAGCCGTCGCCGATTCATTCTTAGCCAAGGCCTCAACAAAATTCAAAACCGAATCAGTATAGGCGACTGGCAAAACTAGCGAGGCTTCTTCCAGACTAATTTCTTTTTCACCGAGAGCAAATAATTGTCCCAGTAAACTTTCGGCGTCACGAGCACAACCTTCCGAGTGACGGGCAATCTCATACAAAACTTCTTCAGAAATTTTTACGTCTTCAGACTTAGCAATACTTTGCAGACGAGCCACAATCTCGGCCGGAGTGAAACGACGAAAATCAAATCTTTGGCAACGACTAATCACAGTAACCGGGACCTTATGGATTTCGGTCGTGGCCAAAATAAAAATTGCGTGCGCCGGTGGTTCTTCCAAAGTTTTTAAAAGTGCGTTAAAAGCCGCGGTTGAAAGCATGTGGACTTCATCAATAATGTAAACCTTATAACGACCCTTGTTTGGGGCAAAACGAACGCCGTCGATAAGCTCGCGGACATTGTCCACACCAGTATGCGAAGCCGCGTCGATTTCAAAAACATCGAGAGCTGAACCACCAACCGTCTCTTTACACATCGAACATTCGTTACACGGTTCAAAAGGTTTACCTTTCCCTTCAGGTTCAGGTTGCCACTTTTCACAATTCACTGCTTTCGCCAAAAGCCGGGCCAAAGTGGTTTTACCAATGCCGCGCGGACCAGTAAAAAGATAAGCATGCGCTACCTTGCCAGTTTTGAGCTGATTTTGCAGGGTACGCTTAACATGTTCCTGAGCCGAGACTTCAGCAAAGGTTTGGGGACGGTAGGTGCGATAAAGAGTGGGCATAACGGAGGGTATTGTAGCAGGATTTTGGTAGGGCGTTAAGGTAGGTTTTTTAGGACATTAAAAGGGTATTTAGTGGGGGATTAAAATAAATTATTTTGGTGGGTGGAGATAACCAAAACCCGCGTTTTATAAACGCGGGCTTTAATGATTTTCTAACCAAGATTACATTAACAAAAAATTATTTCTCTAAAGATTCGGCCGCAACTAGAGCTCTGTATTTGGCAGAATTTTCTCTTTCACTAGCGACAAAATTATCAATCATGGCTATTGCGTCCCTTAGCTTTGGTGTTTCAACCTTATATTTTACGGACGGATCATTGACAAAGGTTTCATCTCCTATTTTGATTGTGCGATTAAATCCGGTGCGTATATGGTCCAATTGTTCTCGCGCTCTGAGCAACGTACTAATATTTCCCTCTGCTTGTTTTGATAATTCATCAAGTTGACTAGAATCGAGTAAAGACAAATCTCTTTTATCTTTAGTCTTGCCTTCTGCCCCAAATTTAAAAGAAAATTGATCAGCTACTCTAAAGGAATTCTTATCCGCCAATGTAAGAATCAATTTTACTGCATCAGCTGCAGCTTCATCGGCTGCCGTCAAATCTTCTTTTGTTGGCTCATAAGAAATTCTTGTGTCTGGGACTGCTTCCTTACCAGCTCGCCCGCTATTTACTGTACTTTCTCTAATTCTAAAATCAGCCGCTTTTTCTAATCCTCCTGTTTCTGTGTCTGACATATATAATTTAATTGGTATATTTTATTATCGTTACGATAAACCCTTATCTTTTTTTAACCAACCTTTTTATCACGTGGCGAGATCCCTCTCCCTTCGACTCGTTGGCCTCGCTCGGGGCCATGAGGCCTATCGAATGGCTGGCTCGGGAGACAGTTGGGGGGCCACCACTCCACCACTCCACCACTCCACCACTCCACCACTCCACCACTCCACCACTCCACCACTCAATCACTTCTTCACCACATTCTCCACTGCTGCCCAAACACTCGGTGTATTCTTTGGCACCAAGACAACCACTTCATCACCAGGCTCGCCGTGGAAAAAAGTTACGCTAGCGGTTAAGAGTTTATAAATTTGTTCACCAATAATGGCAACGAAAGAACTCGAAGCTGCATCAAAAGCCAAGTTACCGACCAAACGAACACGTTCGATTGGACCAATTTGTTTGAACAAGAAAGTGCCGTCTCGTTTGATGGTAAGTTTTAACATGTCACCCTCGACCAACCTGGATTTGGAAGCATAGTTTGGTGGTGCAGCATAACTTTTACCATCGGAACCGACCATGGCCTGGCCATCAAAGACACCTTCGATAACCCGAGCGCCGGAGATGTCCTCAAGAACTCGTTCGGCTTCCTTCTTCGAAGCCACCAGTCTAGCAAAATCGGCACTCGTCTCCTCGATATTTCCACTGTCGAGTAACTCAATAACATTTCCTAAATTTTCGTGGAGCTGTTTCAGAATTTTTTTAGCCAAAGCCAACCGCGGATCAGGCTCAGCACGACGCGGAGCTTCCTCGGGTTCAAGTTCAAAACTGAATTCTTCTTCAATTAGTTCATCGTCTTGCATAGTGTTTGATGGTGTGGAAGGGGTTTAAGGGGTCGAAGGGGTTGCAGGGAGTTTTTAGGTTGGGGTTGGATCGGGCGAAGGCCCGAGATGTCCGAAAGGTGTTAAGGGTTTGAAAGGATTGATTGGGTAAATTTTTTTGATTTATTTTCAAAAACCAATACCAATACCTTTAGGACCATTACAACCTTTCGGACCTTAAATCGATCCGACCCACCATAAAAATCCCCTGCAACCCCTTAAACCCCTTCCATCCCCTCAACCCACCTAGAACTTCGATTCCCCAACCTGACCCAAATCTGCAGCCGGCGCATTTGGGGCGCCTAGATTGGCTCGTTCCATAATTTCCGCTTCGACTAAAACTTTGTCACGACCGTATTTAAGACGCGAAAGTTCGTAAATAGCTTTGCGTAATTCTGGATTGCCTTTTGGCGGCATAACTGTCTTCATGGTAAATGGCCTGACGGCCGTGTTATCGACAATCATTTTGGTGTACCAGGTATACATTTCTGAGTTGATCAAATCGTAACCGGAAAAATTTGGTGTATAAAGTTTTTCCAAAATTTCTGTATCTTCTGGTCCAACACGAGCCACAAAGGTTGTACCAACGTTACCAAGCACGGCATCGCGAACTTCTGATTTACCGCCGTTATCCACGAGCTGATTTAAATATTGGTGAGCCATGACCAAACACAAACGATATTTACGAGCTTCGGACAAAATAGTGGCAATGGAATTGGTGACGAAGTTTTGAAACTCGTCGATGTACAGATAAAAATCTTTACGTAAATGTTCCTCCATGTTGGCTCGACCAAGGGCGGCCATCTGCAACTTGGAAACAATAATTAAACCAAGTAGGTTGGCGTTAATTTCACCAACCAAACCTTTTGATAAGTTAACCAAAAGAATTTTCTGACTGTCCATGACTTCACGCAAATCAAAACTGCTGTGCGACTGACCGATGATATTTCGGATCATGCCATTTTCCACAAAACGACCGACTTTGGAAATAAGATAACCGAGCATTTCTGATTTATGGAAATCAGAAGTCTTGGCCATTTCTTTTTCCCAAAAATTTCTGACCATGGGATCTTTCAATTTAGCAATCCATTCATCGGCATATTCCTGGTCAGTAAACATGCGCGGGATTTCCGCCAAGGTACCAGGATTTTCCTCGTCGGCCATAAGCGTTAACATAACGTTACGCATTTGGTGCTCAAACATTGGGCCGATCATGGAAGGATCAGTCACCAATTTGTAAAAAATCGAAACCATTTCCTGACAGACGAAATCTTTTTGATCTTCAGTCTTGGCTTCCAGCATATTAAGACCAATTGGGCGATCAACGTCTGACGGACTGAAAACAATCACGTCATCAACGCGCTCCTTAGGAATATTGCCAGCCACCTGGTCGATAAGATCACCGTGCGGATCAATAACGCAAACACCGTAACCTTTCTTAATATCCTGAATAATCATGTTAGCCAAAAATTGAGATTTACCAGTACCAGATTTACCAATCAAATACATGTGACGCTGACGATCGGGTTTTTTAATGTAAACCGGAGTTTTTTTGCCACGATAAAAATTATTACCAATGAAAAGATTGTCTGGCCCATCGCCAGGAACCTCAGACGGTGCGGCACCACGACGAGCGGACATCCAATGAATATTTGGCGTTTCAGTGGTCGGCAATGGCAAATGCCACAAACTGGCCATTTCCTCGGTATTTAAAACTATCTTATATCTTTCCTCAAAGGTTCGGTAAATAAAACGACGAACCAAACGGGTTTTAGAATTCGGAATTGTTCTACCAAAAGCATTACCAAACTGATAAATACTGAATTGCGAAAAAGCTGTAAAAAGTTCAGCCAACGTGGCCTCAGCCCGTTCCGGCGATTGGGTGGAAACGATCAAACGGATATTGGCTTCCATGCCCCCCTTACTGGCTTTTTGTTCAATGCCTTTAACTGCATCCTCTTCCATTGGTGATAAACGATAAGTTTCCGGTTGCTGAGGCTTGGCCGTTTCACTCTTTAAAAAATCAAAAAAACCTTCCTTTTTTTTACCATAAGTCCGACCAGCCACTGCATCGTCGAGCGGTGTGCCTTGCTGCATGCGTTTGGCAATACTCAAACCTTTTTTTCGCCAACTGCTTCGGGCCGAACGCACCACATACTGCACAACCACACCTTCATTATCTTGAATTTTAGAAAGAGCGTTAGTAATAGCGTTCAAAGGATCACTTTCCAATTTTTGATAGGTCTTAATAGGAAAACCAGAATCACGTTTAAAGGTTAAATACATGCCAACCACGGTTCCGGTTGGCGTAAAAATATTATAATCTTCCATTTGTTCAATGTGAGCATCGGGATAAACGGAAGAAATTTGTTGTTCGATTTGCGTTTGTAATTTTTTTGGTACAGCCACGTAAAAATAAATCATTTTATTTTTAGTGACAATTTCAAAAGCCATTTCATCATCACGACCAAAAAGCCAGTGCTTAAATTTTTTCTGAGCTTTCATTCCGCCGATCGCCGAAAAAAGCGATTCGGCTACGGCAATTGATTGACGAATTTGTTCGAGCGAAGTTTCTTTAGTCGCTTCCTCGGCCCGACGAAATTTAGGAATAGCAATTTGTAAAACCACTAATTCCAAACCACCGTTTCGACCATGCACTTGACGCAACAAAAAGAAACGAGCGATTAGCAACCCAACATAAACCAAACCGCCTATAACTAAGCCGACTAAAATTAAAGTGGGAAGAAGCAAATCCGGGCTAGTTGTTATGTCAGGAAGTCCAATTAATGGCTTCTCCTCAGCCACAAAAGCTTCGAAAAAAGTTAGAAACATGGATTATAATTTTCCTTCTTTTTTTAGGTCTTCGCTATTAAGAAGGATTTTATCGGTTTTTATTTTTGCCTCCTGTTCCAAGAAAAAAAGATTGATACCAGGCACCATTTTTAGCCACTCACCAATCAAAACTAGAATTTTTTTGACATTAACCTTTGTCGCGCTCAAAAGAACTCGAATCTTTGAAGCGGTCTCCTCACCCTTAACCCGAAATTCTTCCTGTTGGGCCGGATTCATTTTTAAAAAAACATCGGTCAGATCTTCGGACAAAATATTTTCAATTTCTTTGGTAAATTCATCTTTAATTACCGGCTGAACGACTGGTACGGCGACGGTTGGTGGCGGTACAACCGCCTCGCTTATAACTTCACTAATTTGTTCAGTCGCTTGAGTTGGTTCAGCTGTCTCGGACAAAACAACCGGCTGTTCGATTTTTTTTTCCAAAGTTTCTGAAACTGGCGGAACGCTAAAATCCGGCAACTTTTCCGGTTGTTTGGTAACCTGAGGAATTTCTTGTCCGACCTCTTTAACTTCTTTTTTCCACGGCAGTGCCATAATGCATTTATACTAACACGTTTTTAACTTTTTGTCCCTGTGAAGTATCCTCAACAATAAATCCGAGTTTGGCAATCTCATCACGTAGACGATCTGACTCTGACCAGTTCTTATTTATTCGAGCTTCTTCGCGAGCTTTGACCAAAATCATTACCTCATTAGGAACCTCAGTTTTTTTACCAATAAACTCGTCGAGCTTGAGGCCGAGAACTTTATCAAATTCTAAAAGAGTCGCAGCTTTTTCCGAACTCGAGCAGGCAGCATCACCTATCATTTCCCACATGACCGCGAGGGCTTGAGGTGTATTCAAATCATCTTCAATAGCCGCAAAAAAACGATTTTTGTAGGCCTCAGATATTTTATCGGCAGGTGCCTCCCAATCCCGAACGGTTTCGCGGAGTTTATCAAAAGCACTTTTCACACCCTGAAGTGCCTCAAGGGTAAAATTCTGTTTTGAGCGATAATGAGCACCTAGTAAAAAATAACGATAAATCAAAGGTTCGAAACCTTGTTCCTTCAAACTATCGACGGAATAGATATTACCAAGCGACTTGGACATTTTTCCACCGTCAACCATTAAATGTTCATTATGCAACCAAAAATGAACGAATTTTTCTCCACTAAATGCCTCACTCTGAGCAATCTCGTTGGTATGATGAACCGGGATGTGTTCGACGCCACCCATGTGGATATCAATAGTTGGCCCAAAAATCGCGTAGTTCATAGCCGAACATTCCAAATGCCAACCAGGAAAACCTTCGCCTTCAATAATTTTACTGTCGGAAAAAACAAATTTATGCGGCCAGGTTTGCAAAGCGTTTTTATGAGCCCCAGCTTTAAAAAACCAAACCGAAAAATCAGCGGAATTTTTTTTACCAAGGTCACTCGCATCGCCCTTACCAGCCTCGGAAATATTTTTTGCCAAATCTTGACCAGAAAGACGAGTATAATCTTTGGCTTTAGAAATATCGAAATAAATTGCCAAATCAGTCGCATAACAAAAACCTTTATCGATAAGCACTTGAACCATTTCCTGCATCTGTTTTACATACTCCGTGGCCCGAGGTTTAACATCCGGTTCCAAACAATTTAAAGCCGCTACATCGTTTTCAAAAACTCCGATGTACTGTTCAGCAATTTCGAGTGGCGACTTCCCTTCTCGTTTCGAAGCTTTTTCCATTTTGTCTTCACCAGAGTCCTCATCAGAAGTTAGATGACCAACGTCGGTATAATTACGAGCAAACTTAACTTTGAAACCCGAGTGTCTCAACGAACGAACTAAAAAATCTGCCAAAACCATGGCTCGCATATTACCAATGTGCTGAGTCCAATAAACCGTCGGACCACATTGATAAAACGAAACGGCTGGCGGATTAGCTGGCTTAAATTCTTCTTTTTGGCGAGTGAGGGTGTTGTAAAATTGAAACATATTTTTTTTGGGGGGCTCAAGGGGAGCAAATGGGGCAAAAAATGAGGATATTAAGGACAAGATTTTTCATTCTCTTGATAAACTTTTTGAAGATAAATGGGAATAAACGGTAAATATTTTTTATAAATTTTTTTGGGCAAAAATTGGATGGAGCGAATTATTTTTCGACAATTTTTCTCACCACAATTACATTTTTCGTGCCAACTAGGGCCAGCTTCGGTGACCGAATCATCAATGGTAATCTCTTGATTAGCTTTTATCGTTTTCATGGCTACGACAGTATTTTGTTTATCAAATCCAGCGTTTGGTTGACAAGAATGTCTGATGGATAACCAGGTATTATCATCGACTGGGATAATCCACGATCTTTTTCCTACCATTAACCAATTCGGACCAATTCGATAATCCGGTGAAAAAGGATAATTTATCACTGGACCGCCAACGACAAAAATTTTTTCTCCATGTTTGATGGTTCGTTTAGCAAACAAACCTTTTGTTTTATCTTTTTTATAGGTCTTTTCAGACAAAAAACAATCGCGTAAAAATTTTGGAATATACTTTTTTTGTTGATTAAAAATAGTTTGAGGTAAATGCTGAATTGAATAAATAACTCCTCGACAATTTTTTAATCCGCAACGACATTTCAATTTCCATTTCTTGGCCACGCCTTCAGTTATAGAATAATCAACAAATATTTCTTCATCTTTTTTAATATTCCTCATGGCCACGATCTCGTTTTTTTTTCTAAAACCAACGTTAGATTGGCATGAATGATTTATGAAACGCCAAGGATTAGTTTCAAGCGGCATACCCCAAATCTTATCGCCAAAATTCAACCAGTGTGGTCCTTTAAAATCATTTGGATAAAAAGGGTATTTAATAATCGGGCCTTGGAAATTAAAAACCAACTCATCTTTTTTAATATCGCGTTTAGCAAAAATTCCTCGACCGGCGATCGACGATTTCTTCAAATAAACATTTTCCCACTCAAGCATATCATTTAGTATGTTCGTCGATAACAGCATTAACCAATGCATCCGCCTCGGAATTTCGTTCGCGAGGAATGTGTCGAACCTTAAAATCTTTAAAAAAATTAATCAGATTGTAAACTTGCAAAAACTTTTTTGCTAACTCAGGATTTTTGACTCGATATTCGCCTTTGATTTGTTTGACAATCAGTTCCGAATCCATATAAAGTTCAACTTTTTCAACCTCAAGTTCTTTGGCTTTTGAAAGTCCTAAAATAACCGCTTCGTATTCAGCGATATTGTTTGTGGCATGCCCGATAAATTTATGGAGTGCAGCGATAGTTTCGCCTTCGGTTCCATCCTCGTGGAGCATTTTGATGACCGAACCTGAACCAGCCGGACCCGGATTCCCTCGCGCCCCACCATCAGTATAAATTCGCACGTGTTTAATAGACATAATCGCTGATGATTATAACAAAATAAAAGGTTTTTGACCAAGAAAAGTCTTTTTTGCTGAAAAAATTGGAAAATAAACGGCTGTGGATAGTGGCCGATCGGCCACTATCCACAGCCTTCCAAAAAAATAATCAAAAATAAAAACAAAAATTAAAATTTTCAATACCAAAAATCTTTGACAATTAGTCGATAAAATGATTAATTATGGTCGGCTTCAATAATCCGGGAGGAAAAAGCCATGAACGAAGAAGAAACAAGAGAAGTTCCTATTTACGTTCGAGGAACAAGTTCGATTCATCCAAAAGGAATTCTGCGCTTGGATCATATCCTAAGGACTGATAATGCCCCAGAAATCCGCCTGGAAGACATTGATGAAGAAATCGTCCGAGTTGATGGTCGTCCGGTTCTCCTGGGAATGCAACTGTGGTTGAACAAGATCCTCCTCGCACCGAACGGTGGTTACAGACTCGAATGGGGCTGTTCCATCTCACCGACAGGGTCGCTTCAGGCGATCAAAGTCGCCCTCGAGGGAGCCAAAAGAACAGGACTTCCGGTTCGCGAGGACGGAAGAGCTCTGGTTAAGGCCCTGCTTGGCCTTAATACTTTCCGCAAAGCCAGGGTAGTCGCCTGGACGGGGCTAAAAAAAGGTGGAGGAACTGTCACCGGGCAACTCTACAGCTCCGGCTTTGGGACAACAGCGACCGAAAAGATGGTGGAAGAACACAACCGCCGCATGGCAGGCCAACATCCTTGGTTGGCCCTGATCGACTTCTTCAGTTTCGGATTCTTGTCGACCGTCCCTGGCAAAGTAGAAATGCCAGAAACCGATCCTTGGGAAACCCCGAAAGCAAAGGAGAGGCTTGAAAAGACTATTCTTCCTCAACTGCAAGATCGGGTCAATATACTCTTCGACAACTGGCTTCTTGAAGATGGAAAGCTGAGAACACAAATCCGTGAGGCCGGCGAAGACCTTCCGAGATCTGGTCAGACACTCCTCTACGACTCGAAACCGCGACTGCCCCAAGGAATCAGTCTGAATGATCTGCGTACCAGGGTGTTCGTCGGGAACGAACCGAAACCGGAGCTCAAGCCATAGACTCCTCCACTCCACCCTCCCCGCCAGCCGCCCCTCGGCCAGGCGGATTTTTTTTATTCACATTACATTTAACCAAATTTCAAAATCCATCCGAATTTTTTCGGATGGATTTTGTTGGGTTGGAATGTCTAATTTCTCCCGCCGACGTTGGACTTTGGCGGGATCCCGCCAAAAGCCTCTGCTGGCGGGATAATGTCAAATGACAAATGATGGAATTTATTATTCTAGAAAATCTGACTTCCAAAATTAAATAATTCCCACCGTCGCCCACCTTCGCTAGGCGGCTTCGGTGGACAGGCCGGGCTGTGGTGGGCACAGCGAAAATTCAATAATTCACTAATTTCACAATAGCCACTTCCCATATTGCCTAACCAAAAGTTCACCGGCTCGAAGGGGTTCAGCCATCAGATCTTTGACAACTTTTTCCATGCGCATGCTTTGTGAACCTTTGATTAAAATAATATCGCCTTGTTTAACTTCAGTATCCATATGTCGACCAGCGTCCTCGGCATTCGACATTTCTAAAATATGGGTTGGTTCCATACCAGCTTCACGAGCTCCGGCCGCAATACCTCGGGCTTTTTCACCGACGCAGACGAGCAGATCGGCGACGTTGGCCGCTTGCAAGCCGATGTTTCGATGTTCAGCCTCGGAAAGAGTGCCGAGCTCGCCCATGTCACCAAGCACAGCAATTCGTCGACGGTTTTCTCGCGGTTCGAAAACTGATAAAACCTTGAGGGCCAGTGAAACAGAAGCTGGGGCGGCGTTGTAGGAATCATCGATGATTAACGAGCCCTTGATACCAGGCAACGGTCTCAATCGGCCATCATCTGGTTCAAGTCGAGCCAGAGCTGGCAGCATTGCCTCGCAAGTCAAACCAAAATGTTCACCAACTGCAATGGCCGCGAGTGACGAATAGACCAAACCTTTACCCAAAGCATTATTCAAAACGACTTGAGCTGAACTTTTTGCCGAACGAACTGAAAAATTAGCCGTGGCAAAAACTTCACCTGGATCAAAAGAAAAATCGTCACGAGTACCAATCAAATAATCACTGCCTTGAACGTCGCACGAATTGAAACCGTAAGTAACGACCAGCGCTTTACTTGCCAAAGCAAAAGCTCGAACTCTTTCGTCATCTCCGTTCAAAACCGCCAAACCGTTCGCTAGTAAACTTTCAACCAACACACGTTTTTCAGCCACCAGTTTTTCCAAATCCGAACCGTAATTTTCAATATGCACTGGCGTAATTGTGGTTATAACTCCAACCTCGGGCTGAGCCAACTGACAAAGAGCAGCGATATCACCGGGATGATCAGCGCCGAATTCCAAAACCAAAACCTGAGGAAAATGTTTTTCGTGTTTCAAAAGAATCTTGAGCCAACCCAAAATCGAACGCCCTGGACTTTTCTCGCCAAGAATGGCGAGCGGAACTCCGAACTCATTATTATAATTTTCTTCGGCCACCCGAACATCAAATTTAGTTTTCAAAACCGCGGCAATGGCATTTTTGGTCGAAGTTTTACCAACCGAACCGGTGATGGCCACAACCCGAGGTTTATATTTAAAAACGGCGTGTTTGGCTTTTTGTTGGATTAAGGTTTGGATGAATTTTTTCATATTGGTGGTGGGGTAAAAACGTAAGGATTGTGGGTAGATTAAGAATTTCCGTTCTCCCCCCACCCCAGCCCTCCCCCGTACGCGGCGTACAGGAGAGGGAGAATTAATTTTTTATTTATCCAAGAACTCTCCCTCTCCGGCGGTCTTCGGTTCCTCAGACCGCTCTGAGCCGAGTCGAAGAGCGGGAGAGGGGTGGGGTAGGGGCCGATCCAAAAAGTTTACTTCAAACACTCTCTTATCCTCTCCATCATTCTAATATAAAACCGCACGTTGTGGATAGTGGCTAAACGTAAAGCGAGAATTTCACCGACTTGGAACAAGTGTCTAAGATAAGCTTTGGAAACAGTTTTGCAAGTCTCGCAATCACAAAATGGATCGATTGGACTTTCGTCAAAAGCGAATTTTTCATTAGTGATATGCATTTGTTCGTAAAAACTTGAATCTTCGTCACCATCAATCGGCTGCCATTTTTCCGGATCGGTATTCCAAACGAACAAAGTTCCATGACGAGCGTTGCGAGTTGGTAAAACGCAGTCGAACATATCCACACCGTTCCGAACATAATGAACAATCTCCTCCGGCATACCACCACCCATAAAATAATGCGGCTTATCGGCCGGCATTTTGTCCGCCAGCATCTCAACAATCCGATAAGCCTCAGCCCGAGGTTCACCAACTGAAAGACCACCGATGGCGTAACCATCGAAGCCGATATCGGTAAGGCCTTTGAGTGAGCGTTCGCGAAGATCTTCGTGGGTACCGCCTTGGATGATTCCAAAAAGTGATGGAGTGATGCCCCGCCGACGGAGGCCTTTGGCGGGGTCCCGCCAAAGCCCAGCGACGGCGGGAGAGTCGTGGCCTGCCCCTCGAAGCCCTCGCGAAGTGGGGAGTGGTGGAGTGGTGGAGAATTTTTCTTTGCATCTTTTAGCCCATCTTAGCGACCGTTCCATTGCTTCCTCGTGTCGCTCCCGATCGGCTCCGCCGGCGGCCACGTCGTCGAACTGCATCATAATATCTGAGCCGATGGCGAGTTGGGTTTCGATCGAACTCTCTGGGGTCAGTTCGATGCGCGCGCCGTCGATGTGTGATTGGAAAATCACGCCTTCTTCCTTTGTTTTATTTATTTTCGACAAACTAAAAACTTGATAACCACCACTGTCAGTCAAAATCGGTTTCTGCCAGTTCATGAGTTTATGCAGACCACCAAGTTTTTTCATGCCTTCAAAACCCGGTCGCAACAAAAGATGATAAGTATTCGAAAGAATAATCTGGCTCCCCAGTTTTTCCATATCCTGGCTGGACAGCGTCTTAACTGCGCCTTTGGTGGCAATCGGCATAAAAACCGGCGTTTCAACCACACCGTGCGGCAAGGTAAGTCGCCCCCGTCGAGCTTTTCCGGTTTGCTTTAAAACCTCAAACATAATGATCACAGATTACCTTTTATTGAGGAAAAATTCAATAAATAAAAAACGCCCACCGATGACGAGCCAAGAGCGACTCGTTGGTGGACGAAATTAGACGATGGACCTAATTCTAATGTCTGACGAGCAGGCCGTAGAAGAAGTGACGTGCGTCGTGTGGTCCCGGTTTCAAATCTTGATAGACAGAACCCAGACTCCCAGAACGCATATCGAGACACTTCATGTAAGTATCGAGCCTTGACCTAAGCGCTCCTTCTACCTCGGTAACCCCAACCACAGATGCCGGAGTTTTTTCAAGCACTTCCTCAGCCTGACTCAACAGGACTGTTGCGTACATATCTCGCAAGATCTGACGCACGGTGCCCGCGCGCATGATTCCACGAAGCCGATCGAGAACCTCCTGGAAACGTACAATTGCTGCACGCATTGTCTCAGAGCTCGGACAGTACATGTAAAACCGGATACCGGTCGGGGTGATGACCAGCGGTAGAAACTTGAGACCCTTGAGCCGTCGGTAGTTGTCGAAGTTGCGGGCATTGACCGCCTCGCCGAGCTGAAGGTAACCAGACAGAAGCAATCCAACCTCGGTTGGAATTCTGCCCCCGTTATTGGTGAATTCAGCGATCTCGAATGGCACTTCGAACCAATGAGTGACAAACGAGGCGGCGAAGTGGAAGTCATCACTGACCCAAAAACTATCTTGTTTCCAACCACCAGGAAGTTCGATATCCTTACACCCTCGCATTAGGAACTCTACAACGTCTGGATGGTGGCGTTCCAATGTAGTTGTACCCCATCCGGTTTCTGCATCTCCACGAGTACACAGATAGAGCGTTCCGAACCCAACGCCATGTTGAACAGACTGACCTACGGCTTTGTAGATGGTTGGTTTATCCGAAAGCTGAGACAAATCGACAGGAAAACCAGTCATGATCATCTCCTTGTGCCACTGGCACAAAGGCTTGTTGTTTTATGTGTCTTTGGCATTGCCGGGGTTCACACGCCCCGCTCTGACCGACATGGCACAGAACAAAATTAAATTAATGGAAAAAAGTAAAACTGTCAATAATAATATTATTTCTCCCAAAACCTCGATTATGTTAAAATATTTTCTATATGCAAGAAACAATTAATCCAAAAACTAACCGCTGGTTACAACCCTTAACAATTCTCGCTCTGGTCTTGGCCACAGTTGTCATTACCATCCTGATTTTTAATAATATTCTAATGACCGAAAAACTTGAGGAACTTGAACCCATCATCACCAGTCAAAATAATCAAATCAACCAACTAAGTCAGGTGACTGAAACAAAACCAACTTGCGACGTTGGAGTACTTTGTTTGCAAGAAAGCAAAAATGAAAGCGGAATTTACGGCGTCGCTCAAATAACCGCCCATTATGTCGGCATCAAAACTTTTGATAACTTGATGGGTGGTCCGGAATCATGTCCGATGATGGCGGTTGACTCAGGGGTCTGTTCCCGAATAACCAAAAAACAATCCACTTTTCCCCAAGCCAAGAATGATAAAAAGTGATAAAATATAAGCAGAAAGTAATAATAATCTCTGCTTATTTATGCAAAAATATAGTGAAAAAACTTCCGCTATGG
>JAZDHJ010000078.1:0-4842 GCA_043805995.1 Candidatus Uhrbacteria bacterium
TTCGAGTTGTTTGGACTTCATAACCAGCTTTTTCAAAAAAAGACTTGGCTTTTTGATTAAATTCAGCGGTTTGTCGAATTTTATCTTCATCGTTTGGAGAGCTAAGAGATACGCCAGTTGTAATTGTTCTAATTTTCATAAACAAATTTTTTACTTCAAAATTTCTTCAACCGTCGCGTCAGAAAAAATTTTCATCGTATCAAAAATTTTTAACCTCGGGTGTTTCGGAATCAATAATTGAAGGTCGGTACAAGCAAGGGCTACACAATCAACATTTTTCTTTTCAAAATCGTCGATAATTTGAATCAAACCTTCACGGTCGCGATTTTTTTGCTGACCGGTAACCAAATTGAGAATAAATTTACCCATTTTGGCTTGTTGAAAAGCGTCTGGAGTGACATAGGCCATACCTTCTTTTTCCAAAGCTGTTTCGTATAATTTATTCTGAATCGTAGCCGAGGTGGAAACAATGCCAACTTTTTGGAAATTATTTTTCTTCAAAAATTTTACCGTCTCCTCGATAATACTGAGAACTGGAATGTTTACAGCTTCCCGAATTTCTTTTATAAAAACATGTAAGGAATTACACGGCATAACAATAAAATCAGCACCAGCTTTTTCTAATCTTTTTGCTTCGTTGGCTAAAAATGGGACATATCTTTCGGAACCTACATTTTTAGTTATTAAGTCTTCTTCAATTTGATAAGGCAAAGGAACGCTGGCTATAATTATTCCAGGTCTCGTCTCTTTAGTTTTTTTGTAACATGAAAAAACAATATCAAGATAAAATTCTGATGTTGTTTCTGGTCCGAGACCACCGATTATTCCGACGGTTTTCATAATTTTATGTTTTTTAAATATTTTTGAATCTTAATTTCCGTAACTAAATAATTGTCTTGATTGGTTAATTGATATTAATTCTTTTAAGTCACGAATTTTACCAAGGAATCTCCTTCCTTCGTATGCCTCATACGGGGGAAGGTTGGGATGGGGGAAAAATCAAGGGTCAGACAACCTCACTCCTCTCAATCTCCACCGGCTCCAACACCTTTCCGGCCGTTCCATCTGTGATCTTAAAAATATCTTTATCGATTTTTTTCAATTCACTGGAAGCCAAAGAATAAGCGTTGACCGAGGCCTCAAGATTTTTGCCGATTTTGTTGTGATAATCTTCGTAAGCTTTGAGGTGACGAACGAGATGTTCGGCTTGTTTCTGAATTTCTTTAACCGACTCCTCAATCTGCAAAGCTTTGAGGCCGAGAATGACGGTTTGCAAATAAGCGAAGAACGAAGTTGGTGAAACAATCATGACACCTTTGGTAAAAGCATACTCGATAAGATTTCGCGCATTCACTTCAGCTGAGCCGACATTGGCGCCGATCAAATTGTAGTAGACACCTTCGGCTGGTACGAACATGAAAGCAAAGTTGGTGGTGCCGCGTTCGGTGTGGATGTATTTAGAAGTTTCGTCGATACGTTTTTTGACATCGGATTTAAATTCACGCTCCAAGAGTTCCCTTTTAGCCGGATCGTTTTCTTGTGAAATGCGATTATAATTTTCCAAAGAAAATTTGGCATCGATCGGAATAATCATATCCTTCACAAAAATCACGGCGTCGGGGATAAGTTTGGCTTTGGTGATTTCATCGATGCCTAAATCGTATTGCATTTTATATTGTGTTGGTTGAAGAACTTGACCAAGCAAGGTCTCGAGCCAGTATTCGCCAAGGATGCCGCGGTGTTTTGGATTTTTTAAAATGTTTTCCAAACTTTGGAGCTGACCAGAAAAACCCAAAACCTGTTTGTTGGTTTCGTCGAGTTTGGTAAGTTTTTCAGTAACATCGCGAATAATTCCTGAAGTGTGTTCAAAATGTTTTTGCAATGTTCCAGACGACTCGGTGATATTTTTATTAAATTGTTCACCCATCGAATCAAGGCGAAGATGAATTTCTTGGCGCTGTTGGTTACTGGTATTTTGCAGTTCACGCCGAAGGTCATCTAATTTTATCGACAAAGCCGGATCGGTTGGCGAAACAGGTTGATGAGACGAACGAATAAAAAGATAAACGATGGCACCACAAAGAACCAAAATAACCAAGACGAGAATGATGGCGATAGTTTCAAATGACATAAGATTATCGGAAATTCCCCCGCCGTCGCCGGGCTTTGGCGGGGTCCCGCAAAAAGTCTCTGTCGGCGGGACAATTTTTAAATTATTATTTAACTCCGGCGATTTTATCTTTGACGCAAAGACAGAATTCCTTTATTATCTATCCGTCAGCGCAAACAGTATATCATGCCGAACCCGATCCTCCGAGCGACCATAGACCACCCCATCATTACATTTTACGACACATAAAATTGCCCTGGTAATTCAATGGATAGAACAAATCCGTCCCCATAGTTCAATGGATAGAACACCTCCGTCCTAAGGAGTAAATGTATGTTCGACTCATACTGGGGACACCATGGGGGTTTCCCGCCGACGACTTGGCCACACAAGTCTTTGGCGGGATCCCGCCAAAAGCCGCTGTCGGCGGGACGATTCCCTCTCGGGGCACCACCCTTCGCTCTGTGGCAGAGCTTCGGGTGGCAGGCCATCCTAATCAAAATTTTGAGTCTGTACTTCTACTTTTATAAACATTTTACAAAAAATATGCATAAATTTTACGAAGACCCATATTTAACCGAAATCAATACTACCGTCACCCTGGCATTTACTGAAAATGACCAAAATTATGTTCAAATTGTTGATAATATTTTCTATCCTCGCGGCGGTGGACAAAAAGGCGACAAAGGTATTCTAACCATCAATGAAATAAATTATAACGTCGTCGATACTGTAAAAGATCCATATAACGAAGAAGGTATTCTCTTAATAACAACCGAAAAAGTTCCAGAAGACTCCAAAGGCCAAGCTGTTTTTTGCAAACTTAATTGGGAGTTTCGTTACAAACAAATGAAATTACACACATCGGCCCACTTGCACCATTGCTTACTCGAAAAAACAGCCGGTAAATCCTTACCTTTTCCAAAAGTTTCGGATATTCAAGACGGTTTTGTTTTTAATAGATATGAGAGCAACGAAATAACATCCGAACTGGTTGAAAAAACCAATGAAACCTTTCGTAAAACCGTATCTTTAGGAGCTGAAGTAAAAACCTATCCTGACACGGAAAAGAAAGGCTTTCGTTGGTGGGAATGTCTTGGTTACAAAATTCCTTGTGGTGGGACACATATTAAAAACATTTCCGAAATCGGCACGATTAAAATCGAATACAATCAAAAGAAAGGCCTGCCGACAATAAATATTAAACTTGATAAAAAAACTGACGTCAACTCCGGTATGAAAAAAGTTATTATTGTTCATGGTTGGGGTGGTTATCCGGAAAAAAATTGGCTTCCGTGGTTAAAAAATGAGTTGGAAAATCTTGGTTTCTCTGTTTTGGTACCACAGCTGCCCGATCCAGGAACTCCGACCATCAAAAATTGGGTGTCCGCTCTAACTTCGGTAATTATCGATCCTGATGAAGAAACGTTTCTTGTTGGGCACAGTCTGGGCTGTCAAACAATTATTCGGTATCTGGAGAATCTGCCTGAAAATACCAAAATTGGTGGAGCTGTCTTCGTAGCCGGTTTTCTTGATCGTTTAACCAACATGAGTGATTCCGAAAACAAAATAGCTGAGCCATGGTTAAAAACACCGATTGATTTCGTCTTAGTAGAAAATCACCTCAAAACCAGCACGGCTGTTTTTTCTGATAACGATCCATTTGTTCCATTAGACGAACAAAACAACTTTCGTGATAAGCTCAGATCAAAAATTATAGTAAAAATCTCGGCTGGACATTTTAGTGAAGAGACAAAAACTATCGAATTACCAGTTGTTTTAGAAGAAATATTAAAAATGTCTGCAAAATATGAACACGATTCGTTGTAAAAATAACTCTGGTGGTTATTCTGAAATTTCTAAAGATAAATTCTTTTTTCGACCCAGTGTTTACGGTTTTATTATTGACGAAGGAAAGGTTGTTCTAATGAACAACAAAAGTAATGGAAAATTAATGGAAACCGCTTTGAAACGTGAAATTTTAGAAGAAACCGGCTTAGAGGTTGATGTAATAAAACTCTTGCTGACAAAAGAAAACTTCTTTTATTTTGCACCAAAAGATGCCGCTTACCATGCCTTTTTGTTCTTTTATCTATGCCGAGCTCGACCAAATCAAAATCTAATCAACGATGGTTTGGTAAACGATATTGAGTCAGAAAAACCACGCTGGATTGAATTAAAAACCTTAGTTAAAGAAGATTTTTCAGATCTAAAAGATGAAATCTATAAATTATTAAAATCTTTATAGAAAAACAACTTCTTGCCAGCAATGTTTTTAAAAGATATAATTCACCAGTTCCAAAATGTTTCACGTGAAACATTTTGAAAAACTATCTGTTATTTGACTGGATTAGGTCACGAGGCCACCCTTCGCTCGAGTCGAGCTACGGAGTGGCAAGCGAGATTCTTCACCCTCCTTCGCTAGGGCTACGGATGGGCAAGCAAGGGTTCAGGATGACGAATAAACAGCAATAAAACCGTTCCTTCATTTGACATTCAATAATTAGACATTGGACATTTCCGATAAAAACGGGCCCGTAGTAAAGTGGTATTACATGGCATTCGCATTGCTAAGGCGGGAGTTCGATTCTCCCCGGGTCCACCACCCTTCGCTCTGTGGCAGAGCTTCGGGTGGCGAGCCACCCATAGCCCCAGGCGTCGGGTGGCAAGCCATCCTATTTATTGTAATTTTTGCGAAGGGTGTCCCCCATAGCTCGCCGCGAGCGGCGGGG
>JAZDHJ010000079.1:0-8126 GCA_043805995.1 Candidatus Uhrbacteria bacterium
TTTCAAACCAGTCGAATATTCCTTGTGGAAAAATTAATTCCAATGTTTTGAATTCATTATTAGGCATACTGGTAATTAGTTAAAGTCGGACTAATCACATTGTAGGGTATTTAGGAGAATTGGTTAAATTGCGTATGATCCTTCGTTCCTACCATTTAAGTGGTTGTCAACAGATTGCTGATAGCGCTTTTTTATTCGAATGTAATTCGTGTCACGATTGCACATTTCTTTTTGATTGTCACGATTGTGAATCATGTTTCGGGGCCGCGAATCAGCGTCATAAAAAATATCTTTGGTTTGGTGAACAATTGAGTGAACTCGAATGGAAAAAAAGACGGGCCGAGGTAGATTTGTCAGACGAAATTCAATTAAAAAAGTGGCTGAAAGTTTTTTATACTTTTTGGCAAGAAAAAGGCATTTGGCCGGAAACGTTTAGTCTCGGAAATATAGAATCGCCAGGTGAGCGCATGAACGAGAGTGTACGTTGTAAAAATTGTTATTGGCAAGGTAAGTCGACCGATTGTTATTATTCACGATTTGGTATTGAAAATACCCAGTGCATGTTTTGTTCGGGACATGGTTGGGAAACTTTGGTCTATTCAAGTACTGGTGGCATGTCTGGAAATAACAATAAATTTTGTTTAGGCTGTGCTAAAACCTCAGCTTCCGAGTATTGTGTTTTTTGTGTTGATTGCGAATATTGTTTTGGTTGTGTTGGCATGAAGCGATCGAAATTTTGTGTTTTTAATAAACAATATTCCGAAGAAGAATATTGGGTTCTGGTCGATCAATTAAAATGTCGAATGCTCGAAGAGGGAAGTTATGGTGAATTTTTTTCGGCCAAATTTTCGCCTTCAGGTTTTCAATTTTCGACCGGAGAAATTTATTTTGGTTATTCCGAAAATGATCTCGACAAATACGGCGCCTTAAAATTCGACGCCAAACGAGGCCAGCTTTTGGCCCCCGCTCAATCTGAGCAGATTTTTAATTCCAACGATCTGCCTGAGACATTGGAAAAATTAGCATCGATGGGTTTGGTGGGCAAACCAATTTTCGATTCGGTTTTGGAAAGAAATTTTAGTATCACGGCCACCGAGTTTAAAATGTATAAAGAAAATAAATGGCCGTTTCCTCGTCGACATTTTGTTTCTCGATTAACCGATCTGGTCCGTCATTCAAATTCGCCAATTCCAATTATCGTTGCTTGTAAGAAATGTAACAAACAGCTGCAAACGTACAAAAATTATGTTTTCCCCGAACGCGCGGTATACTGTAGAGAATGTTATCTGAGATTTCTTGAAGAAAACAACTAACCCAACCTTTCCATCCCTTTCCCTCCCCTCGGCCATAGCCCTCGGGCGTTGCCCTATGGGCAGAGCCTGGCCACGGGCGAGGCCTTTAATTCTCTTTCCTCCCCTATCGGTATGAGTAAAACTCCAAAATTTGATACCAAAATCAAAACCATCCTCGATTCACTTCAACCGGGTCAAATAATAAATTGTCCAATTACCAAAAAAGATTGGCTTCTTAATGAAAAGGAAATCGAGATTTGTCGTCGTTTTCAAGTTCCACCGTGTCCGATTGAGCCGCAGACGAGAATGATTTATTTAAATGGTTTTTCTAACGGGTTGGTGCTTTTTTGGAAACTGCACGCTTTTACCGGTCGGCCAATTTTATCGGCCATACACCCAGACTCGCCGTTAAAAGCCATAACTCCAAAAGAAGCTTTAGAAGCCGATAACATTAAATACGGTCTTGAATTTGATTCGCAGAAATCAATTTTAGAACAAATTTGGTCATTACAAACTTCGGTACCTTTCAATGCAACACGAAATGTTGATACCGATGAATCTTCGGTAGTAGTTGGTTGCCTTAAAACCCGAAATAGTTTTTTTGCTTGCGGTTCAGCTGTCACAAATTGTTTTTATACTTTGACGGCAATTTTTTGCGAAGATTCAATCGATTTAAACAACTGTGAAAAAGTCAGTCGATCGTTTCGAGTCGGTGGTTCCCAAAATATCGCTGATTCAGCTTTTGTTTTTGAATCTCGATCATGTTTTCAGAGTGCTTTTTTGTTTGATTGTCAGGAGTGTGAAAATTGTTTTGGCGCGGTTAATCGTCGTCATAAGAAGTTTCTTTGGTTTAATGAACAGCTGACTGAAGAAGAATATAAAAAACGTCGAGCCGAAGTTGATTTATCTGATCGTCGTCAAGCTGATGGGCATTGGCAAAAGTTTTTAGGTTTAGTTAATCGTGAAGCAGTTTGGCCAGCCGTACACGGTTTTGGTAATATTGAATCTTCTGGCGAGCGTTTATATAATTGCGTGCGTTGTGAGGAGTGTTTTTTTGAACACGCTTCAACCGATTGTTACCGTTGTCGGATCGGGGTGAATCTTGAGAATAGTTGTTATTCTTCCGGTTCCGCTTATTCCGGAAATTGTTATTTGATCACTGGCGGAACTTACGTTCAGAGTTTAAAATTTTCTTCAGCCTGTACTTATGGGACTAATCTTGAATATTGCATTGAATGTGAAAATTGTGAATATTGTTTTGGTTGTGTCGGTTTGAGAAATAAAAAGTTTTGTATTTTTAATCGACAATATACCGAGGTCGAATATTGGCTGTCGGTTGATCAAATTAAATGTGAAATGTTGGTTCAAGGTGAATATGGAAATTTTTGGTCAGCCAAAGCCAGCATTGCTGGTTTTCAAAATTCGGTTGGCGAACTTTATATTCATTATACTAAGGAACAGCTCGAACAATTTGGTGCGCTTAATCTCGATCCTGTACGAGGTCAAGTTTTTGCTCCGCAAATTGATTCCGATAAGGCTAAAGAAGCTGGCGATATTCCCGAAAAGCTCGAAGGTTGTGATTCGTTTGTCGGTGTGCCAATTTATGATAAAATTGCTGGGCGACATTACAGTGTCCTTAAGGCTGAATACGAAATCTACAAAAATAAAAAATTACCTTTTCCGACCGAACATTACGCCACGCGATTAGTAAGATTATTGGATTTTTCTTATGGGCCAATTGCTGAAAAACGAACTTGTGCCTCGTGTGGCCAAGAAACCGTAACATATAACAATCGAGCTTTCCCCGATCGCCGAATTTATTGTCAGGTTTGCTATCTTAAATATCTCGAAGAAAATAATTGAGGAAGCGAATTACGAATTTTCTACTAATATACGAATTTTTGATACACCAACCTGTCATCCCGAGTCAACTCTTCGATTGGACTCAGAGCCCTGAGTCGAGTCAAAGGGAGAAGAATCTCGCCGCGTGACTTCGATCTAAATTAGTATATTCGGACAGATTAGTAATTCGATTCCCTCTAAATATGTCTCACACGCCAAACTACGACGAAAAAGTAAAAAAAATTCTCGATGAGCTTGTTCCGGGCGAGCGAATTTGCGTCCTCACCGGCGAACAGTGGCTGATGACCGACGAGGAGATTGGTTGGTATAAGAAATTTAATGTGCCGCCGCCCGGTCATTCACCATCAGCCAGTTGGTTATATTTGGCTCATTTTTCTACGGGGTATCAATGGTGGTGGAATAAACATTTTGATACTGGTGAACCAATTCTTTCTTTTATTCATCCGGCCAGCGGTCTTAAGGTCTTACCTGATAAAGAATGGTTTGCCAGAGATTTTTCAAAAATCACGCAAGATTATCAGCCGAACCGTTCATTTTTTGAACAATTTAAAGAACTGCAGATAAAGATTCCGTTGGCGGCTTTTTCTACAGCTGTGCCAGCGGAAAATTCCATTGCTTTAGTTTCTTTTGGTGATCAAGACAGCTATTTTGTGCTGGCTTCAAAAAGTAAAGCTTCATTTTTTTGTGCTTTAGCTAAAGATGTGGAAGATTGTTCCGATTGTGTTTCTTGTTCAAATTTATCCAGTTGTCATAATATTATTCAAAGTGAACGTTTGCATAATTGTCAATTTGTTCGCGATAGTTTTGATTGTCTTGATTCAGCTTTTCTTTTTGATTGTCGAAATTGTGAATCTTGTTTTGGGGCGACCAACAGACGAAATAAAAAATATTTGTGGTTTAATGAACAGTTGGACCAAAAAGAATATGAAAAGCGCCGAGCGTCAATTGATTTGGGTTGTCGGAGTCAACAAGAAAAATATTTGAAAAAATTTGAAGAGTTGTTGCTGTCCGATACTTTTTGGCCGGAAAATTATAATATCGGCGGACAAAATTCCAGTGGTGATTATTTGCATGATTGTGTTGATTGCAAAAATTGTTTTTCTCTTTTAAGTCCGGGTCGTGGTAATTATTGGTGTGGTTATGCTCCGGGGACAAGTGAAAATAGCGCTTGGTGTTGGGGACTATCGGGTTCGTCTGATTGCTACTTTTCTTTAACACCTTCAAAGGGGCACGATTGTAAATTTGTTTGGCGGTGTATTGGCTGTGACAACTGTGAATATTCCGCTAACTGCTATAATTGCCAAAATTGTTTTGGTTGTGTAGGTCTGCAATATAAAAATTTTTGTATTTTTAATCGACAGTACAACGAGGAAGCTTATTGGCAAAAGCTAGATGAGGTAAAAACAAATATGTTGTCTCGCGGTGAATACGGAAAGTTTTTCCCATTTTTAATGACCACCGGATGTCCGGAGTACGGGGGTTTGGTGGGTTATACCAACCATCCTTTGTCCGATGTTATAAAATTTGGTGGAAAACTTTTTCCGGCTTGTTCCGAGGACGCTTGCGGTTTTGAAATATCAAAAGGACGAGAAAAAATCACCGCCGAAGTTTTACCGGATTCAATCGATGATTATAATGACAATTGGTGTAATTTTTCTATTGAAGACAAGGATCTCGGCCGTCACTTTTCTTATTTTAAACCCGAACTTGCTCATTATCGAAAAAATCGTATTGCACCACCTAATCGTCATTTTATTTTTAGAATGTTTGATCATTTTAAAACCATGCAACTGGCACAGTTTGAAAAGCGTGAATGTTTAGAGTGTCATCAAAAAATTCTTACTTCAATTAATGTCAAATATCAACAACGAAAAGTTTTTTGCAAAAAATGTTATGCTGATTGTATTGAAAAGATAAATTAATATGAACTATACTCCAAATTACGACCTCGCCATCAAAAAGATCCTCGACGCCACTCAACTCACCGATAAAATTTGCACCCTCACCAGCGAAAAATGGACAATGACCGCCGAGGAACTCAGTTGGTACAAAAAATTCAACGTCCCGCCAGCCTCTCACTCACCACTCGCTAGAATGCGCATTCTCTCGGGTTTTATGAACGGTTTTCAATGGTGGTGGCAAAAACATCCGGCGACAGACAAACCGGTTTTGTCGTACGTTCATCCTTCGAGTGGCTTAAAAGTTTTGCCTGATCAAGAATGGTTGACTAATGATTTTTCCAGTGAGGGCAGGGAATACGATACCCAAAAATCTTTTTTTGAGCAGTTTCGAGAATTGCAAATTAAAGTTCCGCTCAAAGCGGCCAATAACACTGTCGACCCCGAGCATTCCATGGCCCTTGGTTCCAAGGGTGACATTGATAGTTATTTTGTGGCTGACGGTGGTCGGAATCGCGAATGTTTTTTCACGCTTTTTTCGGCTCTAGGCGAACGCTCGGCCGAGATTCATAATGTTTTGCAAGCGGTTGATAGTTATCACGTAAATGATGCTTTTAATGTTCATCGTTCGCAATACGCTTCTGATTTGCGAGCTCTGTCGAATTCGGCTTTTGCTTTTATTGCCTCCGAATGTTCGGATTGTTTTGGTGTCTCGATTCGAAAACACAAAAAGAACATTTTTTTCAATGAACAATTAACCGAAGAAGAATATAACAAACGTCGGACAGCCATCGATTTAGGTCGTCGTTCGGTAGTTGATGAATGGAAAAATAAATTTCACGAGTTGCTTACTCAAAATACCGTCTGGCCACAAAACATGAACTTCAACGCTGAAGGCTGTGAAGGTGAATATTTGGTCGGAGCTCGGGACTGTCGATTTTGTTTTGCTTGTGTAGAAAAACCGACCGGTTTATATTATACGGCTTTTACGGCCATGGAAGTTCGTGATAGCGCGTTTTTAATTAGCGCTAGTGACGCAGCTGAATGCTATCAATGTGTTTTTGCTGAAAATAGTTCCAACTGTCTTTTTTCTTACTCAATTATCAGGTGTCAAAACATGGAATATTGTTTTGAGTGCAAAGAATGTGAAAATTGTTTTGGTTGTGTTGGTTTGAATCACAAAAAATTTCACATTTTCAACCAACCTTACTCCGAAGCAGAATACTGGTCTCGGGTTGATGAACTTAAAACTGCCATGTTGGCTCGTGGTGAATATGGTGAATTTTTTCCATTGAATTTTTCACCAGTTTATTTCCTTCAATCTGCTTCGGCTATGTATTGGCTTTCAACTGAAACCGAAGCCAAACAACTTGGAGCGAGTATTTATGATCCAGCCTCGGCTGATGCGATTGGTGAAGGACGAGTCGATATTTCGAAAGCTCGTTCAAGTTCCGAGATTCCTGACTGTATCGATGAAATTGATGACGGTTGGTGTGGCGTACCGATTCGTGACGAGGTGCTTGGACGTTATTTTACTTTTTTGAAACCTGAGATTGCTTTGTATAAACAATTGCGTATCGCTCCACCCAATAAACATTTCATCCGTCGCATGTCAGAAATGATTCAGGAGGCGAACAGTGCAGTTTTTGTTAGTCGAACTTGCGATAAATGCAAAAAAGAAATGATCGTCTCGATCAACAAAACTTTTCCTGAGCGGACAACGTATTGTTTGGCTTGTTTTTATAAATATTTTGAGGAAGTATCATAGGGATGATTACGGATTTTTACGGATATACAGATGTTGGATTGAAAATTGTCTCCAGCTTCCAAAAAATCCGTATATCCGTAAAAATCTGTCATCACAATCTGTAATCACAAACTATGTTTGAAGCAATAATTTTAGGAATTATTCAAGGCCTAACCGAATTTCTGCCTGTCTCCAGTTCTGGTCATCTAATTTTGGCGGCCAATTTTTTCGGTGCTTCGGCTAACGATGTGGCTTTTGACGCGGTAATTCATTTAGCCACTTTAGCCGCCGTTATTGTCGCTCTCTGGACCGACGTTAAAAAAATTGTTCTTGGCGTTTTCAAAAAAAATCAAGACGGTCGTCTCGGTTGGTTTATAGTCGCCGCCACAATTCCGGTTTTATTCGTTGGTTTCTTTTTTGGTGATTGGCTCGAAGAGACTTTTCGTTCACCATCGGTCGTAGCTTTCTCGTTGATTTTTTGGGGCATTGTTTTGTGGATTGCTGACAGTAAGATGAAAAAAGTTTTTGAGACCGAAATAAATAAAATCGGTTTCAAAAAATCACTAATGATCGGTTTGTCGCAAATCATTGCCCTAATTCCAGGTACCTCGCGTTCCGGTATCACCATTACTGCTGGATTATTCGGTGGTCTGTCGCGTGAAGCAGCCGCTCGTTTTTCTTTCCTCCTCGGAATTCCTTCCATCGCCGCAGCTGGCAGCTTTGCTCTTCTAAAAATTATTTTAGACAAAGGAGATTTTGATTGGCTGTCGTTAATCGTGGCTTTCATGGCCGCTTTTATTTCCGGTTTTTTAGCCATCAAGCTTTTATTACAAGTCATGAAAGGTGTAAGTTATAAATGGTTTGCAATTTATCGGATTATTTTGGCCGTGATAATTATTTTTTATACTTGGCTATGAAACTAAAAATCATTAAAAATTTATCTGGCCAATCTTTGTTAGTAGTCGGTCGGCCGAGTGTCGGTACAGTACTCTTTACTTTGGTTTTGTTCGTTACTTTTATTTGTTCGATAATTTATGGTAGTGATTCCTTTGGCACTATCGCCTTATTCTTACTCTTCCTTTTGTTTGTCTTTTTAATTTTCCAAAGTTTTATTCGTTTGGAAATTTCTGTTGATCAAGAAGTCGTGTACAGAAATGGTTTAAAAGTCGAAAGGTTGGCTTGGCAGAAAGTTAGACACCACCAGCAAGCTGGTGGCTTAATGAGTGGGGTCGCCTCAAAGGCGATCGTAACGCTTGCTGGTTTTTAATGAGTTAGTTGAATTACTTAAGTGCGCCGGCTCCGTTCTGATCTTGGTCTTCTTGATCC
>JAZDHJ010000080.1:0-12707 GCA_043805995.1 Candidatus Uhrbacteria bacterium
TTTCAAACCAGTCGAATATTCCTTGTGGAAAAATTAATTCCAATGTTTTGAATTCATTATTAGGCATACTGGTAATTAGTTAAAGTCGGACTAATCACATTGTAGGGTATTTAGGAGAATTGGTTAAATTGCGTATGATCCAGAAGGTGGCCTGCCTGGAACCTTCTGGCAATACCTCACCGACGATCCGGAACTTCGAAGAAGGACAATCGCGGCTTGCAAAAAACTCATGGCGCCCGAACCCGCCATCAACAATTCTCGATTCCGCCAAATACTTTCCGAGGAACCGGACGGCCACAAAAGAGCTCGTATTTTTAAACCTGACAACTTCATCGGCTTGGCAGAAACCACAAAGCTGTTCGGCGAACTCACGGCCGAACAACGAACGGCTCTCGAACAGATTCCCTACACAACAGAAGATCTCTGCGCTTCTTCTCCGTCGTCCTTCCTCATTCCAGATCTCGGAACCTCGATCGAAGAAATTACAATGAGGTTGTGGGAACACACAGACCGCCATTTTCTTCCGCCTTTCCGGAGTAATAATGTCAGCGTCTCGGACGATTTGAAAGGTGCTGTCAACACACCAAGATGGAGATTGCTTGAGGTTGTCAAACAACACCAAGTAAGACCCGGCGACAAGGTGGCCGACACAAGAACGGTGGTTTATGCCTCCGCCCTCTGTTTCGCCACAAGCCTTCAACTACTGTTTGACAAAGTCGTAACCGATGACAGTCACATAGAGACGGCCGTCGCAATTTGTGAAGGAAGAAGAAGAAGGAACTTCTTGGTCTATGAAGGAGACTCGCAAACTTTAGTAGGCGAACTCGAATTCGAGAAGGCCAGACATCGCGCCACTTTGACTACCGACAAGAGAAAAAACACTCTGGCACTTTGGCGAACTTCCGTCGGAACGCCAGACTTTCCAGGCTTTATGGTGGTTATAGAAAAAAGACCAAACTAAAGGGTCTGGCCACCACACTTTCAAGAGTCGTTCGCAACCCTGCGACGACCTTTTTTTATAAACATATAAGCCGGAATTCTGTGGGGTTACGAATCACGAATTGTGACACGAATCAACGAATATTGGTGACCGTAGGGACAGATCAATGATCTGTCCCTACGAACGGAACCGATATTCGTTGATTCGTGAATTCGTGTCAAAATTCGTTATTCGTAACTTCAGCCAATCTAAAACCAAACGTAAAAATCTTTATCTGTGTTCAAAACCGTTTCTAAGCCGTAAATCTTGTCACCCCAGGCTGATTGGGCCTCGGCCGGTTCGGCACCTGCGACTTTTTTACCAAAATTGAGGTCTAAAGTCAAAGTGTGGCCAAGGGTGCCGATTTGTTTATCCACAGCTAACGAATAACTGCCATTTTCAATCAAATTAGAAACGGCGGCTGGTAAATAATATTCAAAAGACAAATCTCGACTCTCGCCAGGTTCGATGGAAATAAAAGTGCCAAAAACTGTGGCGCCGAGTTCTTGTCCAACATCAATGAGGCCGACTGCACCGCTCGAATTTTTTATTTTGTCATCGAGCAACATACCCGAACCGCCGATAAGTTCGCTACCCCGTGGCACATAAACTCTGGTGTAGGTGCGGTAACGCGTGGTCTTCCAATCAAAACCACCGAGGTGGTTGTAATGAATATTTACTTTACCAATAAAACGACCATCTTCAGATTTTTCGAGCGAATAAGAAATTGAACGTTCAACCTGCGGATCGGTTTTTAAACTCGCCAAGTTAGCATCAACCACCATTAAAAAATCTCCACCACCGGGTTCGACCACGCCACCCCAACCGGCTTTCTTAATTACCTCTTCAGCCTCGATAGAAAAACTGCTGAAAAGGACCATTTGCTTGGTCTCGAGATTATTTTTTAAAGCCTGAAAAAACGGTGCCCAGTCAGCCAACGATAAATCAAAAATTTTCGTTTTTGCTTCATTCAAAAGCGAAGTAATAATATCTTTACGCTGTGAATATGGAAGACCATTTTCAGCAAAAGCTTTTTCCACCTGATATTCCAACGTGTCTAAAATATTATCGGCCGAAAAAATTTGATCGCCAACCACAATCGGTCCGGTGATTTTTAAAAGATCAGAAATAAATTCTGGTGTAAAAGCAATTACCCCATCAAAAGATAAAGGTTCTTGGATGCTCGAACGCGCCTCGACCGGAATCGACAAAACCTCGTTCGTAAACATACTGATGGCATTTCTGGCTGAAACTGGAAAATCTGGTGACCAGTTGCTATCACGAAAATACCATTTGCTGGCAGACAAATATTTTTGCAACGGCGCCGGTGGGGTGGCGTTATAAGTTGGGTCGGCTGCCGAATCCAAAAGATAAGAATCTTTTAACGTCAGTTCCCTAATCTCACCATCCTCAATTCGCAAAATACCGTACGTACCGATAAAACCGCCAGCTGGTCGCATTTCAGAATTGTTTTCCAAAAGAATAAGAAAATTTTTCTCATCGCCAAGACCGGTAAAAGCTGGGATAAGACGCGAAGCCGTGGCTGCTAAAGACAATGTTTCGTAAGCATCAGACAAAAAACCGTCGAGTTTGCGAACCACCAAACCCATTGGTTCGGGCACATTTTCCATATCTTGCAATTCAACCAAAATCATTTTGGCCTGCTCGGCGGCCAAAGCTAAATCGGGGGCCGCGCCATTTATTCTTTGCAAAACAATGCGTTTGGTTTCTGGTGACAACTCATCGTAACGTAATGGCAAAATCTCATTAGCGCCGCCGGTTGATTGATTAGCCTCGCCAACCAAACGCACCACATCAGCACCCAAATCAGCAATTTGATCGACTAACTTAAAAAGATCGGATGAAACATTCAAGACTTTTTCCGAAGCTTCGACTTGCGGGCCAAGCCAAGGCAAAACTTTTAACCAACTGATTCGCTGCAAATGTCGATTCGCTTTTTCAAAACTCGCTTCAGCTTGATTTAAAGATTCCTTGGCCGGTTCAAAAGATAAATTTTCCACAGAATCTTTGGCCTCAAGCAAGCGATCACGACCGTCTAAAAGCGAGGTGGCCATAAGCCCAGCATTTACAGCTGTCCAAATTGCCAAGGCTCCGACCGCAATTACCACAACAATAAAACCAATAAAAAAACTTCGGCGCCGCTGATGTTTTTTTTGCGACTGCAGTGACTCGGTCTCGGTTAAAAATTGAGGGTTGTGCATATTGGGTTGGGGGGGGCGCAATGGGCGCAAAGGGAGCAATTGGGGCATTTGGTTTTTGTTATTGTACCACCTTTCCACTCCCTTTGCCCCATTTGCACCCCTTGATACCTTTGCGCCCACCAATCAAACAAACCAACGACTGATACTACTCCGAGGAACTGTGCGACGAGATAAAATTTCTTTTCGTTTTTTTAACATTTTTGGCAGACCACCAAGAAATTGAAAAAAAGACCAGAACCTGGAGGGTGAAAATAAACCGGCGTAAACCAAACGTAAACTTTCGCTTGGTACCAACCAGGGCGCGGCCAAAAACATATCTAAAAAACTCATGTTTTTAACTAATACCCAACCACGATTACGAACAATTAAAAAATTACCAGCTTTGGTTTCCTGACGATGATGAAGAAAATTTTGAAATAAGCCAAATTTTTTCTGACCATAAGCCCCGCGAGCACAATGAGCCACCGCGGCCGGCACAAACCGCGCCTCAAAACCTCGGCCTTGCAAACACCAAGCTAAATCAACTTCGTGATAACCAGAAAAAAAAGCCTCATCAAAATATTCACTATTTTTTAGGCGAACGGAATCAAGAGCCGAAGCCCGATACATGGCAAAAATACCACTGGCACCAAAAATCTCGCGAGCCAAATCGTACTGACCTTGATCAAGTTCGTTATTTCCGCGCTCAAAAAAATTTCGGAAACGATTGCTGCGAAGACCAGTACTTTCAATCACATCAGAACAAACTTGTTCGGTTAAAACTTCGTCGACTTGATTATCTTGAAAAGATTTTAAAATTTTTGGTGTAAAACTCCCGATCGTCAAATCAGCTTCAGCTGCCTTTACCAATTCTTCGAGACAATTTGGTCGCAAAATAATATCAGGCGAAACCAAAAGACAATAATGATTTGTGAGCTCATCAACCGGTAATTTACTAAGTGTGAATTTAAACATTTGGTTATAGGCGGCCACCAAACCCAAATTCCGAGTGTTGCGAATAAGCATGACGGTAGGATATTTTTCCCGCAACCACTTTTCCACCCCATCATTGGATCCATTGTCAACCACCCGAACCGAAAAATCTTTGAAAGTCTGATTAAACAAAGATTCAAAAAGATCCGGCAAACCGGACATACTGTTCCAAGCAACGATATGAATAGAGAGTTTGGACATAGTCCTAACTTATTTTAGCTTAAAAATGGGGTTCTGTAAAAATGGGTTGACCCCTCACCCCTGCCCTCTCCCGCCGGAGAGGGAGATTAATTTTTTTAAAAACGCTCAAACCGAGAACTCTCCCTCTCCAGCCTGCCCCTCGAAGCCCGAGCGAAGTGGGGTCGGGAGAGGGTAAGGGGTGAGGAGAACAAAAAAACCGACGATTTTACCCGTCGGTCTTTTACCTATTTACACTTTTACGTTTTTACAATCAACCAATTATTCTTCCGGTGAGAAAACCGCGATGGCTTTCTTTTGATCAAACGGCTGCGGATCGATTTGCCGGACGGCTAAACCGCCATCATCGTTTATGTCGCGAATAACTCCGCCTTCACCAGCCACGGTAGCCAAAGTACTAATAAGTGTGACGGCTGACTTTCTTCTATCACCAAAAATTTCTTGGCTAAGACCGCGCTGTGTTTCAAAAAAATCCGTCGTCCAGAAAGCTTCAGGTTTTGGTTCAGCTGATGGTTGAGTAAGACGAAACATCAAAACATAATTTGGGTCGCACCCGAGTTCGCGCAAAACACCTAAAAGAATCCGTGGACCTTCATCTGGTTCATGAATCCTTCCGTTCTCACCTGTTCTTGGCAGTGTTAAACGTTCGCCGTAGAAACCACCCCTCGGTAAAAGATCAAATAATTTTCCGGTGTGCTCGGCATACAAAGCCAGCTGCTCAGGGTTCTCGCGAATTTCGGGCGGCAAAGCGTCAAGAAATAATTTGTCAGTAAAAATTTCCCAGGCTATCGGATATAATTCAATGCCCCGTCTAGAAAGTTGATTACTAAGATCTGCAACTATCCGATCAGCGTCCGGATGTTTCTTGGAAGCAGCTGGAGTAAATAATTCGCTAGGATCAAGACGAAGTTCTGGATAAGGCATACTTTTTTTTATTTATCTGAATTTTAATCTAGTTTAAATCATCTTGGTTTTAATGTAAAAAGGTAAACATGTAAAAACGTAAAATTGGATTGGGCGGATCGGCCCCCACCCCCTCCTTCGCAGGGCTACGGGAGGGCACGGCCAGCTCTCTCCCGCCGAGGGAGATTAATTAAGATCACGAGGCGAGATCCCTCTCTGGTTCGGGATGACAGCATTATTTGGGTTGAAACCAAAAAAAGACCGACGGTTTAACACGTCGGTCTTTTACAATTCTACGTTCTACCAATCATCTACTTCTTGCCCATCAAACCACCAACAATTCCACCTAAACCCCCTAAACCACCTGGCTCTTTATCTTTCAATTTTTTCCGCAAAATATTCATGACATAACCAAGGCCAGCCAGAGACAAAACAATGACCACGATGAGGGCGACGATGTTGTGAACGATCATGGAAATTACAATGGTGATGGCGGCTAAAACTAAAGCCACCACAAACATAACGGCCCCAACCACACCACGACCCAGACTACCGAGAATTGGGATGATGTCGAGTAAGGTGGTGAACGGTCCAAACAAAGCCGTCAGTCCACCCCACATGAGAATGAAACCAAGCAAACGCATGAGCCAAAGCATCATGACAAACTCACCGTGCAAAGTGGCAATGGCTTCATCTCTTGTCCCAGCAAAAAGACGATAAAGTTCGTTTTGGTCTTGGTCAAAATAAGGATCGATTTGTGAACCCTTAAGTTTGCCAAAAACTGTACCATCAAAACCTGGTTCTAAAACTTTATAACTTACCCGAACGTCACCAACCTGAGGACTGTTTAAAGTACTGCCGGTTGAATAAGGTAAATAAAGATACTGGTCATTAGCTAAAGTCGCACTGCTATCTTCCAGATTCAACATTTCTGGTTCAAGTGACAAATCGCTGTATTCTGGCAAATCGATTTTACCTGGATCAATTGAGTAGACACCAACCTTGGCGTCATTTACTACGTACTCACCACCCTTTGAAGACATGGTCGGGTTTACGTGACCTTCGGAATATTTGAAACCCGAGGAAGAAGCTGGATCAGTCTTCCATTCCTTTACATAACTATAAGTTGTCTCGACAGTTTGTGAACCGCCCAGATTACTCTGTTCCTTTTCCTCGGTCTTTTCGACCCAAGCGTACATTTCAACAACTCGGTCAACGGCCAAATATGGACCAGGCACAAGCAACCAATCGTCGCCCACGGTTTCGGCGGTGGTGACACTACCGGTTAAGGAAACCAGTTTTCCGTTCAAGGAAGTATCGGTATTAGCCGACTCGGAAGAAATCTCGACGGCCTGGTTAGCGACCGAAGAAAGATCGATGCGACCTTCGTTCCAATAAAGCACGCCGAATGAAGCCACAAACATTAATAAACCCAAGAAAACGTTTTTGACGGAAGAACCCATACGGCTACCTAAACCAATAGTTTTGGTCTCGGTAAATTTGTCTGGCATAGAGTTATATTTATGAATCTTGTTTAAATTGTAGCAGGTTTGGGGTGGTGGGTGGAAGGGGTTGCAGGGGACGAAGGGGTTGCAGGGGTTTTTCTAAACCCCAGTATTGGCAAATCTGTGTTTCCTCATTCTGCCTAAATCTGAAGCTATTTTTTTATCTTCGACGACCAACATTTGAGCTGCTTCAACAAATCTCTTTAAATCTTTCTGCAATTCAATGATACCAAGCAAGGCTTCAACTTTTTTAACTTCCATCTGCAATCGTTTCATGTATTCTCGATATTCCTCATCGAACTCTTTTGTTGACTGAGACCTTTTAAGAATTTCTCGGCCAGTAGCCATTTCAGCTCTTAACTCTTTCAGGGTAGCAAAAGAATCTTTAGCTCGACCAGGTAAGGGAAAATTCATCAGAGCGTCTATTTCCTGTTGGATTGTCTCAGCCTCGGCCGACATTTTTGCTGCTCTTTCCAAAAAGATTGAGTATTCTCTTTGTGGTTCTTGGTTACCTAAACTAATTCCTGTCTCTGACTTTTTTTAAATCTTCCCTACCAAATCCAATCCCGGTTTCAAAGTTGTTGCGCCCGGTTTCCAGCTGGCTGGACAAACCTCGCCATTATGTTCGCGGACAAAAATCGCAGCCTGAATTTTTCGCAATAATTCCGGGGCACTGCGACCAACACTGTTGTCATGAACTTCCATAACCTTAACCAAACCGTCCGGATCGATAACAAAAGTTCCACGCAAAGACAAACCTTCTTCGCTGATATAAACCCCAAATTGACGAGCCAATTTTCCAGTTGGATCGGCAGCCATCGGATAAGCAATTTTCTTAATGGCCGGTGATTCATCGTGCCAGGCCTTATGAACAAACACCGTATCAGTACTGATACTGATAATTTCCGTGTTTAGTTTTTTGAATTCCTCATAATAATCGGCCATTTCGGATAATTCGGTTGGGCAGACAAAAGTAAAATCAGCTGGATAGAAAAATAAGACCAGCCATTTGCCACGATAATCGGATAATTTAACTTTAGAAATTTTTTCGGCTTGAAAAACCTCGAATTCGACTTCGGCTACGGTTTGGTTAATCATTGGGGGTTGATAATTTTGATCCATAATTTTTTAAAAAGTTTTTTAAGTAAATAAAATATACCACAAAAAGCGGTATATTTTAATAGAAATTTTATTTTCCTGCGCCGCACTCGCAAGTTTCATCACAACCTTCGTTACAAACACAACTTGCTTCACAATCACAATCTTCTGTGCATTCGAAATTGCATGGACAGTCGCAATCATCTTCATCATCGCAGCAGCAACCGCAATCACAACAACAATCGTCGTCATCACCATCAAGGTCTTCGTCATCAAAATGATAATTGTCAAAAAAATCGGCTGGCAAATTTTGATACTTTTTGGTTTTGAGCATTTTTTGCGCGGTCTGAATCCAGGCTTCAATATCTGACAACTCCTCTTTAACTTCGGCTAACTGGTTTTTATACATGATCATCATGTCGTGAGCCACGTCGCGATTAATTTGAGCCAGTTCTTTTTTGTTACCAGTCGAATCACGCAACATTTTTTCGCGCACGGCCAATTCCAGTTCAGCAAAATCCAGTCGACATTCTAATGCTTCGGCTTCCATGTCTTGGTAGAACCA
Source organism: Candidatus Uhrbacteria bacterium (assembly GCA_043805995.1). Taxonomy (GTDB): domain Bacteria; phylum Patescibacteriota; class Patescibacteriia; order UBA9934; family GWF2-40-263; genus UBA12403. Next base: position 8,443 of record JAZDHJ010000080.1, read on the forward strand.
ATCTTCTTCTTTGTCGTTGATGAGTTTGGCCAGACCAAAATCTTTTTCTTCTTGATCATTAGTTGGTTCGTAATAAACCATTTCAGCTTCTTCGAGGGCCGCAAACAAACAATCCTTTTTATCCAAATCGGTTTCCTTATCAAACAAGCTCTCGAGTTTGGCCACTGCTTCTTTGGTACCAGCCTGAACTAATTTATTAATTTCAGAGATCGAGAGTTCCTTTTTTGGTTGGAGTTTTTTAGTGGTTTTTTTGGCAGTCATATTCGTAAAATTAGTGAATTTTAAAATTATCGAATTATTGAATTATGGAATTTATAGTTGATAGGTTAGCAGGTTTGGGGAAAATGTCCATTAGTTGGGGTTTTTGGGTAGATTCCACAAAAAACAAAAGTTTAAAACAAAACCGGCAAAAAAAACCACCAATCGATCAAAATTTGTATTATGTATTTTTTGCATAATGCTTTTTTCGACAGATACGGTTCATTTTTTTCGCTCACCTCCAACCCACCTTCCTTGACCTTTCAACCAAAACGTGATAAAAAAATCCGGCCAGAACAACAATGAAACGTGGAGTATTCCATGAGAATCGGCACAGCACTACGAGTGCTCGTCTGCTTCGACACGGTCGAAATCGAGGTCGACTCGAGCGAACCACTTCTTCAAGACCTGATGGCGCTCGCGACATCGGTCGGCGGCGGAATCGTCGACTTGACGATTCTCCCCGGATGCACTCAGGAAGCCGACGAGATCGTCAGGGTCATCGAAGCCAACCCCGAAAAACCAGCGAAACGTCGTCGCGGAATGGAAGTCGTCACTCCCCAGGCGATCGATGCAGACACCCTGACGGTCATCTCTGGTGACCGAAGGGACTCGATCAACCCGAGGCACTCCCAGGTCGCCAACTTGTGGCCTCTGGTCGACGAGATCTCGGGTGACCTGGTGACGATCCACCTACCACTCAACGAGGAGGCCAAAAGCCTTCTCCTCCAAGTCTGCCCAACAACCCTCGACACTAAGGCCTAAGTCTGGTTTTCCAAGACTGCCGGCCATTCATCACAACCCTCCCCACGGGATGGCTTTTTTTTGGGCGCGAATTACGAATACGGATTCCCATGTAAAAAGACAAGGCAATGCCCTGTCTCTACAATCGCCAACATTCGTGTGTTCGTAATTCACCCCCCCCCTTTCTACCAATTCAAAACCGTCACCGTAATCTGTAAAACTGTGGCGAACGAAACCCAAAGCAAATACGGAATATTTACGAGGGTCACCCACTTAGCTCGCGGATAAATGGCCACGAGGGCCCAAATCAAAGTTCCGAGAATCAAAATAATATCGACGCTGGCTAATAAATTATTTTGCAAACTAAATTGGATTGGTGAAAATAATAAATTAAAAACAACATTTAAAACAAAAGGCAAAAGCACCAACCCAGAAATTTTCTTTTTTAAAAACAGACGGACAACGTAACCGAAAGAAACAATGATGATTAAATAAAGCACTGTCCAAACCGGACCAAACAGCCAGGCCGGTGGTGCCCAGGTTGGTTTGATAAGTGATTGGTACCAGAGTTGGGTAGTCATATTGGCGAGTGATTAAAAAGTAAAAAATGTAAAAGGTAAAAAGTAAATTTTTGGTGGTGGAGCGGTTTGGGTTTTTGTCTTGAACTTTGATTCCACTGATTAAATGATTGAAATGATTTTGGTTTATTGTTTTTAATCAACTGATCAAATCATAGTCATCAATAAATCATTTTAATCAGAGTTCAAGACAACCACAAACCAATTTTACACTCAAACCACCACCGACCCAAACTTCTCTCTTTTTAGGAGAGGGGCGAGGATCGATTCCAACCCAACTTTTACGCTTTTACACCTTTACGTTTTTACTTTTTACACTTTTACTTCCACCCACCAATTCCACCGCCAAAATCCTGGCCACATTAAAATTCCTTCGACCTTCGCTTTCCAAACTATAAGCTTCCAAACCAAAAAACTTGTTGCCCTTGAATTCCATATCGCCAAGACGCAGCGGTAAAATTTTGCGTTTGGATTTTTCATCCTTGGCTTTCAGATAAGTCATGAGGAGATGCTGTTTTTTCTCGATGGCTTTTTTTATGATTTTTAATTTCTTAGCCATCGGCATGGCCTTTTCAGCCAAACCGTATTGAAGCGAAGTCAAAAATTTCATGACTCGATAATCGATGATGAGTTGTGACAAACCAAGAGGCTGACTTAAAAAAATTCCTTCGAGCGAACGACAGCGACTGAGAGCAACGTAAACTTGGCCAGCGGCAAAAGCTCCGCGGCCAAGATCGATGGCTACGCGTTCGAAAGTTTTGCCCTGACTTTTGTGAATGGTTACCGCCCAAGCCAGACGAAGCGGCATTTGAGTGAAGCTGCCGAGTTTTTGTCGTTCCAAACATTTAGATTTTTTATCAAACTCAAAACGAAAAAGATTCCAGGTATAAGGTGCGACTTCGACTCGGTCGCCACTGTCGAGATCGACGATGATTTCTTTTTCCGAAAGTTTTTTGACGGTGCCGAGCGAGCCGTTTACCCAACGGCCAAGTGAATCGTTATTTAAAAACATGACCCGAGCTTGCGGCTTCAATTCCAAAACCTCATCCGTCGGCGCATCCTTCTCGGGAAACTTACCGCTGGCGCTGGCTTTAAAAGCTTGTCTTTTGCCGAGCAGACGAGCCAGTCGACAAGCGTTGATGGTATCAGCCTGTTTATTGGTGGCCGTCAAAATAATTGTCTCATCGAGATCCTCATCACATTCAACACAATTACAACGCGAGTTCAAAATCTCCAAATGTTCATCAGTGGCCGAACGATTGCGCACGGCGTTCAAAACTTTGATGAAACGAGAATCTTTTTGACGATAAATTTTTTCCAGTTCCACAAAAGCCAAACCATCTTTTGTCTCGAGCAATTCTTTCGTGACTTTGGCTGAAAAAAAATATGGCGTTTCATAAACTTTTTTCAAATCATCGGCCTCGTCGCCACGAACGACTGGTGGCAACTGATATAAATCGCCGATCATAACAATCTGCTTGCCGCCAAAAGGTTTTTTACTATGCATGGCCGCTTTCAAAAACACATCCATAGCATCAAACAAATCCGCCCGCACCATAGAAATCTCGTCGACAATAATGGTTTCAATTTCTTGAAAAACTTGATTGTTACTAGCCTGCGCCCCTTCCCGTTTGGCTTCACGTAAAGTAATACCTGGTCTGATAAGAAAAAAAGAATGAATTGTCTGACCATCAATATTCAAAGCCGCCACCCCGGTCGGCGCCAAAACCACAACTTTCTTTTTTGAGGTCAAACGAAAATGTTGCAGCAAAGTCGACTTCCCTGTCCCGGCTCGCCCCGTCACAAAAACCGGCCTGGTGGAATTTTCCATGAGGTCGAGAGCGCGAGCAAAGTCGGGGTTGATATCAAGATTGGGCATACTGATTATTCTTGAGTTGTTTTCTGAGCGCTTTAAAATTCGGACAAAACCGAACCACAAAATTCCAAAAATCTTTTGAATGATTTTTATGCGGAACATGGGCCAGCTCATGAATGACGACGTAGTCGACCACCTCGAGCGGTTGCAAAATTAATTTCCAGCCAAAATTGAGTTGATTTTTATGACTGCACGAACCCCATCTTTTTTCTGCGCTGTTGATTTTTACGGCCGTAAATTTTACCCCCATTTGCTCAGCCCAAATTTTCGCGCGATCGGTGAGAATTTCTTGGGCTTCCTGTTTATACCAAGCCGTCATTTTTGTTTTAGCTTTTGACAAAAACTTTTCCGGAAAAATCAGATCGTTTTTTAATTCGATTTTTTTGGCTTTCGTAATTTTCAAACCATAACTTTCACCAAGATAAAAAAACTGCTCACCATCAATAAACTCTTTCACCCGTGACTGAGGTCGTTTCTTCATTTCCGAGATTTTCTTTTCCACCCAAGCTGTTTTATCCCGCACGATTTTCTCAATAAAAGCTTCCGAAACCCGCTGTGGTACTCGCACGACCAAAACCGCCTCGGAAGTTATTTCGAGGCTGATAGTGCGGCGGTTGGAACGGATGATTTTTGTGGGGAACATTATTATCGAAATTATTTAATTATTGACTCACCTTACGCACGCCACCCGTGACTCTGCCTCAACCGCGTAAGTTCATTCATACTGGATCTGATGGCACAAAGATACAGTTTGGACTTTAAGGCAAAGTGATTTAAACGAGTTTTTTTCTTAAGAAGTTCGAACTTCA
>JAZDHJ010000081.1:0-13565 GCA_043805995.1 Candidatus Uhrbacteria bacterium
AACCACTTCCAACATCACCATCACTATTGCTGATGATGCTCTCCAAGAATCCAGCGAAATCGTCATTGTGACCATGGGTGCGCCAACTAATGCCAGCCAAGGCGCGACGATCGAACACACGGCGACCATCACCGATAACGAAGAACCGCCAACGGTTTCCTGGACGCTGCTTTCACAATTCGATGATGAATCAGCCGGTACCATGACTGTTACCGCCCAGATTTCAGAAACTTCAATTTTTGATGTCACTGTTCCATTTACTGTTACCGGCATGGCCACCGGCGGCAGCACCGACTACTCGATTACTGCCAGTCCAATAATTATTCCAGCCGGTTCAATTTCTTCAAATATAACTATAACAATTGTTAACGACACGCTTGATGAAAGCAACGAAACTGTCGTCATCACCATGGGTGAACCGACAAATGCCACTTTAGGTTTAACTCCGGAACAAACGGCAATCATAGTTGATAATGATGATTCACCCACCGTCGTCTTCACCGCCTCATCTCAATCCGCAGCTGAATCAGTTAGTACCATGACTGTCACGGCCGAGCTTTCTACAGCCTCAGGTCATGATGTTATTGTTCCATTTTCTCTAACCGGCACAGCCACCGGCGGCGGCACTGATTATTCGATCACCGCCTCGCCAATCACCATCACGGCCGGCAACCTCACTTCCAACATCACTATCACGATCGTCGATGATGCCCTCCAAGAAGCCAGTGAAACCGTCATCGTCACCATGGGCGCGCCAACCAATGCCACGCAAGGCGTGACGACTGTCCACACAGCCACGATCAATGATAACGATGAACCGCCAACTGTCACTTTTACCTCAGCCTCTCAATCGGCGAGCGAATCTGCTGGCACCATGACCGTGACGGCTCAGCTTTCATTTGTCTCCGCCCTCGATGTCACCGTCCCATTCACCCTAACCGGCACAGCCACCGGTTCAGGCACTGATTATTCTATAACCGCGAGTCCAATCACCATCACGGCCGGGAATACCACGGCCGATATTACCATCACCATCACGAACGATATTCTCGACGAGAATAATGAAACCATTATTGTGACCATGGGTTCACCAACCAATGCGACTCAAGGATTAACCACAGTTCACACCGCGACCATCGCCGATGATGATGCCTCCCCAACTGTCACCGTGACTTCAACCTTACAATCAAAAGCCGAAGACGCCGGCACCGCTTCCATCACTGTTCAACTTAATACTCCTTCCGGTCTTGATGTTTCGGTTCCATTCACACTAACCGGCACCGCGACCGGCAGTGGCACCGACTACTCCATTACCGCGAGTCCGATCACCATCACCGCCGGTCAAACCACCACCACCATTACTTACACCATCACAAACGATGCCCTCGATGAAAACGATGAAACCGCCATCGTTACCCTTGGTGCACCCACGAACGCCACGCTCGGCACCGATACGATTCACACTCTCACCATTCAAGACAACGATGATCCGCCAACCGTTACCTTTACTTCAGCCAGTCAATCATCAGTCAATGAATCCGGCAGCCTGACCGTGACGGCCGAACTTTCCGCCGTCTCCGGCTTGGATGTCATTGTTCCATTTACTCTAACAGGTACAGCCACCGGCGGCAGCACCGACTATTCCATCATCGCCAGTCCAATCACCATCACCGCTGGCCAAACTACTGGAAATATCACTATCGCCCTTTCCTCTGACACTCTCGATGAAACCAATGAAACTGTCATCGTCAATATGGGCGACCCCACAAACGCCGTTCAAGGCGCCACGATTGTCCACACAGCCACGATTACCGATGATGATCTGCCACCAATCGTCACGGTGACTTCCGTTTCACAAAGCAAAGCCGAGAGTGCCGGCACGGCCACTGTTACTATTCAACTTTCAACTCCTTCTGGTCTCACGGTCACTGTGCCATACACTCTAACCGGCACAGCTTTGGGCGGCAGTTCTGATTATTCAGTCACCGCGAGTCCTGTCTCGATCGCTCCCGGGGATACCACAGCCATTGTCACTTTTGCAATCACCGATGATGCTCTTGATGAAAATGATGAGACGGCAATTCTCACTCTTGATGCTCCAACAAATGGCACGCTTGGCACCGACTCGGTTCATACGCTTACAATTACCGATAACGATGTCGCTCCAACCGTCACCGTGACTTCAACCTCACAATCCAAAGCCGAAGATGCCGGCACCGCCTCCGTCACTATTCAACTCAACACTGCTTCCGGTCTTGATGTCACAATTCCATTCACTCTTTCGGGCACCGCCGCGAGTGGCAGTGTTGATTATTCAACAACTGCGAGTCCGATCACCATCACCGCCGGTCAAACCACCACCACCATTACTTACACCATCACAAACGATGCCCTCGATGAAAACGATGAAACCGCCATCGTCACGCTTGGTGCACCGACAAACGGCACTCTTGGCACAGATATCGAACACACTCTGACCATTGTTGATACCGGTACAGCTCCGTCGGTCGCCTGGACAACCGCCACCCAATCCGGAGTCGAATCTGTTGGTACGATGACCGTTACTGCCCAACTTTCGGCGGTTTCCGGACTCGATGTCACTATCCCATACACCTTAACCGGTACCGCAACCGGCAGTGGTACCGACTATTCGATCACTGTGAGTCCGATAATAATTTCAGCCGGACAAACCACCGCTACCGTGACGGTTGCTGTTACAAATGACCCTCTCGATGAAAACGATGAAACGGCGATTATCACCATGGGCGCACCAACCAACGCCACGAACGGTGTGATTATAGTTCAGACCATCACGATTGCCGATGATGACAATTCGCCAACTGTTGCTTGGACAACTTCGTCTCAGTCAGCCGGTGAAGAATCGGGAACCATAACAATAATCGCCGAACTTTCCGCCGTCTCCGGCTTGGATGTCACCGTCCCATACACTCTGACCGGCACCGCGACTGGCTCTGGTACAGATTATTCCGTGACGGCCAGTCCGATCACCATCACCGCTGGGAACACTACAACTAATATTACAATTACTATCACAAGTGATACGCTCGATGAAAATAATGAAACCATTATTGTGACCATGGGTTCACCAACCAATGCCACTCAAGGCGCGACCACAGTTCACACCGCGACCATCACCGATGACGATGCCTCTCCAACTGTCGCCTGGACAGAATCAACCCAATCACAAATAGAAAATGATGCCACCATAACTCTGACCGCCCAGCTTTCCGCTGTCTCAGCCCTCACCGTCACTGTTCCATACACCGTGGCTGGCACCGCTACCGGTTCCGGAGTCGATTATTCCATCACCGCCAGTCCGGCCACCATTTCTGCCGGTCAAACCACAACTAGTATTACGATTACAATTATTGAAGAAAGAATTGTCGAGCCTGATGAAACCATTATTGTCACCATGGGCAGTCCGACTAATGCCAGCCAAGGAGTTACCACTGTCCACACCGCCACAATTGTTCGCGACGATGTTTCGCAAACTTACCCTAATCTTCCAAGTACAGTCGGCGGTTCCACCACTAACTCAGTTTCCATCTCCTCGCCAACCGAAGGCGAAGAAATAATCCATGATTCAAGAAAAGCTATCAACTGGTCTTCGTCCGGCAGTTTCAGTTTTGTTAATCTTTACTACTCCTTTGGTCAAGGCACCGCTTACCAAGTCATTGAAAGAAACCTGGTTAATACCGGTTCATACACCTGGACCATACCAAACGAAGTTGGCAGCACAATTACCCTCAAACTTGAAGCCACTGATTTGGCTAATGTTTTAGCTTCCGACACCGCTTCTTTTACTATAATCGACGGAGTCATAGTCGAGGAAGAGACAACGACCGAAACTGAAGGAATTGAAGGAACCGAGGAAACACCAACCGATGAAGAAGTTCAAGAAGAAATTAATATCATTGGTATGGCGCTCGAAGAAGTTTTTGGCGAACGTTGGCTCGAAGACGCGGAAAAGCGAGGCTTGTCCGAAGTGTTTCCCAACTTTCCAGCCTCAGTCGCCATTGGCACCTTAATCAAATTGCCGGACGACGGTGATCTTAATACCCAATACGATTCCGCCGTTTACTACATCGGCGGTGATCATCGCCGCCACCCGTTTCCCAATGAAGCTGTCTACAAATCCTGGTTTTCCAATTTCTACGGCATCAGAACCGTCGAGGCCGAAACCATGGCGAGTATTCCTCTCGGTCCGCTTGTTACCTTCCGTCCAGGTTCAACCCTCGTTAAATTCCCGTCAATTCCAAAGGTTTATTCCATCGATGCGACCGGTGCTTTGCGTTGGTTGGCTTCGGAATCTTTAGCCGCCAATCTGTACGGCAACGATTGGTCAAAAACAGTTCAAGATGTTTCCGAAGCCTTTTGGTCAAGCTATCGATTTGGCGATGACCTTATAGCCACCAATGATCAAAATTGGGATACGATTATGGCCAAGAGGTAAAAATGTAAAAGGTAAAAAGTAAAGTTTACATTTTTTACAATTTTTACTTTTACCAACCAACCTTGACGACCAAACGAGCTAGTCGTATAGTAAACATATCGTGAGGACAAAGAACACGTTTATTCGAAACCGACTGACAGGGATTTGGAGCCATGACTGAGAGCTCTAAACAGCCAAATGGTCGAATAAATACCATCTTTCGAGCGATAAAGAAATGAGTGATTCCGCCAAAGGCGGAGTAATTCGGGTGGAACCTCTTGTTATCAAAAATAATGAGACCCGAAGGTTAATTTATTTAATCTTCGGGTTTTTTGTTGGGGTTGGAAGGGAGGGAAAGGGGGTTGAAGGGGGGGGAAAGAGAAGGAAAGGGTTGGAAAGGGAGGGGAAGATCGGATCGGATCGGATCGGATCGGATCGGATTTGGTGGTAGAAATTTATGATTAAACAACCTTATGAAAATTTGATTGTTTGGCAGAAGGCGGATGATTTTCTGTATTTGGTTTATGTTGAGTCAAGTCTTTTTCCAAGAGAAGAATTATACGGTGTTACTTCGCAGTTGCGTCGAGCGGCTCTTTCGGTGGTTTTGAATATTGTGGAGGGAAGAGCTAGAGAAAGCACTAGTCGAGAATACTTACGTTTTCTTTTAATCGCTCGAGCATCGCTCGCCGAATGTTCCTATCTGATTAATTTCTCAAAAAAGATTGGTTATTTAAACGAAGATCAATTTAAAAAATTAGAATATAAATTAAGTAACGTCAGTTACTTTTTAAACAAAACTATTAAAAGCGTTTGTGGAGAAAAGACCGAAACGGAGTAAAAACTTTCCCTCCCTTTCCAACCCTTTCCCTCCCTTTTAACCCCCCCAAAAAAACATATGGACAAAGAAAAATTAGAGAAGATGCGACATTCTTGCGAGCACACACTTACCATGGCTATGATGCGTTTGTGGCCGGGTCAAATAAAGGCGGCCATGGGTCCGGCGACGGACGAAGGTTTTTATTTTGATTTTGATACGGATCTCAAAATAACCGAGGATGACTTTAAAAAGATCGAAGAGGAGATGGCTAAAATTATCAAAGAAGATTTGTCGATTATTAAAGACGAAATGACCGTGGCGGAGGCGCGAAAGTTTTTTGGCGGTAATACCTATAAAGACAACGAGTATAAACACGAGTGGTTGGATAAAATCGAAGCCAATAATGAACAGGTTAGTGTTTATTGGTTGGGTGAAAAAGGCCAGGATATGCCGCAAACTTTTGTTGACATTTGTTCTGGTCCGCATCTTGAATCAACCGGACAAATCGGGGCTTTTAAATTACTCAAAACCGCTGGGGCTTATTGGCACGGGGATGAGAAAAACAAAATGCTTTCGAGAATTTATGGCACAGCTTTTGAAACTCAGGCCGAACTTGATCAGTATTTGGCCATGCTCGAAGAAGCCAAAAAACGCGACCATAAAATTTTAGGTCCGGCTCTCGATTTGTTTACTTTTTCCGATCTTGTTGGCCCTGGTTTACCACTCTGGACACCGCGCGGCACCATTCTTCGCAACTTACTCGATGAGTTTGTTTGGAGTTTGCGAAAAAAACATGGTTACATGAAAGTTGAGATCCCCCACATCACCAAAAAAGATTTATATGTGACAAGTGGACACTGGGAAAAATACAAAGATGATTTGTTCAAAATTACCACTCGTGAAGGCCACGAGTTTGCCATGAAGCCGATGAACTGTCCGCACCACACTCAGATTTACGCCCGTCAACTTTGGAGTTATCGTGAACTGCCTCAGCGTTATGCCAACACCACCACCTGTTATCGTGACGAGCAGACTGGCGAGCTTTCAGGCTTATCCCGAGTTCGAGCTTTTGCTCAAGACGATGCTCACGTTTTCTGCCGTTTGGAACAAGCCAAAGGCGAGTTTCTAAAAATCTGGGATATCATCCACGAGTTTTATCCGGTTTTTGGTTTCGACCTCAAGGTTCGTTTATCAACTCATGACCCAGCTCATCAGGAAAAATATTTGGGTGAGCCGGAGAATTGGGTTAAGGCTGAGGGGATTTTGAAAGAAATTATTGATGAGAAAAAAGTTGATTGGTTTGAAGGCGTTGGCGAGGCCGCTTTCTATGGTCCAAAATTGGATTTTATGGCTAAGGATGCCATTGGTCGTGAGTGGCAGGTAGCGACCATTCAGCTCGACATGAATATGCCGGAGAGATTTGATTTGGTTTGCATTAATGAAAAAGGCGAGAAAGAAAGAATTGTCATGATCCACGCCGCCATTATGGGCTCGATCGAACGCTTCCTCTCAATTCTTATCGAACACGTATCCGGCGCTTTCCCAATGTGGCTCGCCCCAACCCAGATTCGTTTAGCCACGGTCGGCGCTGATTTCGTGCCGTTCACTAAAGAACTTCTGGTCAAACTGGAAACTGCCGGTCTTCGTGTTGATCTCGATGATTCTGATGAAAAAGTCGGTAAAAAAATCCGCAGTGCCGCGATGATGAAAATTCCTTGGACGATTGTCGTTGGTGCCAAAGAAGTCGAAGGCGGAGATTTCAAAATCAATGTCTTTGGCCAGGAAGAAGATTTGATCGTGCCAGTTGGTGAATTGGTGGCGAAGGCGGTTGAAGCGGGGGAAATACCGAAGGTTTAAAATGATTAAAAAACACGCCCGATAAATGGGCGTGTTTTTTTGTTGGGTTTTTAAACTGCAAATTCAAAAATCTTTACGTTATTTTTTAAAACCCTAAATAATTCCTCACCCTCGATAGCCAAATCATAATGTGATTGCAGGTTAAGCCAGAACTGCGGGGAAGTCTTAAAATATTTACCTAGACGCAAAGCCGTGTCGGCACTAATAGCTCTTTGACCATGAATAATTTCATTGATCCTTCTTGGGGCAACATCGATATCCTTAGCCAAACGATATTGACTGAGAGAAAAAGGCACCAAAAATTCTTCCATTAGAATTTCGCCGGGATGTATTGGTTTTATTTTTTTTGGCATATTAATTGTGATAATCGGTTATTTCTACCTCAAAAGCATTGTCTTGATGCCATTTAAAACAAATTCGCCACTGTTCGTTGATTCTAATACTGTATTGGCCTCGTCTATCGCCTTTTAACTGTTCCAGGTGGTTGGCTGGCGGAATTCGTAAATCATTTATTGTTTGAGCGGCGTCAATCATCCATAACTTGCGCAGAGCGACTCTTTGAATGGAAGATGGAAGTTTTAATGAGTATTCTTGATTAAAAATTTTTTCCGTTTCTTTGGCTTTAAAACTTTTAATCATAACTAATTTAATAATAACGTATTACGTTATTATTGTCAAGTGTTATTAGAAGAATATTTTTTCACCAATTCTCTCAGCCATTCCTTCGACCATTCTTTAACCGAAGGATCAGTCAAAAGTTCTTCGACAGTTGTGCCTTTGTTAGTTTCGTATTGTTGTTCTTTTCTGTCTGCAAAATAAGAATACACTAAATTATTTTTAATGAAGTAACTAATTTCGTGCCACTGATCAACTTCTTCGATGAAAGACTCGCCGTCAGGGATGTTGCATTGAGGAGTCATATTTTTTAATTTTACAACTTTCCTTCCCTAATCAATTCGACAGAAGATTTGCCGGTTTGAATTTTCATTATCATTTCATTTTCGTTTTCCAGCCAATCTTTTATTCTTTCGATTTGTTTTGGCGGGGTGTTTTTTGGAATTTCTTGAAATGAGAAATATTTAAGGTCTTTTGCTTCTTCGTTCAAAGTTAATTTTCCACCAATTATTTTACATTCAAATGAAAAAACTATCTCGTCGACATCTGGTTTGCTATAAACACCAGCCAATCTTGTAGCTTCGACATTTAGTCCGGTTTCCTCTTTTACCTCGCGAATAACTCCTTGCCATGGCGATTCGCCTTTTTCAAGTCCGCCGCCAGGCAAGTTCCATAAATCGTAATCATTTCTTAAAACCAAAAGAATACGATTTTGTTCGTCTCTGATTATGCCAAAAACTCCGATGGTGAAAGTTTGTTTCATATCTTTACCAACCAAACTCGCCATAATGAATACCTTTATCGATATTCTCTAGGGCAAATTTTACTTCAGGAATCATATTGTCCGGAAGTTCATTTATTTTACACCACTTAAGCTCAGTACATTTCTTTGGCTCCATAATAGTGACATCGCCCGTCCATTTTTCCGCCCGAAGATAAACGTCAAAATATTCTCGGTCGGGTGAAAGTCGATGGGTGACATAAACCACTTCAAGATCTTCGGGGTTTAATTGAATGTTAGCTTCTTCCAAAGCCTCGCGAATAATACATTGTTTAGTCGTTTCTCCGCCATCAAGGTGGCCAGCCACTAAACTGTAGTTGCCATCTTGATAGCCACTGTTGCAACGTTTGTGGAGTAAAATTTGCCCGTCCTTTATTAAGACGAGATAAGCGGCCACGAAGGCTTTGAAACGTTCTTGATTGGGCATAGAGTCATTGTTTTAATATTTATCCTTAATGAATTTTAAAACTTCCAGATCGTGATCGACAATTTTTAAACCAGCTACTTCGGAAAGATGAAACCAGCCGAGATTTTGTCCTTCGCCTAAAGTAAGTTTTTTATTCGGATCATATCCTTCCACAAAAACATATTTTTCGTTATTTTCGGTTTGCCAAGAAAAATTTTGTTTCATTATTAGTTTTGGATTTTTGAGCGAGTAATTCAACTCTTCGAGTGTCTCTCGTCTCACTGCTTGCTCTGGGGTTTCACCTGCTTCAATACCGCCACCAAAAAATCCCCAATAGCCAGGCAATCTTTTTGCATTTTCGGCACGGTGTTGTAGCAAAATTTTTTTGTCTTGGTCGTAGAGGATGATAATCGCTATGTTTCTTGCCATACAGTAACTCAACTTTAACAGAAAATCCTCAAAAAACCAAAGATTCCAACAAAAACCCCAACCTTCCAATTTTCCTTAACAAATGATACAATTCCTACCGCTATGAAACTCAAAAAACCTGTAATAATCGTTGGAATAGTTGCGATTTTGGTTCTCGTGATCGGCGGATATTTTTTATTTAAAAAGCCGGCTGAGGCGGCTATGGTTACAGCCACAGTTAAGCGGGGAACCCTGACTCAGACGGTTGATGCGACCGGGGTTTTGGAATCGCTCGACAAGGTAGATTTGGCTTTTGGGACCAGTGGCACGATCGGTTTGGTTTTGGTTGAGGTTGGTGACGAGGTGAAGGCTGGCGATCTGCTGGTTTCGCTCGATGTGGCCGGTCTTCAAGCCGAACGGGCGGCAGCCGCGCAGGCGGTCGAGATTGCTCGGGCTAATTTGGAACAAAAAGAAGCCGGTTCGACAGACGAGGTGGTAAAGGTGGCCGAGGCCCAAGTTGCTTCGGCTCAGGCCTCTTTGGACGCGGCTAGCGCTTCTTTAGTTTCGGTTACGGCGACCTCCGAGACGAGTGTAGCTGAAGCTCAGACTAATCTTGATAATTCCAAGGAAGATTTGGAAAATGTAGAAATTGATAATGAGGAAAATTTGTCCGAGGCTTACGAGGATTTGGTTCAAGTTTTGAAAAATAATACGATTGTTGTTCGTAGTGCTTTGTCTGATGCTGATGAGGTTTTGGGGATCGATAACACCATGGCTAATGATGACTTCGAAAATATTTTGGCTGCTAACGATTCGCAACCATTAACCAGCGCCCAAAATTCTTATCGCCAAGCTAAAATTTATCGCAACAGTGCTGAAGATTTGGTTTTTGCGTTAACTCTTGATTCCGAAGTTTCGGCTATCGAAACAGCTACCGAAGCTGTTCGGTCGGCTTTATCAGAAACTGCCGACACTCTTTTGTATACTCGTCGGGCTCTTGATGGTACCAATATTGATACAGCTGATTTTTCTTCTGATGATTTATCGGTTTTGAAGACTTCGATTGATGCGGCCAGAAACAGTGTCCAAACCGACGAGGAAGCTTTGAATACCCAGTTGCAGACCGTCAGCCAATTAAAAATTTCCAACACCTCAAGTCTTGATTCTGCGGAAAATTTGGTGACCAAATACGAAAAGATTTTGGCTAGTGCCGAAGCGGGCGCTGCCTCTTCGATTTCTTCGGCCGAAACAACTGTGCTTATTCGTCAGGCAACTTTATCTGAAGCCGACGCCAATTTGGCTCAGGTTAAAGCCACACCGCGAGCCATTGATTTGGCGGCTTTTGAGGCGACAGTAGCTCAAGCTCAGGCTAAATTTGCTCAGGTGGAAGTTGCCGTTTCCGATGCGGAAATTTATTCGCCGATTGATGGCAAGGTGACCGCTGTGGAAGTTAAACAAGGCGAGCAGGCTTCGGCTTTGGCTGCGGTGGTTACCGTTCAAACCACCACTAATCGCTTCCAAATTGTTTCCGATGTTTCCGAAGCTGACATTTCCAAAATTTCCTTAAATGATTCGGTCGATATTACTTTCGATGCTTTTGGCGATGATAAAAAATTCGTTGGTCAAGTTATAAAAATCGATCCGGCTGAAAAAAATATCGACGATGTAATTTATTATAAAGTTACGGTTTATCTTGATTCTGAAATTATGACTCAAGATGTCACTTCGGAATTAAAACCAGGCATGACGACTGATTTAACTATTCTGACGGCCAAAATTGATAATACGTTAATGATTCCGCAACGAGCGATTTTGGAACATACTGACGGAACAAAATATGTCAGATTGCCATCAGGCGATAGTTATAAAGAACAAACCGTAACCATCGGTACTCGTGGTGACGAAGGAATGATGGAGATTCTTTCCGGTTTGTCAGAAAACGAAACGATTATCGTTAGTATTCGGAGCTAGACAGGGTTACGAAACAACGAAATTGCTACAAAACTACGAAAGTGGAATGTCAAAAGGTGGAATGACAAATGTCAAATGAAGGAATATTATTTTTATTTTTCCACCCAATTTCGTGGTTTCGTAATTTTTCGTAGTTTCGTAACCCCAGTAAATTCGTATGCCTCTAATCGAACTC
Source organism: Candidatus Uhrbacteria bacterium (assembly GCA_043805995.1). Lineage (GTDB taxonomy): Bacteria > Patescibacteriota > Patescibacteriia > UBA9934 > GWF2-40-263 > UBA12403. The sequence goes on from JAZDHJ010000081.1 coordinate 11,484, forward strand.
AAAAACGTCGGAAAAAATTATGAAAATGATGGCGTGGTAACACCGGCTCTTTCCGGTGTTACTTTGAATATCGAAGCCGGTGAGTTTGTCTCTTTAATGGGCCCGTCTGGTTCGGGGAAATCCACCCTCATGCATATTTTGGGTTTTTTGGACCATTTGACTGAGGGTGAATATCGTTTTAATGGCGAGGATGTGTCTCGTTTGGAAAAAGACGCTTTGGCCATGAGACGACGAAAAGATGTGGGGTTTGTTTTTCAATTTTTTAATTTATTGGCCAAGTCATCGGTTTTAGAAAATGTCATGTTACCTTTGGTTTACAGCGAGATGCCAAAAAAAGAGAGGATTAAAAAGGCTACTGCGGCTTTGACAGCCGTTGGTCTCGGTCATCGCTTGGAACATCTTTCTAATCAACTTTCTGGTGGTGAACGTCAACGGGTGGCGATTGCTCGAGCTATTGTTAATGAACCGGCCGTTATTTTTGCCGATGAACCGACCGGAAACTTGGATACCAAATCCGGTGAAGCAATTTTAAAAATTTTTCATGATTTAAATAAGGAAGGGCACACCATAGTCATGGTTACGCACGAACTCGAGGCCGCCGAAAATGCCGATCGGATCATTAAAATTCGTGATGGTTTGGTAATTTCTGATTCTCGAGATCATCAAAAAAGATTTGGTGAATATCGAAAATAATTTTTATGGTTTTTTTAGATTTGATATCAACCGCTTCAGAATCTCTTCGTCGCAATAAATCGCGATCACTTTTAACGATTCTTGGGGTGGTCATTGGTATTGCCTCGGTTATTTTAATGTTATCAATTGGTCAGAGTGCCGAGGGCTATATTCTAAATCAGGTGGCTGATTTGGGTTCGGATTTGATTTTTGTCGAGCCTTCTTCGGGAGACAGCGCTCAGTCTGGGCCACCTAGTCCGTATGTTGAACAAACTCTGACCTTGGATGATGTTAAGGCTATGGAAAAAACGGATTATTTTTTGGCCGTCTCACCAGTATTGGCAACTTCGACCACTGTTTCATATGCCGAAGAAAGTAAATTTGCTCAAATTTACGGGGTGGACGAAAAATACCCAATAATTTTTTCTCAGGAAGTCGCGACCGGACGTTTCTTTGATCAGAGTGATATCGATTCTTACGCCCGAGTAGCGGTCCTTGGAAAAAGTATTGCCGAGAGTTTGTTTGGTGACCAGGATCCGCTCGGTCGAGAAATTAAAATTAAAAAAATGTCTTTTCGAGTGGTTGGAGTTTTTGGTGAATTAGGTTCACAATTTTTTCAAAATTTAGATGAACGGGTTTCAATTCCAGTTACCACTGCTCAGCGAGATATTGTTGGCGTTGATTACGTTTCTTATATTGTGGCTCGAGCCAGCGTTGATACGGAAATTGCCAAGGAGGAAGCCCAGTACACTCTGCGCGAAACTCATAAACTGGATAATCCGAATGGTGATAAAAATAAGGATGACTTTTTGGTTTCCACCCAAAGTGATGCTGTGGCCATCGTTGGAACCGTCGGAAATGTTCTCTCGATTTTGTTGGCTTCGATTGCTGCGATTTCTCTTTTGGTCGGTGGCATCGGCATTATGAATATTATGTTGGTTTCGGTGACTGAACGGACAAAGGAAATTGGTTTACGAAAAGCGGTTGGCGCCACCTATAAAGAGATTTTAAATCAGTTTTTGACTGAGGCCATCATGCTCACTTCGTTGGGTGGTTTGCTGGGAATATTTTTTGGTATTACCACTTCGCTAGGTTCGGCCTGGCTGATCGGCTATTTTGTCGATGGCTGGGATCCGAATATTCCATTAAACGGCGTAATTCTAGGCTTCCTAGTTTCCACCGTTGTTGGTATATTGTTCGGCATCTACCCGGCCCGCCACGCCGCCCGCCTTGATCCGATTGAGGCTTTGAGATACGAGTAATGGTTTAAGGGGAATAAGGGGTTTAAGGGGTTGCAGGGTTTTATGAGTATTTTTTTGCAGGCATATCATTCTTTATTGGTTTGGCAAAAAGCTGATGATTTTGTTACTGAAGTTTATAAAACAGTTTTGTCTTTTCCTAAAGAAGAAC